>CALMES010000089.1 GCA_937863435.1 uncultured Candidatus Peregrinibacteria bacterium
TGGCAAGTGGCTCCACTGCGTCGGAAACAGGTCGAATAAGCACCGGAGACACACCGTCGGGCGGTACTAATCCTGAGTGGATATTCTTTTCAACACCATCGACTTTGCCAACTAAGCGGTCGGTATTGTGCTCAATCAGCAAGCCAGCAGCGTCTAAAATTGCCTGAGTAGAGCGGTAACTCGTATCGAGCGTGATAATTGGAAGATTTGGAAAACGACGCGTAAATTGCAACATTCCTTCAACATTGGCGCCTTGGAACCGGTAAATTGCTTGATCGTCGTCGCCAACCACGAAAATATTGGGAATCAACCCCGATCCTTCCGGTGGTGTGGTGAGTAGTTGCAGCAGCATATTCTGCGCGCCGTTGGTATCTTGATACTCATCAACCAGAATGTACTGGTAGCGCTCTTGCAGGCTCGCAAGGAGCCACTCTTCCTCGCGCAGGGCATTGATGACGAAGAGTAACATGTCGTCGAAGTCGTAGACATTTTTCTCTTTCAGAAGTTGCTGATACGCAATGAATAGCCCGACAAATTCTTCGTACTGCTTGGCCATTCGAAGATTGCGCTGATGCGTTTTGGTGTGTGGCTTGCTTTTAGTTTCCATTTCTTCTCGATACTGTTTGGCTACTTTTTGTAGCTGATCAACCGAAATACCTTCGCGCTTTATTTGGCTTACTCTTGATAAAATATTTCCTGTTCGATCGTAGCGATTTTTAGGACTGACAATTGCCGCCGACACAGGCAGTTTGTCGATCAGCTCATTCATCAACTGATACTGCTGTACCTGCGTGACGTGATTGATCTGCGCGAAGTCGTTGAAGACTTCCGGATGGGATTGCAGAACCGTATTACAGAAACCGTGAATAGTAGAAACGTTCACGCCGTAGGCATCCGGGCCAATCAAACTACGCAGTCGTTCGCGCATAGCTGTCGCTCCGCTCACCGAAAATGTGAGACACAGAATATTGTACGGCTTCATTTGTGTGCGTTTGAGGATGTTAGCCACACGC
Source organism: uncultured Candidatus Peregrinibacteria bacterium (assembly GCA_937863435.1). GTDB lineage: Bacteria > Patescibacteriota > Gracilibacteria > Peribacterales > Peribacteraceae > JAGOTD01. Next base: position 1,014 of record CALMES010000089.1, read on the forward strand.
ATGGACACTACTTGTGTTTTTCCGGTTCCAGGACCTGCCACCACCATCACCGGCCCTTCGATGGTTTCAACCGCTTTTTTTTGTGCCGGGTTTAGACGGGCGAATTGAGTATCGAAAGTGGACATGGGCGGAGTATAGCAGAGGGTGTATGAGAGTACACCATTTTCTTCTTTTTTTTGAAACTATAGAAATACGATGATCAAAGAACCAAATCCGAGACAAATATTAATTTTTAAAATTCGAAATTCGTCATTGTCTAGAATTTAGAATTTTGATCTTCGCCCTTCTCACCGTGTTCTCATATCCTCCATGGTATACGCACAACGGTCACACTTGTGGAACGTTTTGCCGCCCTGATGGATTTCGACAAGATTGCCCTTGCGGCATTCCGGACAGAGGTTGCCGGAAACAAATGATGGGAGTGTAAAGGCCTGCGTTTTGCCGGTGCCGTGCTCGCGAATACAGGCTGAGCGAGGATGATCGCGCAGTTTCTGCAGGACCTTGGCTTCGATCTGGCGGATGCGTTCGCGTGTGACGTTGAATTCCTTGCCCACTTCCTCGAGTGTGTGGCCAATGCCATCCTTGAGACCGAAGCGCATTTCGACGATCTTGCGCTCACGCGGAGTTAAGTACTCAAGCATCGCGTGCACGTTCTCCTTGCGCAGCTGGCGGTTGGTGGCATCGAACGGATTCACCGCCTCTTCGTCCTCGATGAAGTCACCGAGCTTGCTGTCTTCCTCGGAACCGACGGGGGCTTCGAGCGAGATGATATCCTGACTGATTTTCTGGATATGACGCACTTTCTTGATATCCATTTCCATTTCAACAGCGAGTTCTTCGACAGTTGGTTCGCGACCGAGTTCCTGTACCAAACGGCGCTGTGTGTGAGTCAGCTTGTTGATCGTTTCGACCATGTGCACTGGAATGCGGATAGTGCGAGCTTGGTCTGCAATGGCGCGCGTAATGGCCTGACGGATCCACCACGTAGCGTACGTGGAGAATTTGAAGCCACGTTCCGGATCGAACTTTTCGACCGCGCGGAACAGACCGATATTTCCTTCCTGAATGAGATCGAGGAACGACAGTCCGCGACCAATGTATTTCTTGGCAATACTCACAACCAAGCGCAGGTTGGCTTCGGCCAGCTGCTGCTTGGCGCTAGCGTCGCCCTTGCGAATGCGGCGAGCAAGCTCCACTTCCTTGCGTGCGTCGATGAGCGGCACGCGACCGATTTCGGAAAGATACATGCGTACGGAGTCGTTGCTGATTTCCAGCAAATCGACTTCGCGTTCCTTCTTCTTTTTCTTGTCTTTGTCGGCAGCCGAAATTTTCTCTTTGATGCCGATACCGGCTGTCGCCACCACTTCCAGAGATTCATCATCACTGTCGGATGCCGTAATGGCTCCGCTGGAGGATTCGCTGTCTTGCTCTTGTGTCACTTGATTCTCGTTCGCCTTGCGCTGCCAGATAAGCGTATCTTTCACATCGATCACCTCGATACCCAGATCGACGAAGAGTGTATACACCTCGTCGAGCAGATCGATGTCCTCTTCAGCATTCGGAATGGCTTTGAGCAGTTCCTGATGCGTGACGTAGCGCTGCTCGCGGCCCTTTTTGACGAGGTGTTTTATCTCGTCAGGAAAAGCCTTGAGATCGTCGTCTGTCGGTTGATGAATGAAACTTCGTGGATGAGATGCCATAAGGTAGAGAGAATATAGAGAGGATTTGGACCAATTACAAGGAGAGAACGACGCCCAAAAGCCAAAGGTTACAGGTTTTGGAGAGTTTCATCGACTTTCGAGTGTAGCAGAGGATTTTACGACCTTCAAAATGGCTTGCAATACAGCTTTAGACGGAAATAGAGATGATTTCTGTCAGTTTTCATCGTAGTACCAATGTTGTTTTAAAAGCATCATTAATTTTTTTACAGAGCTCTTGGTCAAGATAGTCAAACGAATTACAAAATGTACTTCCATAGGCAAACCATTTGCTGTTTAAAGCCAAAGAATAATCTGGTATTGGATTATAGGGATTATTGCAGCCTACATCGGTAAAATCGAATAGTGCCTTTTTTGCGTCAGTTTCGTGTATGAGGTTTGGATAAACAATGAATTCGGCATATTCAAGTTCCTGACCATTATTATATTTGCTGTTTATGCTGGCTTTACTATTAATTCTGTATATAAACGCATTCACATTTTGCTTTTGATAAAGATCGCTCATTTTCTTATAAAAATCTGCCGATTCATGTATCACGCTACAGTCATTTGGCTTGCTGCTTGCGATCATTTGAGCGACATCAATTGTTTCGTAGAGAGCTGTTTCAATAATTGGCACTTTCTTTTTTCTGATAATAACTGACAAGTCATTAAAATTGACAGATAGAGGCTCGTTCGTAAAAGAAGAAATTTCGGGACCGCCGAGATCCGATTCGGTACGAGGTGGATTTTCAATCAACTCAAATGATGAACTGATAGACGAACTTACTGAAGAAGATGAATTAACGGAAATAAACGAGCTGCTTAATTGATCTGGCTGTTGAACTGTTTCAACTTTGTGACATGCCGCCAAAAGAAGTGCTTGTAGTGAAAAAAGAATAATTGTTTTACATGAAAAGCGCATACTCGAAACAGAAAAGAATTATCATTATTCTACCATCACATCCGCACTCGACATTTTTTTAGCTAATTGAAGAACCGATTGATACTCCGAAAGTAACCCGGCTTCGTCTTCCAGCTTGCCGCTACTTCGTGCCGATTTCATGCGGATGATGATGTCCGATTGCTTCTTGAGAATGGCATCTTTGTTAGCGCCAGTACACATTTTCTTGAGTTCTTTTTTCGCCAAATCTTCTGACCAATGACCAAAGTTTTCTTCGCAGTACAAAGCCAATACCTGCATTTGATGTTTCATTTCGGTTGATGCATCGATGGCTGCAATGATTTTCTGCGCGTTGCCCTTTGGTTGTATGTAAGCGGATACGAAATTACGCACGGCTTCCCACTCGGGTCGTTCGTCTGGAATCAGTTCTGTCAGTAAAGCTCCATGCATCGGATAATTCAGTGCGATGCCGATGCACAATTCGTAGCGCGAAAACGGTGATTGCTCGAGTGGAGCCGGAGCTGTTTTGGGAGCGGTGTGCGATGCATTGCGCCAGCGGTAAAAATCGGCGCTCAGTTCACTTTCGATAATTCTGAACAAGCGCGATGCTTTTTCCATGTACGCACGTAGCTCTATGGAACTGCCAAGTGAGTTGAAAAGTGGAAACAACGTATCGGCAATAATATGTCGGCCCGACGGCTCAAAGACGGTTTTGTCGAGTGCCAGCTGCGCAAGTAATCCATCGAGATACGGATCGTTGCATTCGGACACAACTTTCTGAAAACCAGCTGCATCTTTCAGCACCATTTCATCCGGGTCTTTGGCCGGAATTGCGACGGCTTGAACGCTTACTTGCTGACGACTGAGGAGCTGAAATGCTTTTTCGGCCGCTGCTTTGCCAGCTCTATCTTGATCCAAACATAAGACAACTGTATCGGCGTAGCGCTTGAGGAGTTTCACGTGATCATCGGTTAATGCCGTTCCACAGACGGCAACAGCATTGACGATGCCAGCTCTGTGCGCTGCCACAACATCGAAATACCCTTCGACGAGCACGACTTTACGCTGCTTGCGCATTTCCTCTTTGGCCTGAAACAATCCGAATAAAACGGAGGATTTATGATACAGCGGACTTTCGGGCGAGTTTAAATACTTGGCGTCATCATTTGCCTTGAGTGTGCGGCCACCAAAGCCGATTATTTGACCGTAGACGTTCATGATGGGGAACATGATGCGTTCGCGAAAGCGGTCGTAGATGCGCTCCTCCGATAATTCTTTTTGGACACCGAGTCCGGCCGTGACAATTTCGCTGCGACTGAAGCCTGCTTTGAGTAAATGATCGTAGGTTGCCGAAAAAGAATCCGGGGCATAGCCGATGCGAAACGTTGCAAGATCGTGTTCGGTAATGCCACGATCGGTTAAGTACTTCATCGAGCTTTCCGATGCCTTGAGCGTTTGCTGAAAAAACGTACAAGCAGCATCGAGGCACGCGCGTAGTCGCTCTTTTACATCGGGCGCTTCGGCTGGCACATACGCCGTTTTTGCCGGCAGTTGTACTCCTACTTTTTCAGCAAGTTGTTTGAGTGCCGTTGGGAAATCGACGTTCTCGATCTTCTGGAAAAAACTGAAGATATCGCCGCCGGTATTGCAGGCAAAACAATAACCGATTCCCTTGTCCGGCGAGACGACAAAGCTTGGCTTTGTATCGTTATGAAAGGGGCACACACACACGAAATTCCGGCCTTTCTTCTGCAGCTGACAATACTGTGCGACCAGCTGATCGATGGGGAGCCGGGTTTTGATCTCGTCGCGAATATCCATGGGGGTAAAGAGTATAGCACGAGGAGATGAAAAAGAGGAACCAGAAGAACCAGAGGATGCAGACGATCTTTTTGCTTTTTTTCGAGAAAATTAGTGGATTATTTTCCATAAATCCTCTGGCTCTTCTGCATCGTCTGATTCCTTATAATCCTCTCTTATGCGTACATTTGCACTATCTCTCTCGGCAGCCGATTGAGAACCTTTCCATCTTTAAGCACTCCCCGACAAAGCGGTATGCCATCGAGACACAGAATGATATCACCATTTTCTGCAGTCGAATTCTTCGGTTCGATATTCTGGCCGCGCAGCATCGCTTTCATTTCATCGTGATCCAGATTCACCACTTGTTTCGTAGCCTCTCTTCCACGCAGCGTGAGAATTTCCTGCGAGACACGGACAATCATATCGCCGGCATCGCGACCGAATGGCATGCCAACCAAGTACGGACCCGACGGCATGGCGAAATCGGCAATCGCATTTGTGGTAATCAGCATGCTTTCTTTATTTTGAAACAATAATTCGTCTTCCCGCACAAACGAAGAACCGAACCAATCTTCCACTGAATTGCGAAATGCTTTCTGCCTGGAGCCCGGAAGAATTGTCTTCTGAAATGTCTGCGGCATTGGCAGGACAACGCGGTCTTTGGTAGTTGCCGTTTTGCGGATCAGCACGGAGAAAAAGCCTTCTGTATCGTAGGTTTGTGGCCAGAGACGGAGGCAAGGAAGAAGATTTTTTCTTTCTGGATCAATCAATTTCTGCACGAGATGTGAATCCTCAATCGCCTTTCCCATGTCCCAACCCCCAAGTTCTAAGTCCTCCTCTCTCGGATCGACTACCTCAATCTGATCCGGAAAGCGCCTCAGCATTTCCATCACCACTCCTTCATTTTCTTCCGGTGTGAGTGTGCAGGTGGAGTAGACAATTGTGCCGCCGATTTTGGTGGAGTGAATGGCGGATTCGAGGAGTTCTTTCTGAATCTTGCACATCTTGTCCGTATTGTCGGCAGAGCAGTAGCTGAGTGCGTCCGAATCTTTGCGCACGGTCCCCTGTGCCGTACACGGAGCATCGCAGAGAACGCGATCGAACCTTCCTGTCATGTTTTTGGCAAACCACTGACCGACATGGCGTGTGATCATGACATTCAGAACACTCGAACGCTGAAGATTGGAACTCAGCGCCCAGATGCGCTTTTCCTGCACATCGTTGGCGACAATCACTCCCCTGCCCTGCATTGCGGACGCAATCTGTGTGGTCTTGCTGCCGGGCGCCGCACTCATGTCGAGTACCGCTTCGCCAGGCTGCGGATTGAGGAGTGCAACCGGCAGCATGCTGGCGGCCTCCTGAATATAAATATGACCCAGAATATGCAATAAATCTTTGCCGAGTGCTTCGGCGCGGTCCACGCGATCGATGTAGAAACCTTCGGGACACCACGGAACCGGCGTCATCTGCCAGCCTTTTTTCTCTCCCCAACTGCGTACACCTTCGACGGTGTTTTTCAGCATATTCACACGCAAACTCTTGCGTAGCGGTTTACCGCTCCAGTGCTTGAGTGCCGGAACATCGGTAAAAGCCGAATATCTGTCAAACGGGTGTGGCATTGGCCGCCAGAGTAGCAGTTTTACACCGTTGCGGGTAGACGCTCTTTGCCCAAACAGGCTACGGCATCGCGCACCTGCAACAGGTTCGTTCCGGATTTACCGCTGCATTTTCCCTTCCTGCACCCGACGCTGTCTGTGGACAATAAGCAGAAAGCCCATGACTCCATTGCTGACAAGCAGCGGAATTACCACAATCCAGTACCATGGCATGTTGGCAGGAGCACTGCCATGCATCACCGCCTGCTGCGCAGACTCAACCTTAATTTCAATAAGCGGCAATTTTACGCTGACTGATGCATTGTCATCCATGTGCAGACTCGCCGGCGGTTCCACCACCACTTCCCTCGTTTCAACTGTCTTGTCATCGATATGCACTTCAATGTGATGCGTTCCGACTTCCACATCATGGAATGTCACGTTACCGGCATTATCCGTCACGGCGATTTTAGGCGTGGAAAAAAGAATAACCGGCGTCTGACGATATGGCTCGCCGAACGACTTGATGATGTTGAAACTCAGCTCGCGAATAACAGTTGTATCGTTTTTTCTGGCGATTTCAGTCTGATATTTTTTGGGAGGGAGCGGACGGTCGAGTACCGGAGTGGCGAAGGTTTCTTTGGAAAGCAGACGATTGGCTCCACCCGGAATGGCCTGGATTCCCGCCAATACCTCAGACGTGAATCTGCCTGCGGACACGTAGGCAAATGCAACGCCGTGTGCAGCTGTATTCTTTGCTGAATCAAATACGGAAGCAATGCTGCGGCCCGCCGCACGCACCGAATCGGCGGCATGTGTCACGCCGGCAACCACAGTGGTTGCAGACGCATCTAATCCGCGCGCAACCGAAGCAATACTGTCCACAATGGAAGTGAATGCCCTGAAGCCCGTATTGCGGGCATTCGCAGATACTGTCGTCATCACCTGCGCGGTTTGCGAAGCGGCGTCTGCAATAGTGTCGCCGAAACCTGAGGCTGCGTCCTGCACTGACTGAAGAATGCCCGACGAAATATCCTGAACAATGCTGCCGGCCGCATCCAGAGGTTTCACGATGGCCGACTGTGCATTCTCTTCCTGCTGCTGATACATAAATTCAACCGGATCGGACAATTGCGTAGCCGCATCCGTTTCAGTCGCCGGCCGGCGTACAGGAATGCGCACCCAGGGAATGGATGACGCACTGCTTGCAGAACTTGCGGAGCCCACCGCTGCCGGAGCAGAAGCGGCGGACGAGTAAGAGCCCGCACCCGCTTCACCACTTTCGATTGGCTCGACTGGAATGCGGATGGTCGGGCCTGTGTTGATGCGCCTGCCACCGCCGCTTGTCACGACCTCTTGCGTGCCGGCAGCCGAGGTCTGGCTGCTGACGCTGCTGGAAGAACTGCTGGATGATGACTGCACAACGTACCCGAAATCTTCATGCATTCTGCTGCCACCCGTTGTGACGACAACCGAACGGCTGTTGGTGGATGTGGTCGTGTAGCCTGTTGGCGGCGTGGCAACCACCAGGAATCCGCCGTTGCTCGTCGGCAACCCCGTAAACAGATAGGAGCCGGTCGCGCTGGTTGTTGTTGTCAGCTGAATACTGCCACCTGTTGCCGTGACACCGGTAAGTGTCACCGTTGCACCGGAGAAGATGGCGTTTTCGCCGCTGTCTCGGATCGCATTAGAGTTTGCATCAATGTACAACGATCCGCTGAGTGTTGAGGTCTGGACATAGCCGAATTCAATATTTACCACGCCGCCGGTTCCAAGGACGTTACTGCCCGACGAGTTGAAGCGTGTGCGCAAGTAGCCGCTCGGTGTTGCTGCAATCGTCGCAGTGTAGCCGGCACTGTTGCTCAGCACTGCACCGGAGAAAAAGAATCTGCCGAGAGCATTGCTGACTGCAGTACGATTGACAGATGCGCCTGTTGCCGTCAATCCGGTCAGGCTGATGGTACTGCCGGAAAAGCCGGTCTGTTCCGAAGCATCGTGTATGCCGTCTCCATCGGCATCGCTAAAGACCATGCCCTTCACCACACCCGTGCCACTGACATACTGTATTCCAAACACGCTTGATGTTGCATGCAGCCCCAAACCAACCGAGCGGGTGGTACTGCCCGGGGTTGTCAGCCTGTAATGCACTGGAACATCGATGCTCACCGTGTAGTTTCCGGTACTTTGGGGCAACGCCGCAGCAAACGCCCCCGTCGATGTTGTGCGCTGCACTGCAGTCAATGCTCCGCCGCTCGCGGTCGTGCCCGTCACGGTGATCGTCGCGCCGCTGAATCCGCCGGTCTCCCCGCCGTCACGAATGCCGTTTGCATTGGAATCGATAAACACAGAACCGCTCAGTGTGCCGTACCAGAAGTAGCCGAAGTTCTGCGTCAGCGTTGAGCCGCCCTGCAGAATGCTCACGCCGCTGCTGGTAAGAGCGGTTGGGCGGTAGCCGGATGGAATCGTGCTGGTGGTTATGGCAAGCGTGCCGGTAAGCGGCGGCAGATTCAGGAAGCTCCATCTTCCGTTCGTTACTGTCGTTGAGCTCAACACCATCAATCCGCCCGTAGCTGATGTGGCAGTAAGCGTGACTGTCGAGCCGTTGATGCCGAGTGATTCACCCGTGTCAGCGATGCCGTTGTCATTGGCATCGATGAAGATGCGGCCCGTACCGGTCGATGTCTGTACATACCCGAAATTCACGTTAATCAGCCCGCCGGTTCCAAGGACGTTACTGCCCGACGAGTTGAAACGTGTGCGCAGATAATTGGCCGGAAGCGTGCCGGTTGTTACGGCAACGGTGTAGCCGGTCGTATTGCTGATGGTGGAACCCGAGAAGAAGAACTGACCGTTCGCATTGGTAGTCGTGCTACGACTGACAATGCCACCGGTTGCGGAGGTGCCGCTGAGCGTGACAGTCACCGATGACAGTCCGCCTGTTTCTCCGGCGTTCTTTGTTCCGTTTCCGTTTGTATCATTGAACACCAGACCTTTGACCGTGCCGGTGCCAGTGATGCTCTTTATACCAAAGAGACTGGACGGAGCATGGGTCCCAAGGCCGATGGCCCGGTTAAAACTTGAAGCGGTGGTAATAACGTAATTCGCAGGTGCAGTGAGTGCAAGCGTATAGCTGGTATTGCTTTGCGGAAGGGTAAGGAAAAACGCCCCCGTCGATGTTGTGCGCTGCACTGCAGTCAATGCTCCGCCGCTCGCGGTCGTGCCCGTCACGGTGATCGTCGCGCCGCTGAATCCGCCGGTCTCCCCGCCGTCACGAATGCCGTTTGCATTGGAATCGATAAACACAGAACCGCTCAGTGTGCCGTACCAGAAGTAGCCGAAGTTCTGCGTCAGCGTTGAGCCGCCCTGCAGAATGCTCACGCCGCTGCTGGTAAGAGCGGTTGGGCGGTAGCCGGATGGAATCGTGCTGGTGGTTATGGCAAGCGTGCCGGTAAGCGGCGGCAGATTCAGGAAGCTCCATCTTCCGTTCGTTACTGTCGTTGAGCTCAACACCATCAATCCGCCCGTAGCTGATGTGGCAGTAAGCGTGACTGTCGAGCCGTTGATGCCGAGTGATTCACCCGTGTCAGCGATGCCGTTGTCATTGGCATCGATGAAGATGCGGCCCGTACCGGTCGATGTCTGTACATACCCGAAATTCACGTTAATCAGCCCGCCGGTTCCAAGGACGTTACTGCCCGACGAGTTGAAACGTGTGCGCAGATAATTGGCCGGAAGCGTGCCGGTTGTTACGGCAACGGTGTAGCCGGTCGTATTGCTGATGGTGGAACCCGAGAAGAAGAACTGACCGTTCGCATTGGTAGTCGTGCTACGACTGACAATGCCACCGGTTGCGGAGGTGCCGCTGAGCGTGACAGTCACCGATGACAGTCCGCCTGTTTCTCCGGCGTTCTTTGTTCCGTTTCCGTTTGTATCATTGAACACCAGACCTTTGACCGTGCCGGTGCCAGTGATGCCAGCCGCAAATGTCCAGTTCGTTGTGTTGCCGGAATCGATACAGCCTTCTGACGCAGTCAGACAAACAAGTGATTGTCCGCCTGTCGCATTACTGTCTTTTACATTCAGATAATCGAGTGTCTGCGTGCCGCTGTCTCCGTCGAGCAGCAACCGTGCGCCTGAACCCGAGCGGGTGGATCGTAGCGAAAGCAAGTTGGAAACCGCACCGCGAAGAGTCAATGCTCCGGACGCCGACTGTCGCGAAGTGTAGTCCAGAAACAGTGTCTGAGCTGCCAGCACCGTCTTGGACAAATTATTCCAGAGAGTCGAACCGGAAACAGTCTGTGCCGATGTTCCATCGAGTGTCACGGTTCCGGAGCGTTTCACAAAATCTCCGGAGTTCTGCACGTTGCCAGCTATGTTCACAGAGTAATTGGATGCGGACACATCGAGGGTCGATCCGTAGATTCCCAGACTTCCGTTTATATCCAGGTTGTTGGCCAGAAGAAGTTTGCCTGATCCGGTTGCCGGATTACCTGCCGCCAGAGCAGAGATTTCCGACGCCGAAAGTGCACGGTTGTAGATGCGGACATCGTCGATGAATCCGTGCTGCGAGAGATTGCCGTCTCTTGTTCCAATTTGCAGCGGCTGAGAGCCGGCATTAAGGTTGGTCGAAAAGCCAATGGTGCTTACTGGCGTGGCAGCCTCCGTTCCGTTTATAAACAATTGCAAACCCAATGCATTGTTTGCCCTGTACACACCGCATACATGACGCCATATTCCGGCAGTGGCGCTGTTTGTCGCAGTGTCGACACGGGTTGACACCAGTCCCGGCGCCTCTATGTAGAAAGTATAGATATCGGTTTTACCTGTTAAGCCGACATCATCGCGGAAGAGCAGTATGCCGGGGCTGGAGGTTGCCCTTTTGTGCACAATTCCCTGATCTGCCGTGTCAGACAGGTGCTTTACCCAGGCACAAACGGAAAGCTGCTGCGCATTATCGACCTCTTCCATGTCTCCGACAGTCACATAATCATTGACTCCGTCAAACAGCAATGATTTTGGATTATGGTATTTACTGGAGTATAAGCCGGATCCCGACCACGTCGGACCGTTTGTGAGTGTGCCGTTGTAACCGTAACGACTGCTGTCCTTGGCTGTTGTTCCCACCCCTTCATCAAACTTCCAGTAACCGATGAGTCCGTCATCAATATTCAGATTGTATAGCGACGACGTCTCATTCCAGGTTTTTGTCTGTCCCTGTGTCAGAATATTGATTGTTCCTGTACCGGATGAAAGCGTGCCGCCGGTACGAACATACGAACCGGAAATCGTGAGCGACTGGCCTCCGTCAAACTGAAGCGTGCCTCCGCTGATCGTGAGATTTCCGGACATGGTCATTCCCTGCCTGCTTGGACGGAATACCGCCGAACCGGTCGAGCCGAGAACAATATTCTGATAATTCGGTACAAAGTTCTTCAGTCGCAATGTCTGGCTTGGCTCGGTGTAATACACAGTCGAGCCGCGATGAAGAAAGTCCGGCCCGCCGGTAATTGTTTCGGTTCCTTTAAGCTTGAGCGTGGTGCCCGTACCAATTGTAAATATATCGCCAACCGTGAGAGTATTACCGTTTAGGTTCAACGTTCCTCCTGTCATAATGAGCTTTTGACTTGCGCCGCTCAGCAGCAAAGAACCGGACAGTACCACCTCTCCCGAGGGCTTGGCGATTGTGACCGATCCGTTTGAGAAAGAACCACTCGACAGTTTTCTGATCACCTGAGTGCCGGTTCCCGACAGGCGAACCGGCGCATTTCCTGTCACACCTACGCCCGACTGGACGATATTTCCCTTTACATCTATCAATCCTCCCCCATTTATAATTCCATTATTGCCGAACGTAAGGGTGCCGCGAACCGGCAGCACTGATCCGGTTTGTAAGGAGATCCTGCCTCCCGACGTTCCTGCCAAAGACGCATTTAGAATATAACCGGAGCCAGCGAAGTTTATCAGTGCCGTGCTGTTATTGGGAGCCATAAAAATGGATCCCGTTGACACCATAGTGGCCCCAGCAGCAACAGACAGCCCCCCTGCCATTGTAAGCGACGCATTCTGCATGGAAAAACTGCCTGACAGAACAGTAATACCGGTATTCGTTGCGTAGCCATTTCCGGCCAGCAGTGTCACTTTTCCCGAAGACTTGTTCACCGTCACAAAAGCGTCCGACGTTACTCCACCGACATTCCATGCCTGGTTTGACGTTCCGGAAAACAGGATGGAATGTGTGCCGCCATCCCATGTAGAGTTGATTGTAAATGCTCTCTGCGGATTGATGGTACCAGTTTTGAGCTTACCGTTTTGCAATTGTGCAGTGCCGACTGCAGAAATGATATCTCCCGTACCGATTTGTAGGGTCACCGCATTCACCGCCGTATTCACGACAATTCCGTTGAATGTTTCCGTTGCCGGGACATCGATCGAAGACGTTCGCGAAGCTGTAAACGACATCGTACCGCTGTTGTGCGTAAACGTTCCGGCAGTGTGAATAAATGAGCCGGAATTCGTGAGTGTGCCGGATGTCGCTATAAAGGTACCGTTGTCTATACTGATATCACCCATTGTCTGCGCCGCGCTGGATCCAAACAGCGTGCCGCCGGACTGGGTGAATTCTGTCTTGATGGTAAGTGAAGAGTTATTGGGGCGGAATGATCCGTCCAGGTGAACCTTATTGGCCACAAAATTCCCTCCAAGACTTAGTGTAGAACCAGTCCAGATATATAGTTTTTTGCCCGTTCCCAGTGTCACAGGTAAGCTTGGCGTGCCAATGGTATATATAGTAGAAATATCCGCGTCGGTATTGTTATCCGCTATGTTGAGCATGCTGGAAGTGATTGTTGCGTTTCCTCCGGTTCCTGAGCGAATAATCAGTTGATCCTGATATAACGTCATGCCTGTCATACCTCCCCCCGAACCGGTTGAAACAGTCACGGCATTTTCTGTGTTGTTGTCCAGGTAGAGAGAGACAATTGTTCCGCCCGTAAATGTCAGACCTGAGATGGTGTATTGACCGCCGGCGTCTGTCACCGCCGTTCCCGCCGCCGCCGCTCCGTTGAGAGAAACAGCGACTGTTTTGCCTGCAAGCGGCGTAATGCCCTCGTTGCTGTATACCTTGCCGGTAATGGTGCCGGACGGCGCGTCGTTGGCGATCTGCCAGCTGCGTGTTTCCTGCCACACATCCTGTTCGCTTTGCATTTGCAGCGGACCGACAAGATAGAATTGAGGTGAAATATCCGGTGCATCGTATTCGTACGAAAACACAGCCGTCTCCCCTGCGCTCCAGTTACCGCTCCAGGCAATACTCGATCCTGTTTCTGACATGACGACTGCCGCATCCTCTGCCGGACGTATGACGAAGCCTGCCGGCAGAATGTCGCGGATCGTGCCGTGGAATGAGTCGGCAAAACGGACGCTCACCGTCATCGGCGACCATCCGACGGGAAAGAGGCGGGTGGCTGCCACACGCTCTACAGCGTACGGAAGACTCTGCGCAACGAAAATATCGGACTGAATGCTGCGTGTTCCGTTGGGCGTACTCGCTTCAAGCGTCATTTTGTACGTTCCTGCCACAGGGAGCTGTACGGATGCAGTGTAATCGGGAGTGATCTGTGCGGAATTTTTTGTAGCGCAAGCGGCGGCATTTTTCACCATCGTACCATCCGAAGTCCGCATGTCGCTGCTCGATCCGTCCGGGCTTTCCACGTGCAAATGCACGGCGGCATCACACACCATCTCACCGTTGTCATCTAGAACGCCGATGGCAATGTGAGCCGTCTCACCCGGATGGTAGCGGTCTTTATCCGGGTTCATTGCCAGCACGCCCCATGCAAATTCCTGTGACTGCGTTGTCACTTCGCCGGTGAACGGATTGGTTATTTCGACCTCGAGTGTATAGACACCCGGTGTGAACGCCTGTTCCGGTTCGAGTACCAGCACCACGGAGCCGCGCTTGAAATGATAATTCGGATATATCACCTGACCGTTGTTTCCTGTAAGTTTCACCGAAATGACCGGGTTAATATTTGTCTTTGAACCGGACGCGACTTCATCGTCCGACCAGGCAAGAGACGGCGTGTCACGCTGCACGGAAGCGGCGTGCACAACAGCTCCTGCAATAAACTGCTTCATGTCGTCATGTTCGCTCATGCTGTTGATAATAGACTTTTCGGCTGTCTGCATTGCCAGCGGACTTGCCTCCTGTGCCGCTTTGAAAATAGCTGCGTCGTCGATAACAACCGGCGACGTGTCATTCTGCGAAATTTGCGCAACTATGTCTTCGGCAATACTCTCGGCAATCGCCTGCTTTACATCTTCAGTCGACAATTTTTCCAGTGCCAGTTGAACAGTGCTGTCGCGGACAAGAGCCTGAGACACTTCTGTTTTAATAGTATCACTTGCATCGATATTCGTCTGGACGGTTGCCTGCATCTGATCCAGACGCGGCGCTGCGGCATCGCCGGCACTCAGCGTTTCTTTCAGCGTATTCACACTGACGGAGTCCTCTGTCACCTGCTTGGCGATTTCGCCCTGAGCATGATCGACAATTGCCTTGGCGGTAGCCTGCAAGATGTCCTGCCCGTCAACAACCGACCGCACAATCTCGGTCAGTGCCCTGGTGTCGTGTAATGTCCCATCCGGACGCACCGCCGGATCATTGGCCGGAATGGATGTTTCAACAAGCGTGAATGAAGGGCTCTGGGACGCCTCGAACGCCCTGGCGCCATTGCGCGACTCCAGTGTCAGAACCGCGGTGGTTGTTTCCGTGTTTTCCGCCAAAGCGGCTGATGTCTCTTGTGAACTGAAGACAGATGACGGCGTGCCGTCGGAAGAGCCGGGCACATCTGCAGACCCGACACTGCCTGATGCATCGGATACTTCTGTGCTTCCTGTGCCGGTCATCGGAGCAAGCAGCAATCCTGTTCCCGACTCCACTGCGCCGGTTCCTGTCACAAGAGAGCCGGAAGACGCAAGCCGGGAGCCTGAGCCGATTGCTGCAACGCCAGATCCGTCAGTTTTTTCGTTGGCCTCGCCCGTATCCTGCTGCGACTGCAATGCGGAGCCGCTACCGGAAAAAATATGCAGCAGCTCGCCCGACGATGCCGTTGCTCTGGTTATGACCGGTATCATGACAACTACCGCCACCACACTCAGTACTCCCGTCAGCACACGTTGCGGCAGCCGCGGAAGATACGGATGATTGCGTTCGACAGACGCCAGTGATTCCTCCTCGATTTTCCCGGCATTGACTACACCCCGCCATTCGACAACCAGTACAAGTAATGTCACCAGCAGTACCGGCACAATCACGGCTGCAACCTGTACCGGCATTTCTCCCCGCAGATACGAATGCCAGGTGTTGGTCAAAAGAAAAACCGCAATGATAGCGATATTCAGCGCAAACAGCGATGCAGTTACCGCGCCGTGAAGGACATGATTGTTTTTCATTTTTGTGTATCTAAATATTATACCATATATAGCCATTTCTGCCCTTGTTACAGACAACAAATATTGTAATTGGTCAACTATTACAGTTTTTGGCTTTAGATTGCCATTTATATCTGATTTTTTGCTTCAATAACAAACAAACATAAATATATTATAAAATTTATTGAACGGTTAGTCTCATTTCGTACAATTTGACGATATTCGACTCAAAATGACGAGACAACCAAACTAACAAGCTTTCCTTTCACGTAGATCTCTTTCTTGAGGGGCTTGCCTTCCAGATATTTTTGGACGTTTTCCTGCGCTTTTGCCAAAGCCAGAACTTCTTCCTGAGAAATGTCTGGTGCAACAGAAAGGCTCGCACGCACTTTACCGTTGATTTGCACCACGACGGTAATGGTATCGGTTACCAGTATTGCCGGATCGTAACTTGGCCATTTTTGATCGATGACAAAGCCGGTTGATTTGGTGAGAGACCACAATTCTTCCGCCAAATGCGGCGCAAGCGGGCCCAGTAATAACGCAATTGTTTTGGCGGATTCGACGGAAAGAGACGGCTGCTTTTCGATCAGATTGAGGAGTTCCATCATACTGCTAATCGCAGTATTAAACTGCAAATTACCAATATGCTCAGTCACTTTTTTGATCGTTTCATGCAGCTTTGCCATAACAGCTTTATCGTCTATTGCCTTTGCATCCATTTTTTCCGCAAACAAACGATACATCCTGGTTACAAATCGATCGATTCCTTTGATCCCCAAATCATTCCAATCACCGCCCTGGGTAAACGGACCCATGAACATGAGGAACATGCGGAAGACATCGGAGCCGTATTCGTCTACAAACGCGTCGGGGCTCACCACATTGCCCTTACTCTTGCTCATTTTGGCACCTTTGTTGGTGATGAGACCCTGATGCACCAAGCGCTGAAATGGCTCGTCGTGTGACACAAAGCCAAAATCCTTGAGCGCCATCATCACGAAGCGGGCGTAAATCAAATGCATGGTGGCATGCTCCGGGCCACCTATGTACATGTCGACAGGCATCCACTTTTCTTCGAGTTGTTTGTCTACAAATTCAGTTGCGTGACCTTCCATGAGGTAGCGCAAATAATAGAACGACGAACAGACGAACGTATCCATCGTATCGAATTCCGGACGCCAGCCTTTACCAAAAATATTTTCAGTACGTTCGATGAACTCCTTGGAATACGTGAGCGGCGATTTGCCGGTCGGCTTGAATTCGACGTCCGTCGGCAGGAGCCACGGCAAATGCTTTTCGGGGATGGGATGCGCGTTGCCCTCTGGATCGTACACAATTGGAATCGGCGCTCCCCAGTAACGCTGGCGCGACACAAGCCAGTCGCGCAGACGATAGTTGATGATCGATTTCGCTTGCATGGATTTAGCTAGATCATCAGTAATATTTTTGCGTGCTTCTTGAGATGTCTGACCGGAATATGTACCTGAATCAAATAAAATCCCGTCATCCGAGAAACATTCTTCCAAATTTTTTACCTTCTTTTCATCGCCATCAACAGGACGAATGGTTGTTTTCAGTGGAATCGCATATTTTTTAGCGAATACAAAATCACGTTCATCATGAGCGTCTCCAAACACGGCTCCATGGCCATATGTCGCAATAACGAAGTCTGCAATCCAAACCGGTATTTTTTCGTTATTGACCGGATTAATCGCATAGCTTCCAGTAAAAACGCCTGTCTTATCTTTCTCCAGATCGGTTCGCTGCATCATTGTTTTCTTGGCAGTCAGTTTCTTGTATTCATCTATAGCCTTTGTCTGCCCCTTTGTCGTGAGAGCATCGACGAGTGGATGTTCTGGTGCCAAAACCAAAAAAGCGGCGCTGAATAATGTATCAATGCGAGTGGTAAAGACAGTGATCGACAAAGGAAGCTTTGAAAGGATTCTATCAGCAGAATCTAAACCTGCTTCACTGGGATTATTTTGAATGTATTGAAGAGTATTTTGAAATTGTTCAACCGAATCAATATTTTCATGATGGCATCCCTCTCCCCATAAATGAATATCATCTTCAAAATCCTTTAAATACTCGTGAGCACTTGCACCTTTTAATTTTTTCACAACATCCGCAGCGAGATCTCTATTACGATCAAAGCTAACGAGTAAATGAATATGCTCTGGCATCGCTGCAGCTTCGTGGATAATGATTTTATGTCTTTGTGCAACATCATAAATTATCCTTAATATTTTTGAGGCATTTTTTTCTTCTTCAAATGAGGATGATCTTTTATAAGGAGAAAATGTGAGATGAACTGTTCGCTGGTTTTCTGCTACATCCGGTAGCCGGCGGTTTAAACCGCCGGCTACCTGCATGTCTGCTACAGTAAAATTTATCTCAGATCCCTCACTGCGCCCAATCCAATTTTTCTGCATCAACTTGGTCTTTTCCGGCCAATTGAGGCTGTCTAAGCCATCGAGCATTTTCTGCGCGTACTTGGTTATCTGCCAGAACCACTGCTTGAGCGCTTTCTGCTCGACTTCTGTTCCACAGCGTTCGCACTTGCCTTCGACTACCTGCTCATTTGCCAAGACTGTCTGGCACGACGAACAGTAGTTCACATTCCCCTCTTTCTGGTACGCCAGTTTATTTTTGTGCATCTGCAGGAAGAGCCATTGCGTCCAGCGGTAATATTCCGGCTGGCTGGTATTCACCATTTTGTCCCAGTCGTACATGGTGCCGATGCGCTTGAGCTGCGTGATCATCGTCTGGACATTGGCTTTGATGGACTGATTGGGGTGAACGCCAGTCTTGATAGCGTAGTTTTCGGCAGGAAGACCGAATGCGTCGAAACCCATGGGCGCAAAGACATCTTTTCCCTGCATGCGCATGAAACGAGCCAGGCTATCGGCAGGCGCAAAGTTATACCAGTGTCCTATGTGCAGCTTGTCCCCGCTTGGATACGGAAACATCACCATGGAATAATAGGGATTTTTGGCTGCATTGAGATCGATAGTATAGGCTTTCGCCTCCTCCCACTTCTTCTGCCACTTGGCTTCAGTAGCCTTTGGATCGTAGATTGTAGACATGCAAGTATGGTAGCGCTTTCGCTGATGCGAGAAAATAGTAGATAGAGGTATTCCATCTTGTCTCTACATCGCATAGGAATGCGGCTAAAAGCCTGCTACACTGCCGTGCCATGTCCAAGCTCCCTACTGTCGCTATTATCGGCAAGCCGAATACAGGCAAATCGACGCTGTTTAACCGCTTCATCGGCCAGCGAAAGGCAATCGAGAGCGATATTGCCGGCACCACGCGTGATCATATCTCCCACAAGGTCGAGACCGATCAGGTGGACTATATCTTGCTGGACACAGGCGGAATGGGTACGGGCACCGACGATAAGGAGTTTGAAGAAGATGTGTACGAACAATCGCTCCTGGCATTGCAATTTGCCGACGTGATTGTTTTACTGATGAACGGCAACAGTGAAATGACAACAGATGACCACCGGATCATTGACGTGCTGCGCAAGCGTAAGCGCAGGCACGTGCCGATTATTCTGGTACTCTCGAAGATGGATAACCCGCGTGAAGCGCAGGATGCCAAAAACCCGTACTACGCACTGGGCTTAACTGATGACATTATCGCGCTCAGTTCGTTCCACCGCATGGGTTTTGGTGAATTGCAGAAGTCGATTGAAGACAAATTGCTCGCACTGCACTTTGCCAAAGAAGAGAAGCCGACAGAGGAAGAGAAGAAAGCGCCGCGTATTGCCATTATCGGCAAGCCGAATGTGGGGAAAAGCTCGCTCATCAACGCCATGATGGCCGATCCACAGCGCGAGAAGTCGCCGCTGCTGGTTTCCGATATTGCCGGGACCACGCGCGATGCAACCGATACCCCTATTACCTACGAAGGTCGTCCGTACGTGCTTGTGGATACTGCCGGTATCCGTCGTCAGTCGAAAACCGAAAAAGAAGTGGAGCGCTTTGCCATGATGCGCACGATTACCGCTCTTGAGAATTCCGACATTGCTGTCTTGGTATTGGACGCAACAGAAAACATGAGCCAGCAGGACAAGCGTATTGCCAGCTTGTGTGTGGATAGCGGCAAGGGGTTCATCATTCTGTTGAATAAAATCGATCTGCTGAATACCGAAAAGAAGAAGGAGAAAATCGACGAGGTGGAGTTCGCCCTGCGTTTCTGCAAGTTCGGCAAAATTCTGCCGGTCTCGGCCAAAACGCGTGTGGGTATCGTCAAACTGTTCGATACGGTGGACGCGGTGCAGCGCAACCTTGTGCGCCATATTCCCATGCGCGAACTCAAGCGCTGGCTCGACCGTGTTGTGTATGGTCAGCCGCTCGGAGAAATTTCACGCTGCAAGTACATCACGCAGGCCAACGAGGTGCCGCCGACATTTGTCCTGTTCGTCAAAAATCCGAAGAATGTCGGAGTGACTCAGCTACGATTTTTGGATAACCGCATCCGCGAAACATTCGGCTTCGAAGGTGCGCCGATCCGCTGGATCACCAAAACGACCGAGAATGAGGATAGGAAAAAGAAACGGAAGATTAAGTAAAGTATTATGAAGTATGTATCGTGAATGAGGAATTTCAATGATCAATTGATCATTGCGGCTTTTTCTGTATAAATAATCATTCGTAATTCGTAATTCGTAATTCGTAATTCGTAATTCGTAATTCGTAATTCGTCCTCATCCTCTCAATCCCATTTCCTTCTGATCCTTCACACGGCCGTCTTCGTGAATAGGCAGCGGGAACTGTTCGATGACGACTTCCAGTTTATCGAGGAGCTTTGATACGTCATCATCAAAGACCATATTCGGCGGCATCGTCCTGAAACATAGTTCTTCGACAATGTAGGGAATGGAGTTACTGATACCACCGGAATTCGTAATGATGCCGGCAGGACGACCTTCGTCGTACGCAATGGTGAATTCATTGAGCGTACCGATACCGCCACCGATGATGATAATGGCGTCGCTGGAGCGGATGTTGATGATGTCACGCTCCATAAAACCCATGCCGGTAAACATGATGATGTCATGCTCGTGCGGCGACAGATATTCGTTGATATGCTCGTATTCGGAAAAGGCCGGAGAAATGCCGATAGTCATGCCTCCCGCTTCTTTGGCGGCGAGCATCGCATCGTTCGGCAGGCCCGGACACGCGCCGTTAATGAGAATATGGCCGCGCCTTGCGATTTCACGCCCCAGCTCGCGCGCTTTGTCGCGTGCAATGGGGTTTTCAATCTGCGGACCGCTGGCCGATCCCATAACGCCGAATTTCAGTCTGTGCTTGTGTTTCATAGTTACGAGAGAATATCATGCGTATTTGTTTTACGCATTCGAAAGCGACGGGGAAACAACCTCTGATTCACATAGAGATTTAAGTGGGAGAGCAATATCGGAAGCAATCGATTCACACTTTTCTTTGGCATGTGTGGCGCGTGCCAGACAGTACGCCATAAAGTCAGCGGCGGATGGTGTTTTAAGAGTTTTACCACCCACTATGCGCTCTTCCAGCACTGTAATTGCAATTGACTTACACGATTCCGGATCGGATTTGATGGCTGCAAACTGGGCAATCTCAAACTGCTTGCGGATGTCCGGCTGGACTTCCACTTTCACAATATCACGCCAGCTTTTTGCATTTTTGAGCGCCTCGAGTGCGGTGGCGCTATACGTTGTTGCCAGGCTCTGGGCATCCTCCAGTTTTTTTACTGCGTAATCGATGGGCGCGTTTCCGGCGATTGCCTGATTGGTGACGTCCGATACCCATGCTTCTATCAAAAAAGCCGTATTTTCCCAGTTTTTCACAATGGCATCAGTTGTAGAAGCTGGTGTTCGGATCTGATCCGCATACACTTTAAAATCACCAGTGGTTGGCGGCACAAAGGCCAGGGCCAGAAAGGCAAATACAGAAGACGAAATATAGAGTGTTCGCATCAAGTTAGTATACCAGAAATTCTTTGGTGCTACAATGCGACAGTTCCTTTACTATTGAATTTATTGCATAACGCAACTTAGCATGAGTGTCTTGCTGTCAGAGCCAAAAAAAGCCTCTATTCAGCCAACATTAGAGGCAAAAAGCGGACTTTTCCATAAGGTTTCTCATTATTTACAGCAATCAGGCTTTTCTAACAGAGGAACGTTGGCAGAAGGACGACGCCACCCGCGCATTGCATTTGAACATAAAAATTTACCAATCAGAATTTTGGTCAGCGATACTGAAGAAGATGCATCATTTGTCTTTGCCTCCATTCAATTTAAAGGTAAAGAACTGTGCGGGCTCCGGATATCATCAGATCAATTTGTCTTATCGCTGGATTCTCTTTTGGAATGGGGGCTTAAAATCAAGATTTCCGAATTAGCCAATACTACAACCGGAGAAATAGTCAAAATGATGCGTGCCCGCAAATAAAAATCGTATTATCGCAAATACCTCTGCCTGTTTTCATTATGCTCGTCGTTCGTGCGGGCGTAGTGAATCCTTCCCTGCGAGTCGTGCAAGTAATACCAGTACTCGCTGCTTTCAGGGTGAAGTGCAGCCAGGATGGATGCTTCGCCAGGGTTGGCGATTGGGGTTGGCGGCAGGCCGACAGATTTGCGCGTATTGTAGGGCGAGTCGGTGTCCAGATCTTTGGCTGTGATGGCGGATGTCGGCTTATGGAGAAAATAGCGGACCGTTGCGTCCACGCCGAGCAGCTGACGCTCGTTGTAACGCTTCCACAGAATGCCCGAGACCACCGCTCGTTCGTCCTGATGTCTCGTCTCCTTCTCGATGAGCGACGCCATAGTGATTATTTTCGCAAATGGCTGCGGATTTTCCTGTATATCACGGGCATACGCCTTCGCCACGCGCGCGTCGAATTCCTGAAGCATACGCTCAATCAGTTTCTTGGGATCGTAACCGCCCTTGGAAACGAAGTAGGTATCGGGAAACAGGTACCCTTCTACTTTCGAGCCGATTCCGTTTTGCCTAGTCCCGCTATTTTTCTGCGGTACAAATGCAAATGCCGAAAAATCGCAATCGAACGCACACGCGATAAAATCCCCCGGCTCACCCAGGCCTTTTTCCGCCAGCAGATCATCAATATCGGCAACCGTTCTGTCTTCGGGAATGGTAATGGCAATATCGTCGGTTTTGCCGGTTGTAAGCGCGGTAAGGATATCCTCCGCCGACTGGTTCGGCTTCAGTTCGTACACGCCTGCCTGCAGCTTCGTCTGCAGCTTGCGAAAGCCGACATACCACGTAAACGCACTCGCGGAGCGAATGAGGTGTTGATCAGCGAGAGTGCGTGCTATGCCGGCAACAGACGTTCCTTTTTGAATGGTCACAATGACGGATGCCGAGTCTTTTGAAACTGGTTTCAGCGCCTGCCAGAACCAAACGCCACACGCAAGCACAAGGAACCCGGCCAGAAGAAGCAGTCGTTTGATCATAGAGAAGAGAAATTATGCAGCTTTCTGCTCCGGTCCGCCGAGTCCCATTTCGCCCATAATACCCTTCATTTTTTCTGCGGAAACAATCTGCGCTTTCTTCAGGGCACGATTGAGAGCGTCCGTCATACGAACGGCGATTTGCTCGCGCGGAACATCGTCGGCAATGGCAATGCTGATGATTTCCTGTTCCGCCGAGACGATGACTTTCACGCCCGACGCTTCGGCTTCGACATGGATGTTTTTAAGCTGGTTTTTGATCTGTTTCGCCTGCTTCTGCAGACGGTACATATCGCGCATTTGAGAGAAGGATGACATATATGCATCGTAGCAAAAAAACCGCAAAATAACATCATTTATATTTAACTGATTGGTTTGTTGTAATATTTCAGTCTTCGAACACGCTTTGAGTTGTGTACGTACATTACCTCTATATTTTACTTTTTTTCTATGTCATTTCGTTTTGGACGATTTGCGTCAATGGCACTTGTAGCCGGCATTCTTGTAAACGCCTTCCAGGCATCCGCATTTGCCGCTCCTGCAAAAGAAAATTTATCTGTTATCACCACTTCTTCACCATCATACTCGGCTGGAAAGTTATTCAGCAACAGTCCGGTTAAAGTAAAAAGTGCTTCTTACTTTCCTCGGGGCAATCTTTTTGTCACAAAATCAGCAATACCGGTCCGATCGCGCCAATTGCTTGGCGGAACACTCGGTGACGAAATCTTGCGTTTGCAGTTTCATGCTGACTTCGAAGATATTGATGTCACAAACTTAGTCTTTACGGCCGAAGGCCCGAATGCAAATTCATTCGGCTCTGATGTAGAGCGTCTTGAATTGTACAAAATCGGAGCATCCACTCCCTTTGCAGTCGCAACGGCTGCGGGCTGCGGATCCGATCCTGTGCTTGCAAACTCGATGTGTGCCCGCATGATCAATCAGGATTTGACAGTTGCCAAGAATGCGAACCAGACAATTTCTGTTCGTCCCCGCGTCCGTTCGGATGTTGATGGCGCCGTTTCCGGCCACCGCTTCTCGCTCACGCTCAACCCTGCCTCTGCAATCAGTCCAGTTCGTGCTCGTGGATTTCTGTCGAGTAACACTCTTTCCCAAAACAATGGAAACTCTCTTGCCGAAGGAGAAGTATTCATTGGTACAGCAACGCCAACCGCCGATCAGAAAATCAGCGGAAAATTGAATGAGGTTGTTCTGTCTAAGGTAATGTCGATCTTCAATGCAGATCCAAACGATAACGGGACGGCTATTCAATCTGGCACTCAGAGAGCGATTGGTCAATTTAAGTTCAGAACTGCACCAAACAGTAATTCGAAGAACGGACTGAACAAGTGGACACTCGATGGCATTATCTTTAACGTGAATGCAACGAACGTATTGCTCGGCTCTGGTAGCTTCAAGATATATAACAAAGCTGATCCAACCACCAAATCTGTTTGTACGCCAAATAATTTTACCGTTGGTACATTTACAGTAACGTGCGCAAATCTGACTGTATCCGATATGAATACGCAGATCGACCAGGGAACAGACACTACATTCGTTCTGGAAGCAAACGTTGTTAATCCAAGAGTGTCACCTTCTCTCACTTCGACACTCCAAGTTTCTCTTACAAATTTCTCCGACATCACTGCTTCTGCATTTGGAGAAATAAGCAGCCATTTGCGCTGGATCGATACGGATTTCTCTGCTGCTACTCCATTATTGTGGATTGATTATCCAGAAACATCAATCAATGGAACATCGTACAATTCTTAATATTCGATACACACAGAATCAAAAAACCCTCCAGTAACGGAGGGTTTTTTATTCGTGAAGTTTATAGACATTCCTGAATTTCTTGATCATGCCATCCTTTTCCAAAGCACTGAGTAATGATGCAAGCCAAGATTGATGCTCATCAGCCCAATCGAGCGTGATGATGGAACCGATATCCTCGAGCGTCATTCCGCGATGCGCATCGCGCAGGGTTTCCACAATACGACCGCGAAAAATGCGATTGGGAATGAAAACAGAACCGACGAAACGGCCTGGTTCTTGTTTCTTTATTTTCTTTTTCTTTGCCTGTACCGCTACTACCTGTTTCTTCATTCGATTTTTTGCAAGCGGAAACATCTGATATTGCGTATTTGCCTTCGTACAGACAGCCGAACCGAAGTCCATCAGCGCTGCATGCCAGTCGGCTGTGGTACCGGCATTCGGCTGAGCCAATGCGACTTTCAATACTGCGTCGGCAAGTTTCAGCAACTCTTTATCTTTCGTCTCAAACTCCCCGTCTTCATTTTCCGGGCCGATGAAAACCCGGTGCAGAATGCGACGGATGTTGGTATCGATACACGGCGTTGGTAAGTTGAATGCGAAGTTACGAACCGCAGCAGCGGTATACGGACCGATGCCTTTGATAGCGATCAGCTGATCGTATTCCTTTGAAAAAATTCCTTTATGCTGATCGACAATGGTTTTGGCTGCATCGCGAAGCCGAAGTGCGCGACTGTTGTAGCCCATGCCACGCCAGGCGATAATAACGTCTTTGTTCGACGCCTTTGCCAAATCATGGATGGCGGGAAATTCCCGCAGGAAACGTGTAAAAATGACTTCCACTCGTGACACCTGCGTTTGCTGCAACATCACTTCGGAAACGAGGATCATGTAGGCGCGTTGCGTATCGTCTTCGATCTTCAAGTCGCGCCACGGCAGTGTCCGTTTGTGACGCGAGAACCAGTCCCATATGTATTGGACGAAGGCCTGCTCCTGGCGACTGCGTCTCATTGCTCTCTCGGACCGAGTATGTGTTTCAAACCCTCTCTTCCTGTGCTTACTCCGCCAGTGACAGCCGTGTCAGGTGTCCAGTGTGGCGGTTGCTCTGAAACTGTTTTCTTGCTGCCAGGTGCCGGATGGTATTGTCCCTGGATATACCAAGGGTCAACATGAGGTCCGACGGTGTTTTTTGCCATATGTGAAAAGGTGAAGAGAGTTTGGTACGCACTATTGATTCTACCCTCAATGTTCCGCTTGATCCATTCCGTAAGCCCGGAATCCGCCCCGCTTGCCGGTATTAACGAACTATCCCTATGCGATCTTCAATTTCCTGATCCACAAACACTTTCTTGCGACCATACTTCATGCGGCTGTACTCCTTGATGAGCGCGCCGAGCTTTTCGTTGCGCTGCGATTCATCGTAAATCGTCGCCATGCTGAACGGGCGGGAAGTGGTGTTGTTGATATTCAGTTTGACATAACAGTTGAAGTTGGGGATGCCTATGACATCCTGCTCAGAGAGTACGGGGGCAAATTCTTTGGCCATGTACTCGGCGTCTTCGGCGCCGATTTTAAAACTCATGATGGTGCCGACGTTACCGAACACCGCGTCTCGCATTTTGGTACTGGCCTGATCGTACGCCGCCGTTTTACCGACCAGCTGACCGATGTACTGGTGCGCCATGACGAGGCCGAGTTCGTACTTACGCGCTTCGGACAAGATAGTGGCGAACGCATCAGTAATGAAGTTCTGAAACTCGTCGACGTACAGATAGAAACGCTTGCGATCGCGCTGCGGTACATCGGCGCGGCTCATGGCAGCCATATTCACTTTGTTTACAAAGATGAGACCGAGCAGCTGTGCGTTCACATCGCCGATGCGCCCCTTGCTCAGGTTCACCAGCAGCACCTTGCCGCTGTCCATAATCTCGCGGATATTGAAAGCGCTCTTGGGCTGGCCGATGATATTGCGCATGGTGGTGTTTGTAATGAACGGCCCGAACTTGGCGCTGAAGTATGGAATCATTTCCTCCTTTTCGCGCTGGCCGGTTTTGGCGATTTCGTTGGTCCAGAAGCTGCGCACGACCGCGTTCTTGCACTTGCTCACTTTGTAGCGCTGGAACTCGTCATCCACAAACAGACGCGGCACATCAATGAGCGTTGCGCCTTCCTCTTCATCGTCCATGAGCGTGAGACAGCCGTTGCGGAAGTAGTGCTGAATGCGCGGCCCGAAGATTTCGTTACCAAACAGCTTGATGAAAATCTCCATCGCATCGAGCGATGCGCGATCTTTCTCCTCCGACGTTTTGGCCTCCAGAAGATTGAGACCCATCGGGCGTTCGATGTCGGCGGGATCAAATACAATCACATCCTTCGCCCGTTCCTTTGGCGTGTGAGCCAGCGCATCCTCGATCAGATCGCCGTGAGGATCGACAATGCACAAACCTTCTCCCTTGGCTATGTCCTGTCGCGCCATCCAGTTGAGCAGCGCGGACTTACCCGAACCGGACTTACCGATAATATACTGGTGACGCGTACGGTCACCGTCCAGAAAATGAATCTCGGTTTTTATGGCTCGGTAGTTGTTGATACCCAGAATAATCCCCTGCTGCGGTGCGTTCGGCGGTGGCGGAAGTACTTTGTAATGGATCCAGTCAATGATCGGCATGGTGTTGTAACGACTGTCAGGGAAGTGAAACACGGAGGCCAGTTCCTTTTCCACCATCAGATTTCTCTTATGCAGGTAGCCGTTGATACGGTGTTGCCACAAAGGATACATAAGGTACTGATTGATCCACAGCGGCATGAAGTCTGCAAAAATGCGGCGGTTCTTGAAGTAGTTTCCGTACTGATCCTTGAATACGTTGAAAGCCACCTGGAGATTGTTGGTGATATCGAGCGCCCGGTCCCATGTCCTGGCAGAGCCGAGAATGCGAATGGAGGTGTGAAAACCGCTCATGCCGGCTTTTTCACCCATGCGTTTGTACAGCTCCTCCTCCGGCTGAATCATGCGGATGAATGAATCCCCGCCGCTGGCGCCCGGGGCGTTCGTCTTGTCGTCGCCGGCTATGGTTCCAAAAATGCTGCCAATCAGCTTCAGTCCGGGGATCCTGTCGAAGATGGTGGATTTCTTGCCCTTGAACCCGGACGTGGCGACCGCCTTGGCTTTTCTGGCCCAGCGCTCGGTGAAAACCGGTGTCACCACAACCTGGATGGTTGCGGTTTCGTCGGGCTCCAGCTTGCTGAGCACGTTCGTGAGGTCGTTCAGCGGATCATCCTGCATGTGATCAAAAAAGCGGAACGGGTATGCTTCGTTTTTTTTGGCGATCATGTTGTATCCGACCAGCTTGTAGCCCTTCTTCCAGATTTCCGGCGTTTTCTGCAGTGTCACTTCGGCATTGCCGTAAAACGACGTAATCTGCTTTTCCACAATCGATGTCAGATACTTGGGCATCAGCACGTAAAATGTAATGAGTCCGTTTTCCAGAAACATTTCGAAGGAAATGGTGATGTAACGGAAAATCCAGAAATGAATCGTCTGCCAGAATGTCAGCTCCTTCACCTCGTACAACGCGCGAAACAGCTGCTCCATGACCGCGACCTTCTCCTTGAAATCTTTTTCTGTCCGTTTCTCCTGGTCCATTTTGCTGTCGCTGCGCGGCAGGATGACTTTCATGGATACCAGCTTGCTGCTCTGATACCACGCATAGGTGAACCTGAATGTCTTTATCGCTTCCTGCAGCACAAACCAAGCGAGCAGAAGTATGCCGGCATTCTGCAAAGGATTGCCGACAAACCAGTTCCACAAATCCATCCAGATATTTGCATGAGCGACCCAACCGATTATCTGGATAATCAGGAGAATAATGGGCCAGAAAAGGAGGCGGAGAAAGGTGACCAAGGGATTGCTGGATAATCCCTATAGTATACCACAAAGTCGATGCATTGAATAGCGCCGGAAGAGGATGTGGATTGTGGTAACACATTGAAGAAATACCAACTACCAATTGCCAACTACCAACATTAAACAAGCCTTGGTAATTGGTTTTTGGGCTTTGGAAGTTCCGCCTAAGCGGCCTTCTTGTACTTCAAAAGTCCCTCCACCATCTCCACCAGCGATTTGATCGTCATGTCCTTTTTGACAAAATAACCGTCCACGCCGAGCTTTTTGGCCTTGTCGCGTGTCGTCTGATCTTCAAAATTGGTGATAATAATCACAGGAAACGGACGCTTGTCCGTCGGCAGCTTTTCCAATACGCCGAAGCCGTCAAGTACCGGCATATTGAGATCGAGCAGCAGCAAGTCGGGCTTCTGCAAGGCCACCATGCTGATCACCTCCTCTCCGTTGGCGGCAGTGCGGATCTGGTATTCCGCATTGCTGAATTTACGGACATACAGGTCGCGCAAGACCGGATCGTCTTCTGCTATAAGGAAGTTGCATTTTGTATCCATAAGACACATTCTACCAGAGATTGAGGCAAAATTAAAGAGCAGTTTTACAAACGCACGCCAGATATTTGCCTTTTACAAGACCAAAAAAGCCGCCGGAGCGCATCCGGCGGCCTGTAAGGAACATATTATCGGGCAACGGCATCGAGCGGCTGCACTATCACCTTGCTGGTACACGCCTCTCCAAAGCGAGTGTTATAGCCGGGCGACATGCGTCCGTTCACTGTGTAGGTCCCTGGAATATTGATAGTGACCGGCACGGTGAGCGACACTGTTGCCTGTGGAGCAACGTCACCGGGCGTATACACCTGAGCATTCACCATATAGGGGGCGGAATCGAGCATGATACGGTACGTATTGGGGGTAAAGTACGTATTGCCTGTGTTCTGCATGCTGTAGGAAAGCGTAAACGGCTGACCGGCGGCAACAGTGATGTCGGCAGGCGCTGTTATGCATTTTGCATCATCTTTTGCGGCAACAATGGTATACGGAATATCGAATGATTCGCCGAATTTCATGCCGTTATATTCCAGTGAAAGCGTTATTGTGTAGTTTCCTGGCTTCGCGTTTGCCGGAATAACGTACACGCCGTAGAAATTGCGTGTCCAGAACCCGTTTCCTCCCGGCAGAACAGTCGCATCCAGTTTGATGCTGCGAATGGATTGATTGGTACGGGAATCAAACATGTTCATACTGACATCCCAGTTGTTCCACGCCGGCACGTATCCATCTTTCGACGGATTCTTGAACGCGCCGGAAATCATGATTGTCGAGTCCGGAGTAAATACTCCGCTGGTATCGGCATAGGTCATATTCGGCCAGTTGTTGGTCAAGACACGCTCTATCTTCATTTCCGCCGGAATGGCGGTGGCATCGTGAAGGGTTTTTACAACTGTGTAAGGGATTTTGTATGTTTCACCGAAGTTGCCGTACGGAGAAACAAGCTGCACATTCAGCGTATACGATCCTGGCTGAATGTCCTTTGGCAGCATGAAGCCCAGGCGGCTTACCTCCAAATTGGCGCCAGGCCGGACAGTATCGCCACGATAGATCCACTTGTTTCCCATTAAACCTATTTCTTTGCCGGTACGACTGTCTTTAACCGACACGCCGATCTGCTTGGCTGTTGTCCATGCCAGCTCCGCTGCGCCATCCTGCTTGATATTCGTGAACGCAAATGAGACACCGATCTGCTGACCGGGTTCAAATGTGCTGTTCGTGTCAAAGAATGAAGGCTGCAAACTTCCTTCGGTTACCGACAGCGCCTCCACTTTCATTTTGTCCGGCACAGCCTTGGCATTGTACTGAGGCGCAACCACTTTGATTTTAATCACACAGTTGTCGGTAATCTTGCGCTGCACTCTGGTAAAGCCGCTGGTTGAGCCGTTGTAATCCACATAGACAGAAAGCGGGATGACATAGTTTCCCGGAACCAGCGCATCACTGTTGATCTGGGGAAAAATGACGTCGGCACGGCCGTGCTGCCATGTTTCCAGATTGGACGGAAGTGCCAGTGCGTAGTTCTGGTCAAAAATTTTCGTCCCCGTCACGCTCATGTCCTGTTTGATGTAGTACTGTCCGGCCTGCCAGGTATCGGTACCGGTGTTGGCGAATTCCACAGAGTACTTCGGCAGCTGCCCGACCTGAAGCAGATAGGTGTCGGCAGCGATCTGGCCGTCTCCAAAGGTGCCGGAACACACGCCTTTTGTCGGCTCGGAGACAATCACTTTGACAACCGCTTTTTCGCCGAACCATGCGACACCTTCATGCACCATCTGCAAGGTCATGGTATAGGTGCCCGGCGTCGACGGTGCCACAATTTTCACGAGAAAGTTCTTGTAGTTATCCGCATTCGTATTCCCCACCTTTCCATCCACACGGGAACGAGTGGCATCCAGTCCGAAACGGAAATCATCTGCTGTACCGAGCGCATAACTGGCATCCCAGATATTCAAATTGACGTTCTGCCGCTGCGTCTTGTTGCGCATGGCAATGTACAGATTTCCTGCCTGACCCGGAAAAAGGCGGACATCCGGAATGTTTTTCGTTTCGAGCATGGCATCATCAATGCTTGGAATGAGCGGCTTGGTCACCGTCACAGACAGCGGTACTTCCTGACCGAACCATTCGACACCCTCCTGCACCATGCGAACCTTAAACGTGTAGACTCCGGGGGTGGCAGGAGCAACCATTTTGATCACAAATGGCTCGATACCGTTTTGCGGAACATCCGCCCGTACAATCGTACGACCGGCATCCGGTCCGAATTTCTGCGCATCCTGCGGATTCGAGATGCCAAGCCTGTAGTTCGGCGTAGTCCAGGTGTTAAGTTTTGCACCGGCCTGTTTGGATTTATTGGCCATTGCCACGATAATCGTAAATGCCTGACCACCCGGAACCACCTGATTGTTACCATGGCCGGTATTGTCGATCATCACCAGCTGCGCGTCATTTATGCCTTTCTGCAAAAGACCTGCCTGCTGATTGTCGGCAGATGCATTCAAAAGCAGACCGACGACGCCCAGAACGGTTGCAATACCGATCGAGAGAGTCAGCTGGAAATGACTGGCTGCCCACTTGAGAGGAGAAAATTCTTTTCTCATACAAAGACGAGGGAAATGGATATGGGTGTTTGTAACTGTTTCATTATAGCATTTTTCAGCCTGTTTTAAAAGCCTTCAAAAAAAGCAGGCCTTGCGACCTGCTTTTACACTGACTGACTGAGAGTTAAAAAGCCACACGGAGATATTCCGTCACCTCCGCTCCGTCCAGCATATGTCCGACTGTCCTGCTCGGATCTTTGACGAATGCCTGCGTGACAAGCGCATTCTCTTCGCGGAACTTCTTCTCTTTGCCGAGCATGATCTTCTCGAGAATCTCCGGCGGCTTCTTGCCTGCGTCTTTGGCCATCTGCTCCTTCCAGATTTCGCGCTCTTTTGCGATCAATTCGGTCGGAACATGTTCTGGCATTTTGTACATCGGACTCATGGCTGCAGCATGCATGGCAGCATCGACCGCCTGGTCTTTCGTTCCTTTGGACAAGCCGATCACCACACCGATTTTGCGATTGCTGTGCACGTATGTGCCGATAACCGGAGCGGAGAGCATTGCCGTTTCGCCAACCGAGATGTTTTCGCCCAGTTCAAGCACTGCGGCAGGCACCTTCTCACCGGCGACAGTCTCGAATCCTTCCGGACCCTTGTCATGCAACGCCTGTGCCAGCATCTGACCGACTTTGACGAAGTTGTCGGAACGCCCGACGAAATCCGTTTCGCACTTCAGCATGACGACAGCGGCTTTCTTGCCGTCTGTGGCAATGAAAATACCGCCTTCGCTCTGCATGCGATCTGCCTTTTTGATAGCCTGAGCTTTGCCTTTCTTGCGCAGGATGTCGATCGCCATCGACTCATCGCCGTTGGCTTCTTCTAACGCTTTCTTGGATTCAAGAATGCCGGCACCGGTACGAGCGCGCAGCTGCGCGACTTGGGAAGCGGAGATTGTT
Source organism: uncultured Candidatus Peregrinibacteria bacterium (assembly GCA_937863435.1). Classification (GTDB taxonomy): domain Bacteria; phylum Patescibacteriota; class Gracilibacteria; order Peribacterales; family Peribacteraceae; genus JAGOTD01. Next base: position 33,634 of record CALMES010000089.1, read on the forward strand.
GTCATAAGTATAAGGGGAATGAAGTGGGTGAATGAGTGATTGAATCAGAGAAGCGATAAGCGGTAAGTCAATGTGCTAGCCGTTTATCGCTTACCGCTGCTCAGTGGCTATCAGTCTATCAATTAGTTCGCGTCCTTGTTAGCCGCCTCAGCTTTTGGCTTGGCATCCTGCAATTCGGACTGAATGGCGTCCAGGATAATCTTGATGGACTGGACGGCATCATCGTTCGCCGGAATGAAGACCTTGAAGTTGTCCGGGTCTGCATTGCTGTCACAAATGCCATATACCGGAATACCCAGCTTGCGGGCCTCAAGCACGGCAACATGGTCGCGCACGGCATCGACAACGAACACAGCATCCGGCAAGCCTGTCATGCTGGACACACCGGACAAGCCGGCATCCAGTTTGGCCAATTCCTTGCGAAGTGCGGTCTGTTCCTTCTTGGTGTACTTTTCGATCTCGCCTGTCTTAAAAGAATTCTGAAGATCCAGGTAGTAGCGGATACGGTGCTTGATGGTTGCCCAGTTTGTCAGCAAGCCCGGAACCCATTTCTTGGTGACAACCGGCTGGTGGATTGCCTTGCTGATGTGCTCGATGAGGAGCAGGCTTTGCGCCTTTGTTGATACGAAAAGAATGGTCTTGCCCGATTTCTGTAACGAACGGAGTTCGTCACAGACTTTCTTGAGGGCATCGTGCGTCCTCTCGAGATCGAAGATATGAATACCCTTGCGAGTGCCATAGAGGAACGGCTTCATTTTCGGGTTCCACTTTTCTTTGCGGTGACCAAAGTGGCAGGCGTGGTCGAGGAGCTCTTTTGGGCTAGGTATAGCCATAATAATGAGAATGAAGAATTAAGAATGTAGAATGAAGAATTGAACTTTCAGATTCAAAGAATTCATATTCGTAATTCACAATTCGTGATTCGTAATTCGTGTAAGACACGAACTAGGCAATATCGATCTATGATGAATGAATTCCTTGGATCAAACTTCTAACGTCTTTTCACCCGTAATGCGGAGGGAGCGGAAGTTCACTCTTCGACAGGCTCAGAGTGGCACTTCGTGCCAGGACCGCGGTGATCAGTTAAAAGCGAAGTGTGCTATTTATACGCGAAATTGGCTTTGAATGCAAATAAAAGATACTTTTTAATATGATGAAGACGGAGGTCTGGCTGCAAAATCATTGATTGCCTGACTCAAATAGACATGAAATGGCTCGTTGGCACCTCGAATCGATTTTTCATCAATATTGGCAATTTTGTCACCTGGACCCGATAAAATGACTCCTAGACATTCTCCTCGCTTCACAAAAATTTTTTCCATAATAGTTGTTGTACTGCGATAATCGGCCCTGTTACCCCTTGGATCTTCGAGACTAAGTCTTATGCCCAAAACACTTAGACTTTGTCCAATATCAGCTAATCGCCCCATTGGACGAAGGCGCAAGCCTTTTGGATCAGTAATTGAAATTGAATATCTTTTTTCCATTAATTTAATTATACAATATAATAATTTTTTTGCAATTATGCCGCAATCCCCACCTCTTCTTCCAAGCGCTTCACACGTTGTTTGATGTTTTGAATATCATCATTATTTGCACCGACAAGGTCGTGGCGAATAGTTTCGACAGCGAGATCGAAATGTGCTTTCATTCTTTCTTCTGATTGAGCAATTTTCCCATCAATATCGGCAGTAATATCTTCTCGCAACTCATCAAATTTTCCATATATAGCTTCAAATCGCATTTCATAGGAACCAATCATTTCCATAAGCATCTGGATATCCTGCTTGGTTGCCGGTGATTGATTATTCTGCGTCATGAACGCCTACGGTATCACTGCATCAATTGTTGCACCAGTGTACCGATGGACACCCGTTCTTGCTTAAGCGTATCGCGATCGCGGATGGTAACCGTGTCTTTCTCGCCCTGCGCCGTATCTTCGCCGAGTGTACCGAAGTCGACGGTAATACATTTTGGCGTGCCGATTTCGTCCTGACGGCGATAGCGCTTGCCGATAGAGCCAGTTAAGTCAAAATCAATGGTCAGATCCGTTTTGTCCAAGAGTAATTGATACACTTCTTTCGCTTTCGCAGTTAAATGTTCTTTTTTGGAGAGCGGCAAAATGGCGACGTCCACGGGGGCGATACCTGGCTTGAACTTCATGACTATGCGCGTTTCACCATTTTCCAATACTTCCTCATTGTACGCATCGAGCAAGACGGCAAGTGTCACACGATCAGATCCAAAGGACGGCTCCATGACGTGCGGAACAAGCTTGCGCGTTGGCACATCGGGATCGGTGTACTTAAGCTCCTGACCGCTGAATTTTTCGTGCTGCGACAAATCGTAATCGCCACGATACGCAGCAGCGGCACACAGTTCGCCCCAACCGAACGGGAATTTATATTCGATATCGGTTGTACCTTTGGAGTAGTGTGACAGCTCGTCTTTTTCGTGATCGCGCAGGCGCAAATTATCTTTGGCAACGCCGAGTGTATCGGTAATAAATTCCCAACTCATCTTCTTCCAGAGAGCAAAGATATCTTCCCACTTTGTGGCTTCCGGATCAAAGAAATACTCGATTTCCATCTGCTCGAATTCGCGGGTGCGAAACGTAAAGTTTCCCGGTGTGATTTCGTTGCGGAACGCTTTGCCGATCTGCGCCACGCCAAACGGCAGGCGTGGACGCATGGTATCCATCACATTCTTGAAGTTCACGAAAATTCCCTGCGCTGTTTCGGGACGCAAGTAAATATCACTCCCCTCTCCTTCTATAACACCCTGCTGCGTTTTGAACATCAGGTTGAATTTCTTGGCGTCGGTCCAATCGATAGAGCCGCAGGCCGGACATTTGATTTTCTCGGCCATCATCATCGGCTGGATCTGCTCGATTTTCAAAATGGCAACCGCTTCGACACCGAGTTTTTCTTCGAGCAATTTGTCGCCGCGAAAGCGCTGCTTGCACTTTTTGCAATCGATGAGGGGATCTGTAAAAGAACCCACGTGTCCGCTTGCTTCCCACACTTTCGGGTTCATCAGAATGGCTGCATCGAGCCCGAACATATCGGTCCGGCCGCGCACGAATGTCTTCCACCACTGCTTTTTGACGCGGTTTTTCAGCTCCACTCCGAGCGGTCCGTAGTCCCACGTGTTAGCCAGTCCGCCGTAAATATCCGAACCCGGGAACACGAAACCTCGACGTTTGGAGAGGGAGACGATTTGATCGAGAGTGGTGGCAGGCATGTAATTTGAGGTGAATGCGCCACTAGACTAGCAGGGTACTCAGGGGGAAGGAAGACCGCGACCGCGATAAGCCGGTGTTTGATTAGCTTCTCTTCCTGGAAAATTGTCGGAGAGTGCGTGCTATTTCCGTCAGGAGAGGTAGTAAAAAACAAATTGCGCCGATAAAGCTAATTTTTCCCAAAGCCATTGCTACAAGCCCGTTATTTGCCCCATGTACCCCCGGCTTTAAGACTGACTCACCTGTCTGCGGATCATAAAATACAACAACTGTGCTTCCGACGGGATATTGAGCGACAAAGGCCTGAGCGGCATCTTCGCCGTAGAACCAAGTGTCACGGTCTGTAAAAGAGTAAGTACTGCCAATGCGCCATGTTTCATTTACTTTGAACTGGTAGGACAGCGAGGCAGCATATACGTAACGTCTGCGAAAATACTTCTGATGGTAATGCGACAGGATAACCGTGCCCTTCACCTGTTTCCATTGCAGGCTTTCTTGTGCCTTCTGCCGGATCGAGTACCCTGAAAAAACAAGAAACATTCCGGCAGCAACCAGAATAGTTATGACAAGTTGCCTCAGAATTTTTTCCGTTTTCATACAAAGATCAATGTTGATTGTAGCGTATATCATCTCCGAATATCTGTTCCTATTATTATACAATAATGGTATAATAGTACATTAACATACACACAAACATTCACCGGCTTGTTGCCCGTTTGCGTGTGCGCGCGCAGTACTACGAACATGTGCTCGGCACTGTCGCGTGCGTCGCGATTATCGCCAGCTGCAGTGTGATTGTAAACAGGCTCACCCTGCAAGCGTACGTACCAGAGGATGTCGCGACCCTGGCTGGTCCGTGCCTTCGCCAGAGAGGGTGCAGTGCGCAGCCGCAACCGGTTTGGACGACAGCACAGCAGGAAGTATCCGGCGGCATTCATCCGGCTGCAGAAGCTGAGGCGGATGTACCCCGCAGGCAAGCCGCGCCAGAACGTGCCGCACCGCTTACACAGACCATCAGTCCGTCCGACGAAATCCACACTGTGCCAAAACCGGTTCAGCCAGCAGCAGTTTCTGATTCGTCCTCGTCTGTCGGCGTATCGGCAGCGCCGGAAGCCACCGGCACGGAATCCTGCGCCCCGTTCATTCGCTCGTCGTTCCCTGTCGCAAAAGTGCCAAACTGGGGTGCCATGCACACGCCTGATGAGTGGAACAGGCCATACAGCCAGATGACCCCCGAAGATTTTGTCGCTGTTCCGCGCTATGACCTTGCGCTGCTTACAACACCGCTGAGTGTTTTGTCCGCACTGCCTGAAGGCGAATCAGTTTCCGCCATTACCGCCAAACTCTTCTATTCCACCCGCTATTTCGGCTCGTACAATATCGATGCCGGCGAATGGACAGGGCTTCATGCGGCAGTGGACTTAAAGCTCGCATTTGGCACGCCAGTCGGCGCGATTGGCGGCGGTACTGTTGCAGGTACCGGCACCGATGAGCATCTGGGCCGCTTTGTCATGATTCGCCACTGCACATCTCAGGGTGTTTTTTACTCCGTTTACGGACACTTTGACAGGATTCTGGTCCACGCAGACCAGAGCGTCAGACCAGGTGAAACCATCGGCACCGTCGGCATGACCGGTGAGACAACTGCTGCACATGTGCATGTGGCGGTAGACCGTGAAATCGCCGGCGAAACAAGGCACTATCCGTATAGGCCCCGCTCGATGCCCGGCGCAGCGGAGGCCAAAAAGTATTCCATGAATCCCCTTACATTCATCGCGCAGTTTCGTGCCGGTGACAATAGCCGTTAAAACGCCTTCCGCTTACGAAAGGCGTTTTACATACAAAGAGACCGGAAGGCTCAGGAACAGAATGCAGGCTCCTGCAATGCATCAAGGACAAGAGATTGAGGCAGGCCCAATTGCAGCGCCAGAAGGCCGGCAATCATCTTCTGTGCCGGCATGCGATCGGATGTGTTGTACTTTAGTGTCTTGGCCATGCTGCAGATGGCATGGTTCTGATCCTCTGTTATGTCGGCAAGCGTCATGGTGCCACCTCCGAATGCCGGCGGAGCAATAGTGCTTCCACGTGTAATGAAGCGCAAAATCTGCACGAGAATATTTGTATCATGGCCGCGGTGTGAGCTGGTATTGGAACTCGTGGATGGTGCCGGAGGATTGAAGTTCGGATTGATGTCATTGATTGATGAGGAGGACGATGAGCTCGATGACCCTGTCGGCTCTGACGACTCACTGGAACTGGAACTGGAAGAGGAATCAGAAGAAGAAGAAGAAGAAGAAGAAGAAGAAGAAGAGGAGGAGGAACCGCAAACAACTGCCGTAGTGACAGTTGCAGACTGATTATTCCAGTCGGCAGCGTCTGGCTCTGCTGCATCTACGGTAGCGGCGGCAGAAAAAGTCAGGCCGCATTCCAGTGATTCCAGAGCGGAGAAGACGACAGACGAGACGGCGACATCGCCCGATTGCAATAACGAATTGGTGCATACCACGTTGGCGCCGTTTTGCACGCACGAAGGCGAAGAGAGCGGTTGCTGGAATGTCAAACCAAGCGGAACCGGCAGCACTGCCTGCACCGCGCTGGCGCTGGTCGGTCCGTTGTTTTTTACTGTCACGGCATAGGTCATGGTTCCGCCGGGTGCAACGATGCTGGAACCGGTAAGTGTAACACTCATGTCTGCCATGGGCGGCACGGGGCAGGTAATAGTTGATGACAGCCCGCTTACTTCGTTATTTGTCATGTCCGGATCCGCCTGCCCAAAAGAAGCTTCTACGTGTGCAGCCGGAATACTGATAACAGCGCCGCATGCCAATGTACTGACAGGATTGGCGTAAACGGTATAGACGCGATCCTCCCCTGCAGGCAAAGCTGTTGCCTGCGGAAGGCATACAAAATCCTGACCGAAAGAAGATCCGACACAGTGCAACGACGTACTGCCATTGAATGCATACCCTGCAGGCAGATTGCCGCGGATTACTGTCTGACTAGCTGGCTGCGGTCCGGCATTGTGCACTGTCAGCCGGAGTGCAAGCGGCGCACTCTGATCCAGAGTCGCATCCGCGGAAACATGGAGTGACAAGTCTGCCTGGGGTGGCTGTGCTTCAACAGGGCATGTGATAGCAAACGATGTGGCAGCACTGACATTGTTTGTCATATCCGGATCATTTCCGGCTGGTACCGACTCCACGCTTACAGATGCCAGCGAGACGACCGTTTGGCAATCAAATGTACGAACAGGCTTGGCATAGACTGTATAGACGTAATCCATTCCTGCCTCCAGCGGCGATCCAATGCCCAAGCATACAAATTCCGGGCCGAAAGAGGATCCGACACATCCGCGCGACGCACTTCCGTCAAACGCATACCCTTCCGGAATCAATCCACGGGCAATAGGTTGAGGCGCCGCCTCCGGTCCTGCATTGTGAATCGTCACCGCGAGTACCATCGGCGCTGTTGCAGCGACTGAGGGCTGCACGGCAACCGAAACCGACAGATCCGCTCCGCCGTCAGAAAATGCGGAAAAAGGCGCGCTAGCCGAGGTTACGAATAAAAAAGCAGACAGAACGACAGCTGCTTTGGTGCGAAGGGCAAACGGCATAAAAAGTGGGTAAGTAAGCATTCATTTATACTCCATATAGGCATATTGTCAATATTTCCCTGCCATAGCTCATGCAGCCACACACTCAAACAGATTTCTGCTTAGACTACAGACAATTTTTATGCTATAATAATCAGATTTTCATGCAGATTCTCTTCGTCACCATCGCGCTGCTTGTGAGCATGTTGTTAATCCGGTTATGGTCGGGGGTTATGAACATGAAAACGGTCGACAGACAGACGCTCGCAAGCGTGGAAAAACACCATCTCTTCCTGCCATCTCAAACCATGATGATGATAGCCGGCATTGTCACGGTTGGCCTGATTGGCATCACCTTCGCACGTTCGTCGCTTTCCATTGCGGCAGTATTCGGACTCGGCAATCAAGTGAGCATCACGCGAACAGTGGTGGTCTTTCTGGCAATTGCCGCCTTCGGCATCTTTGACCAGTTGCGATGGCGTGGCGCCAAAGACCGGTACCGTTATTTCTTCGCCTTCGTTCTCGGCACGGTTGTCACCTGGATTCTCATCAGCTTCAAGCGTGCGTTCTTTGAAACCGGCATCGGACAGGACCCTTTTTTGATGGCGCTGGGTATCACCTGCGTTGTCATCGGATGGAAATTCCTGTTCGGTCCGTGGAATGTGAGCATGAAGGCCACTGTTCTCGGCACATTCATTTTCTGGGTCACATATGCCATGCTGCGCGGCAAAACCCATGACGAAATGATCGCAACAGGACTGGCGGCAGCTGTGGCCATCGTACCGGTTGTGATCTGGTGCGCCCTCTTTCTGTCGTACCATGTGCAAAGACTGAGCGTAGTCGTTCTGGCATTTTTCGCCGGCATGCTCTCGACAGCACCCATTCTGTTTTACGACGCACTGCAACGCCACTCGATAGAACTGAACTTCTTTCTGTTCAAAATCGTTCCGCTCAATTTCAGCGGATCTGCCAATGACTTTGTCGCCGGCGGACTGCTGTCGTCACCAACCGGCACAAGTGCAACAATCATCGCCACACTCATCACCTACCTGATTGTCGGCATCATCGAGGAGGCCAGCAAATACTGGGTGCTGCGCCACAGCAGTGACAGTTTTTTCCGCTCCATTGATGATGTCCTGCAACTGGCAATCGTCGTTGCCATCGGTTTCGCGTTCGCCGAAAATCTGGAAAATCCGCATTACTTCATCGGCTTTGTGCAAAATTATCTCATCACACCGCAGCAGCCGATGTGGACTCCTTTTCTCGGCAATATCATCGGCCGATCGATTCTGACCAACATGGTCCACATCCTCTCCACCGGCGTGCTGGGATACTTCTTCGGTCTGGCCTTCTTTGCCTCCCCTCTCCTGAGAAAGCAGTTTGCGGACGGCAACCGGCATCCTGTTATCGCGTTTGTTCACCGGCTTTTGTCTCTGCCTATCGAGTCCGTTTTCTATCGCTACAATATCATCCGCGGCCTGCTGTGCGCGTTTGTCATTCACGGCATTTTCGATTTCATCGTCTCCCTGCCCGATGTGCTTCCCGGTCGTCCTACGACTCTCGGCGCCGTTTTGGGGCAGAGCAGTGATTCGGTCCTGCATGCAGTACCGCTGACACTCATTCCATCCATCCTGTATGTGGTAGGCGGATTGTGGCTGCTTGGCTATCTGTTCCAGCGCCAGGAGGACATGAAGGAGTTCGGTGCCGTGGCAACCACGCGGATTATTGTTTCCTAACCAGAAAACGGCGCGTGAGACAAGAACAATATGTGTGTGTTTTCCTGCATAAAACAATTGTATCTCCGGTTGTGAATCCGTAAGATGCCGCTATTGTTCTTCCTTTGTTTTCATGCACAGAATTTTCCGCACACTGACGATTTCCCTGGTCGTTTGCAGCACCGCTCTTCCCGGCGCATCCGCAGCGGAGATGATGACGGACCAATCGAAAGTTGAAACCGTTTCGCGCGGGGAATTTGTGCAATGGGCGGTGGAAGCGCTGCAACTGAGCGCGCCTGCCAACTGCGTCCTGTCGGTCAAACGCATTCCGGCCGCCTTGAAAAGCAGTCTCTGCGCAGCGTATGCCAGTCATGCCCTGGACATCTGGAAAGACAAGCCGACTCTGCTCTTGCAGCAGCCGATCACCCGCATGGAGGCTGTCGAGATTGCGACGGCACTTTCGTCCGGCAACGCCACTGCCGATATCTCGCGACTGCGTGACGTGAAAACAGCGACCGAGAAAACCGCTGTCATGCATGCCATTGCACGCAAATGGCTTCAGCCGCTGCGTCCCGCTTTTTTCGGCGGACGACGGAACCTGACGGGGGCGGAAGCCTACAGCATCATCCGGTCTATCGGCTCAGCTGATGAGGCGCCTGCAAACGACTCCGCTGGCAGCGGTGCGAACAGTCTGCCCAAGAGCGCCCTGCAGAATGCTGTCTGGAATATCATCCAGCGCGACTATCTGCGTTCGGATAAACTGGATACTTCCGACGTCTCCTACAAATCCATTGAAGGCCTCGTCCAAAGTCTCAAAGACCCCTACACTCTTTTCTTCCGGCCGAATCAGGCTTCGGATTTTGAATCCCAGATCAAGGGCCAGCTCAACGGTGCCATTGGTGCGCATGTCGAAATGAAAGAGGGATATCCGACGATCGTCGCTCCGCTGTCGGGCTCCCCGGCAGAGAAAGCCGGCCTGAAGCCGGGTGACCGGCTGCTGTCGGCCAACGGCAAGACTCTGACGGGTCTGACCCTCGATACGGCCGTCAATCTCATCCGCGGCGACAAGGGAACAATCGTAACACTCGGCATTCTGCGTGACGGCGCTGCCATGACTGTCTCGGTGGTACGGGACAATATCAGCATTCCCGATTATGAAGTCAGCTGGAAAGGCAATATAGCTGTCGTGAAGCTGTCGCAGTTCGGCGACAACGCCGACCGCAACATGCGCAGCGTCTTTGCCGCCATCAATGAAAAACACCCGCGCGGCATTATTCTTGACATGCGCAACAACCCTGGCGGCCTTCTCCATGCAGCCATCGAGGTTGCCAGCAACTTTGTTCCCAAAGGAAGCCCGATTGTGCAGGTGAAAAGCAAAACCGACTCACTGACCAACAGGACAGACGAAGAGCCGACTGTCGACGCAGGAATACCGCTTGTACTGCTGGTTAATAAGGGATCGGCAAGCGCTTCGGAAATTATGGCCGGTGCCATGAAGGATCTGAAGCGGGCGATTATCGTCGGAACCGGAACATTCGGCAAAGGCACTGTCCAGGAATTCGTCAATTTTCAGAGCGGTGAAGCACTCAAGCTCACGGTCGCCGAATTCCTCTCGCCCTACGGTAACAAAATTGACGGCACTGGAGTGCAGCCGGACATCTTCATCGATACACTCCCAACCGCTGCAACCGATGCCCAGCTCGACAAGGCTCTGCAGATTTTCCAGTAAACAGATGTCCCCTCTCATTCTTGCCTCTGTCAGTCCGCAGCGCGCTCAATTACTTGCCGGCATCGGCGCTGTCTTTACAGTCGTTCCCAGTTCGGTGAATGAAGAAGCCGTGATCGAAGCTGATCCTGCCAAGCGGGCAGTGTTGTTGGCAACGCTCAAAGCGCAAGCTGTAGCTCACCTCCATCCGCAAGCGATTGTGATTGGCTGCGATACACTGGTCGTGAGTGCCGATGGTACGCTGTTTGAAAAACCAATTGATGCAGCAGATGCCAGACGAATGCTCAAAGACCACAGTGGAAAAACATGTGTCGTACATTCCGGTTTATGCGTGATTGATGCAGCTGGAAAAATTCATGACGGCCTGTCGTCATCCCGAGTGACCTTTGCCGAGCTGGATGATGCGCAGATGGATTGGTGGATTGCCGGCAATCAGTGGAAAGATCGTTCCGGCGGCTTTCAGATCGATGGTGCGGGCCAGCTGATGATCGAGCATATAGAAGGAGACTGGACGAGTATTGTAGGACTGCCGGTTTTTTTGCTGGGACAGTTACTGAAGAAAGCGGAGTATACAATGTGATATTGTTGACTTTCATTCAATGAGTATTACGGTATGCCTATGTCTCTTGAGTACAAAACAGAGTATAAAAAGGGAGGAAGCGTGGCGGTAAAAATTGAGAAGCGAAACAATGAATCGTATGTGCGAGTGAGTGTATGTATAACAAAAAATGTCGATCAGATAACAAACAAGATCAAGGCAAACGCTCGCACATGTCTCACTCATTTTCTCGGCTCGCGCATTGAGGCGAATAGCATGCTTTATGCTGATAAAAGAAGTGAGCCGATGACACACGCCGCAGAAAGTTCGCCGACTGACGAGACGAATATGTCTGGCGACCTGCAACATGGCATTTGTGTCGATGTTCTTCTTTCTGTGAACGAGACGACAAACAATATTCTTGGCCGCATTGAGAAGGTGCTGTTTGACGCGCTCGCAACGCACCCCGATGTAACAGCTCAAATCCTGGAAAATGTTTTCTGGATTACCCCCCGGGAACTGAAAAAAAGATTAGGAAAGAGGAAAGTAACCTCTGATCCGGGACGAAGATTAGGCAAAAAGTCCAGGAATGCAAAATCTCACCCCACAGTTGATTGGGGTGAAGTTGCTGATGCGCTGGAAGGTGGCAACATACAAGAGGCATATGCCCTCATCGGATGCACCCCTGTTGATCCTGACCTTCAAAAGTTTCTAGAAAAAAATCGCCCGACCGATCAAGAGCTGCATTCCCGTGGTAAAAAATGGACAACAGCAGATGGGGAACGCCTTGCCCGGCAAATTATTCTGCTTGTCGCCAGGCGTGCCGCCTCTCATTATGACAACGATGATGTAACGCGTGTTGTGCAACTTGCCAAAGACGCAAACAGCTAAAAAAAACGCCCTTTCGGGCGTTTGCATTGCGATAGAAACATCCTCACATGTTCGAATAGAACTGGTTCTTCTTGTTCTCTGCCCTGTACTGTTCACGCTTCAGGGCGCGAATGCGCTGAAGGCGCTGTGTGAGCTTCTTTTTGCGCGTGCGGCGCTCGCGGAGAACTTTGACGAAGCGAGCTTCCTGCACCTGCTTTTTAAAGCGGCTCTGCAGACGGTCGTTGGATTCCTCGCCTTTTTTGATTGCGTAAACAGCCATAAAGTGGAGCTAGTTTAGGGAAGAACCAAAGGGAGTGCAAGGGAAAAATTATAGCCGCAGACGGGACGCGGCGTCCTGAGGAAGAACGAGATCAAAGAATAAAATACGAAGCAAATAACAAAATACATACAGTAAAAAAGGATCAACGCACTCAGTCCAAATTCCGAATCCTAATGTTGCTCGGTGTAGAGCAAGTCCGGCCACGCAAGTAACGGCATTTGCCTGGCGGTTCGTTCGTACTCAATTGCTTCGATGATGCGCTTGGCAAGCTGGACGTTGGTAATGAGCGGAATATTGCGGTCGATGGCGATGCGACGGATAAAATAGCCGTCTGTCTTTTCGGATGTGGAGGTGTGCTGCGGAATATTGATCACCAGGTCGATGCGCTGGTTTTCCAGATACTCACGTATATTCGGGCTGCGCGGCTCAGACAGCTTGTAGAGAAGTCCGGTCGGGCAATCGCGCGAGGAGAGGAATTCGTGCGTACGATGGGTCGCAAAAATATTGAAGCCCATTTCCTGCATTTTTTTGACCGTCTCGAGCATATCGACCTTGTCTTCCAGTTTGCCGATGGTGATGAGCACATTCTTGCGCGGTGTCTGGAATCCGATAGCACGCAGCGACAGCATGAGCGCCTGTTCGACCGTCGTTCCGAAACACGCCACTTCGCCAGTGGACGCCATTTCGACCCCCAGACGCGGATCGGCCCCTTTGAGGCGGCTGAAGCTGAACTGTGCGGCTTTCACGCCTACATGATCCAAATCGATGGTCTGATAGCGCATGGTTTCATCGGCAACCCCGAGTGACGCCTGCAGGGCGATTTTTGCAAAATTCACCCCCGTGACCTTGCTGGCAAACGGAAACGAACGGCTGGCACGCAAGTTACACTCGATGACTTTCAGATTATTATTCTTCGCCAGCAGCTGAATATTGAACGGACCCGAGATCTGGAGTCCGGCAGCGATCTTCTTGGAAATCACTTTGATTTTGCGCAGCGTTTCGATGTTCACGCGCTGCGGCGGCAAGACAATCGTGGCGTCGCCGGAATGCACGCCGGCATTTTCGATGTGCTCGGCCAGCGCATACAAAATGAGTTTGCCGTTTTGGGCCACACCGTCAAACTCGATTTCTTTGGCCCCGACTTCGAATTTGGAAATAACAACCGGCGCTTCTTTGGATAATTCTGTTGCGGCTTCCAAAAAATCCTTGAGATCGTCTTCGCTGTGCACAACCGCCATGGCGGCACCGGACAGTACGTAACTGGGGCGGACAATCACCGGATAGCCAACTGAATTGGCGAATTGCTTGGCCGAGGCCAAATCTGCAAACTCCTTCCATTCTGGCTGATGGACATCGAGCTGATCGA
>CALMES010000090.1 GCA_937863435.1 uncultured Candidatus Peregrinibacteria bacterium
TATACTTTGTTACTGAAACTTCTCAGAAAAAATCCTCTTAACTAGTCTTGAGCCTTCAATTATTATAACTCCATACAATTCCCACCCCTATGAAGAACCAAAACGTCACCATCGGCCTCATACAAATGGCCTGCAACAAATCGCGCGAGGAAAACCTGGCGCATGCTCTCAAAAAAATTGATGAAGCAGCTGCAAAAGGCGCACAGATCGTTGCACTGCCAGAGCTCTTTCAGAGCCACTATTTCTGCCAGATCAAAAATGACAAGACTGCGTTCGACGACGCGGATCAGATGAACGGCCTGACGGCTCAGGCGCTGTCCGATGCCGCCAAAAAGAACAAGATCGTCTTGGTCGGCGGATCGATTTTTGAGAAAGCAACCGATGGCAACTTCTACAATACGTCTATCATTTTCGGGCCTGATGGAAAAACAATCGGCACGTACCGCAAAATGCATATTCCCGAAGATATTCTGTATCACGAACAGCATTACTTTACGCCGGGCAATGGCGGCTACGATGTCTTTGATACACCGTTTGGCAAGATCGCGGTGCTCATCTGCTACGATCAGTGGTTTCCGGAAGCCGCGCGCATTGTGGCGCTCAAGGGTGCCGAAATCATCTTCTACCCGACAGCAATCGGCGTGATTGATGAAGACGTGGAGGACAATATCACCGGCAACTGGCAGCAGATGTGGACGAACGCGATGCTCGGCCACAGTGCCACAAACAACGTGTATGTCTGCGCTATCAACCGCACAGCCAAAGAGAAAGCCATTACCTTCTGGGGCGGCTCGTTCATTGCAGATCCATCCAGCAAAATCCTCGCCCACGGAAAGGACAAGGATGAAATTCTTATTGCCACCTGTGACTTACGCCGTGTGAAAGCGCTCCAGAAAGCCTGGCGATTCCTCGAGTGTCGCCGGCCGGATACGTATGGAGCGATTACCCAATAAATGATGGAAGCCCGAAGATCAAAGAACCAAATTCGAGACAAGCTCGAAGATTCCATAAAGAAATTTTCAGATTTCACTGTTCTCATTTAAGATTTGTTTCGTATTTAGAATTTGGTTCTTCGTATTTGCCACTCTGATTCTATGAAAAAGTTAACTATCAAGCCCGGTAAAGAAGGCTATACCATGCCCGCCGAATGGGAACGACATGCAGCGACCTGGCTTACCTGGCCGCACGACGAGGCGCATTGGCCCGGGAAGTTCCAGAAAGTCGAACATATCTGGGCACAGATGGCGAAAGAGCTGGAGACAGGCGAAG
>CALMES010000091.1 GCA_937863435.1 uncultured Candidatus Peregrinibacteria bacterium
CCCCCACCATTCTCCGCTTCGGATTCCAAGATGGGCAGCGTCCGTTTTGGGAAGAAGGTCTCGGTGATATCCCTCGCTCCGATCGATTCCTCTCCCGGGCCGAGCGCGAACGCCGCGCCGCCGACTGGGAAAGAAAAAACGTGCGCACTCTGCGCCGTCCGACTCGTCGCCCCGGTGATGTACGCCGCAAACGTCAGCCCATCGAAGAATCGGCTCAAGCCTCCGAAACAAAGACCTGGGGCGAAGGCACTCCCTTTGATCTCGATCCATACGGATTTGGGGTTGTCTGGTGGGCCATTGGTCTCCTACTGTTCTATCGGCGACCTGATCTATTCTCGTATTGGGTGCTTGGCACCCTCGGAGTAGGCTATTTCACTCGGAAGACTCCCCAGTACCTTCTGTTTTCCGCCTTTTTTACCGGGCTGGTTTGGTACGCTGCCCACAAATACAACCTTATATGAAGGAGAATATGGTCGTTGTTGGGTATGACCGGGATGGAAGTCCGCTCTACCAAAGCAAAGAGGCTGTTGACTTTGCGCGTCGGCACGATGCGCACAACCCAAATCCTGTGAGGCCACAGCCAAATGTCTCGAGAGAGTACTCTTGGCATGAGGTCGCCCGATTTCGCAACCAAGGGGAGCGATTCGTCCAGGCTTCAGACTTTAACTGATTCCCGCCTTTGCAGTCTCTGTCCACCTGTAACCTATTGCTATCCGACATGAAGTCTAATCGAGAACATTCCTTTGACTGGGAACTTGCCGTAATTGTTGGGGTCGAGAAGGCTATCCTATTAAAAAATATATCCTACTGGTGTGAGGAGAACCGTAGGCGGGGGATCGAAGCATTCTATGTGAATGGTCGGTATTGGGTAAGGGAGAGCCTAAACAGCCTGTCTTTCAAGTATCCGTATCTGAAGCGGTCTTCTATAAACCGTTGGCTGAATGAACTCTGCATCTCTGGTTGGGTGTCTATGTTCTCGCAGAGCGGCGGCACTAACTTGTATTCTACCGGCGCGGTGTTTGATGCATGGAATTATGGTGAGGACTGGAAAGCACTGATTGATAGTCGGTTAGAACCTTCTCAAAATGAGACCCCCGAACACCTTCTCAAAATGAGACACCCATTGTCTCAAAATGAGACACCCCGCTATCTCAAAATGAGACACAGGGTGTCCCAAAATGAGACACATGTATATAGTGATGTATCCCCTTATAATGTTGATAGTGTTGGCGCGGCCCAATTAAAGAAAGATTCTTCTAAGATCAGGGGCACATCTAAACCTTCAGGGGGGCGCGCCCCGCGCCTTTTTTCTGAATCGGAGTGGGCCGGGGCTTCGCCCCAACAATGGGCCACCGCGCTCGCCACCGCAAGCGGAATGAATGATATTGATTCGGCCTGGTATTTTTCACGAGTTCGGGACTGGTCGGCCACTAAGGGGGCGACCTCTTGTGACTGGGTGGCGACCGCTGCCCAATTTGCGAAGGACGATCAGCGCAAGTCAAAACTGGTAACCGTAAAACCCGCCACGAATGCAGACCCAACCGCAATCCTTACGAACCCTCTCACAGGGAACACCACAACCGCCGACCGTGCCGCTCGTGCCGCAGCCTCAGCTGCGCGAGTTGCTGCCCGTTGGGCAAATTCCGGAGTGTAGCCCTCGGACGGCCAAGGCCGTTCAGCAGGGCCTTCGGCTCTCCATCCGCAGGCAGGTAGCCCAGCAGGGCCCGCTTGCGATGACCTGCTTGGGTGACGAATTGGCTTATTGTGCCCAGCACTACTCTGGCGCCCATGAGGTGTCGGATGAGCTGATGGATGAGGCGATTGAGTTTGTCACCACCCGTTTCGGCGGGATCGGGGTTGATGAGGTTCGTGAGGCGTTTCGGCTCGCAGCAGCGGGCGAATTGGGGGACATCAACATGAAGGCCTATTATGGCCATTTTACGATTGTCATCTTGGGCACGGTGCTGCACGCTTACCTGGATTATCGCAGCAGGGTGGTGCAGGCCCTTGCTCGTAAGGAGCGAGAGCAGCAGATTGAAGAGGCGCAGCAGCGTGCTCGAGACTACTGGTCTACAGCAGAAGGGCTTGCAGAACAGCAGGTCTGGATAGATGCTCGGATTGCGGCCCTCAGCGGACGTGAGTTGACCGTAGATGATGTAACTGTTTATGACTACCGTATACTTGAACAGCGGGGGGTGATATCCCTTTCGGCCCCAGAAAAATGGGCCCTTGTGGCCCAAGGCCGTGAGATGCTTGAGGCTTTGCACCGCAAAGCCATGGCGGTGGCCGCAACTTCGAAGCAGCGGCGAGAGGCCGCCGAAATCCTAAGGGACATCGAAGGGAAATCAAAATTGATGGCCCAGCGCATTGCCGTAAAAAATTGGGCCGCAAAGGCGGCTCATCCGTTTGGTACTTCATGAGATTATATTCTCGGCTCAGCCGGAAGGTGGGGCCGTTTTTCCTTGACTTTTCACTCTCAACTATATTGCTATGTCACCTACCACCATTCGCGAAAAAGAAACCTTCCGAACGGAAATGCTTGTCGATGGCTCTGATGTGAAATTGTACGTCAAGTGCTCGGTTAATTACGAGCGGCTTACCTACAAGGTTCAGCCCGTTCTGACACTTGTGCACGAGTTTGGGCCTGAAATACAGGAGGCACTTGTCGAGGCCTGTCAGGCATCGAGAGACGAATGCTTGTCTCGCCTGGACAAGTATAGAGACGAGGCTGGGATTGGGCGCCAAACCAGTTTGAATTTCGAGGATGAGCCCCAAGCCGCTGCAGCGTGATTGCACCCTCCGATTTTGATCGCCCTGATTCTCTGCGAGCCTCGCAGATTTTCAAGAATGTGTGCACCCGCAGCCCGTTGCCTTTTGGGTGCATGCTCAATGAGGTTGAGCGAGGCTACGGGTGCACACGGCGGCAAGCGGCGGCATTGATTGAAACCTGCTTGAGTAATGGGACAATGAAATTGCTTTCCGGCTTCCGGCTTCAAATCGTAGAACATGGACAAGAAATCAGCCCAGTTTGACCTCATCGGCAGGGTGGTGACCCACCTGAATCAGAACGGTTTTTTTGTTTGGCACCAGCCGAATAACGGACGGTTTGACGCTGACCACGCTGTTGGCCGGCTGACAGAACTGGTGTTGACCCTACGCAACTGCAAGACCAGCCAGGCTCAGGTGAAGCAGGCCGTAGAGGCCGCGATAGCAAAGTCTTGGAGGAGGGTTCCGCACGCACGGAAGGGGGTGGCGGACATAATTGGGGTGCATGTGGCAACGGGGAAGTTCGTTGCCCTCGAGGTCAAGATTGGCTCCGATAGGTTGTCAGATGACCAGCGCGACTTTCTTCAGGCCATTCGGGAATCTGGTGGCCGGGCGACGGTCATAGAATCATACACCCAGTTTCTTTCACTCTTCAAGCCCCGCGGCGAATCGGCTCCGGGGTAACGTCCGCATCCACGCCGTGCCGCCGTGCGTGGGGTTTTGCGGGCTGGCTTTCGGCGGCATGGTCGCTGGATGCTTTGTTGGCTGATGCTTATTTTTAATTTTTTAATTTGTATTTTATGGAATATAATTTAAACGACTTTATCGAAACTCGGCACTATCTGTTTGAGTGGAGTACATCTGAAACATTGAAGGCTTTTTTAGATGATTTAAAAAAGACCTCAAAATCAATTAAAACCTTTCGTGGAAAGGTTGGAGAAATCTACGTTTCAATAAATGGGATTTTTGACGGCTCAGATATTCTGAATATTGAAACTACGGAAGATATTATTTATGGAACTTATCGCAAGTCCATGAAAATACTTAAAGAATATGACAGAAAACCGTCGCCACAAAGGTATTTTAAAGGCGATTGGGTTACTGTTTTATAGTTTCAGCCAACA
>CALMES010000092.1 GCA_937863435.1 uncultured Candidatus Peregrinibacteria bacterium
TTTACTGAATTTGCGATTGAATATTCCGTTCCTACGGAGTCTGTAGTTTTCGTAGGAAGGCGACTTAAAATTTTGTCGTGGATTTCTTTTCTGGCCGCTGTGGATAAATCATCATGTGGTTCATGAAGTCTAACAGCAAGCTTAAAAATATCTTTACCAGTGTTTGGAGCATGAGCTGAAATAATATTTCCCCCAGTTATTCCAAGCACCTTATTCATCTCATCCCTTGTTTTCTGAGAGATGTTATTGATTGTCGGGTCCGCAAGAGTATTGAGGTGATCTACGAGATCTGTACCAACTTTTTGAGTATCGACAGGGTTCAGCAAATTAAGTTCTTGTGCTACTGCTGGAGCCGGTGAAGGTGTTGGTGCAGGAGCGGCAGAAGTCATTTGTTTGTTTGAATTTCATATCATTATACATCAAATCTAATTTTAAGCCAAGGGATGCTTTTGTATCGGATGGTAGTTTGTGAATAATTTGCTTTTATGCTATAATGTTGATTGTAAAAAACAAATATATAGTTATGAGTTCTCAAAAATTCACATTAACAAACGTATTGGCAAAGAATATTTCTTTCAGTCTTTCATTGAAGCAATAATGAACATGCATCCTTGTTTTCTGTTGGCAGAAAGTGGAAGCGAAAGAGAGCATAGACTATGTTTTGATGGTGCAGAGCAAGCTGCACGAAGTGAAGGATCACGTCCGCGAAACTCAATGGAATCTGACTACACATCGAATCCAAACGAGCTGAATGCCGATCCGCCAGAAAACGCACCAAAAGATCTACGAGGAGGAGCAGCAGGTCGTGAAAGAGCCAACGACATCGACCCCACTCAAAAGCCTCCAGCAGCTTCTTGAGTTACCCGGACCGGTCGAGCGCAGAACGAATGCTCTGGAAGGTTTCATCTATCATCAGGATAGTCAGCTTACGGCATTGCGAAAACAGCATGCTGCACGACTTCGTAACAGCGGGGCAAGAATGTCAACAGCCGAAAACGACAGAAATCAGAAAAAGATGAAAGATCTGAAAAGCAATAAGTTTGCCGCAGAGTCTTATCTGTATCATCTCTCCGGCGGCAAGAAAGGCCGGCAGACCACACTCGGTCCCCAGTCCGCAGACGATTTGTATAAGAAGGAAGAAAGAAGGGAAACAAGCCAGCAGGTTTTCGATCGAAATGTAGCTCTTAACAGAGCCAGAAAAGCACGAGAAGACTTGCAGCGTCAGGTGCAGAATAAGCAGTCCAGATACGCACAGGACTACATCAGTCCGTCACTTCCTGCCAATTCGCCGCTGCGCAGAGCCGACGGATCGGCAATTATTCCGGCGGCCTTGCAGCAAAAAATGGATACGGCCAGAAACATGCGCGACGGCATGAACGTCGTCGATGGCGGCATTCCGCGCGATCTTATCGGTACGCCAGCCATGGCAAACTATACCGATGCGCAAATTCTTCGCGGCGTGCAAAACAAGCATGCGGCAGACAGGGCGGCGATGGATCGCCGCAGCGAGGCAGTCGCGAGGCAGAGAGAGGTCGCCGAAAATAACGTCTACGTCGAACAGGTGCGCGCTCTTGGCGAAAGTATCCAGTATCCGGCGCTCGGCAAGACATTTGCCAAGAACCCAACCATGATGAAGGTGCTGAACAGCCTGCATGCCGTGCATATGAAGCTGGTGGAGGATGCCAATAAGGGTGCACTCGTTGCCATGCCGCAGTCTTCGCAGGGACGCATAGAAGACATGCGCCTGGCAATTCAGGCGGTCAAAGCTCTGGCGGCTTCGCCGGCATTGCTCGCAGTTCATCAGCAGAACATACAGAATAATCCGCGCCCGACAGGGTATTTGACGGCGCTCGGGAGCCAGATACGAAGCGGTGAAGTAGTTGTCGAGAAAGCAGTCGATAGTACGATCGGTGCTGTAGCGACAGGTGCTGCCATTGCTGGTGGCGCAACGGGAAACGTCGCAAAAAATAATAGTGCAAAGAAAGCAGCAAAGAGCGATACGCCTCCTGCGTCGACAGAGCCGGACGAACCTTCTTATCAGCCAGCCACAAGCGCAAATACGCTTGATTCTGAGGAACCAGCTGTTACCACATCACCAGCAGTATCGCGCACACGTCAGGCGGCGAGGGATTACGCAGACAGGCTGTCAGACAATTCCTTCCGTTACGATGCCGGCCAGAGAAAGGACGGAGCGCAGATGCTCGATGCCTTAAACCGGTTGGCCGACGAAGACGACAGGCAGCAGTCTGCCCTGCTTGAAAGCGCCAATATTCAAAATGAAAGCGGCCCTGTTCTGCGGGAGCTGTCGGTCGATATGCCGGGCACGAATCCCTATAGCGCCATCACTATTACCGTACCGGACAACCTGAGCAAGTTTCGCAACAACAAGATTACGTATCAGCCAAACAAATCGCCACCGATTGATAACTACAGTATCGATACCTTGCGCAATGCCGGCATCATTTTGGAGCCGGAGGCTATGAGCAGCGGCAAAATCGGGGCAGTGAATGTCAAATTCACCAAGCCGGGGACGTATATGATTGATACGGCAGATGCCTTTACGAGCAAGCAGGAAAGAATGCAGCCTGTGTATGTTTTGCCAGAAGGGGATACTTTGCTGATGAACGAAGCCAAAACAAGCGAGCAAGTGAAAGACAGATGGGGATTGCTGGAAAATGGCAGTCAATATACGAGAGAAGGTACAAAGTATTTCTTTAATTATTATTTTGATACCGCTCGCCAAACCCTGTTTGCTCATTCTGCGCTTCCGGATACGTACTATGCTTACAGTATGCCAAAACAGCAGTGGGTACGAGTACCTGCTCCGGCTGCACAAGTACAGGAGGCTGCAGCTGTAGATAGTGGCGCTTCAGAGAATCCAGATACAGAACTAGCAAGTTTACGTATGGAAACAAAAAATGATGCAAAGAAGCTTGAGAAAATGACTGAGGCTGTAGCAACAAAAAAAGATGCCATTGATCCAGCCAAATTAGACGCATTGCTCAAAGCAGTTACCGCACTTAAAGAAAAGATGGATAATACTGCCGCAAGAATTGAGAAATTGGAAAGTAATCAATCAAACTA
>CALMES010000093.1 GCA_937863435.1 uncultured Candidatus Peregrinibacteria bacterium
TCGCATTCATTGTTATCCCCGTCGCTCTACCGATGGCAGTCAGTAGGGCGATTTAGTTTAAAAAAGTTTCCACACTACGAACACGGCCGCCAACAGCAATGCGCCGGCCAATACAATGGCGATGACGAACGCTGCTGCCATCGTTTCGTTGTCAACGAAATGCGATCCGCTCATAGATCGCCGCCCGTCACTGCCGAAGCCGAACGAAGCCATCCTTTAGGGACTCCTATCCCAAAAACTACCGTTATTTTTGTTGCCATCGGCTTGTTCTGCTTTGGCTTCGTCTGCACTGGCGTTGCCATCGGCTTATATCGCCATTTCTTTTTCATCGGGCCACCATCACATCTTCGGTTATCCTGCTGCTGTAAGCCTGCTCTCCGCATAGCGACGGATAGCGGATAAGCTGAGACAAGAAATTTAAATTCCAGGCCATACGTTTGTTCCCTTATCTAATGACTGAGCTATAGATAGCACTATGTGCTTGTTCTCTTTCCAATAATCGAGCGCTAACGGATGCATCTCGGAAATTCTCTCATCAGAGAAAGCTTCCCATTCTTCTACCCGGAAATAGTGGCATCCGATTCTGATATGATCTGGCTGTACATAAGCCGTCCATATCCCAGACTGATAAACCTTCAGATTTGCATCGCGCAGATTGGCTCTGCTCAGGTCTGCACCGAGCAGATTTGCGCCGCTCAGGTCTGCTCTGCTCAGATTTGCGCCGCTCAGATTTGCGCCGCTCAGATTTGCACCGCGCAGGGTGGCACCGCGCAGGTCTGCACCGAGCAGATTTGCATCGCGCAGGTCTGCACCGCGCAGGTCTACTCTGCTCAGATTGGCCCCGAGCAGATTTGCCACGAACAGGTCTGCTCTGCTCAGGATGGCGCCGCGCAGGTCTGCACCGCGCAGGTCTACTCTGCGCAGGGGGGCCCCGAGCAGGTTGGCTCGCTCACCGCACTCACCAGAAATCCATTTTTTATGGCTTTCTAACACTTTAGTAATATCCATTTGAACGATTCCCCCACGCAACCGCGCACCAATCCGCCATTTCTTTCTGATTAGCCGCTTCGACGCGTAGCAGTTCCTTGCGCGCCGCCTCGCGCTGCGCCGCCTTCCATTCGTCTTCAGTACTGAAGACATTAGAAAGTCCGCGCCCGGTGAAAAAATGATCTTTGCTGTTCGAAATCATCACGCAGCCCTCCGCTTCACTGACTCCCACCACCTTTCGTGCTCCTTGATTTCCTCTTTCCAGTCGCTGATGTTCACCCAGTCTGTAACGTCCATGCTGACGAACTTCGGTCCCTCGTGTCCCTCTCCATTTCTGTCATACCAATACTCGCCTTCCTTTGCGACTTGCCGAATTGCGCGAACCGTATGGATCACGACGCCGCCTTCCCATACCTCATAATCCGCCTCCGCGTCATACTCTGTCCCGTCAATAACGACGGTCCCGCTTGTGTATAGCTGATGCATGTTTTTCCCCTAAAAATGCCCGCCATGGCGGCGGGCAACCGATGCCTGTCAATCCGCCTCGCAGCCTTGAGGAGAGAGTGGCCGCGAGGTGTGGATAGTAAAGCACCATGCGCTTTGCGTGTCAAGCATTATTTATCAAATATTACCCCGCCCGTGTTAGCTTGTAATCACTTGATCTATTGATTAGTATGATTTACTATAAGCCCATGAAAAAGCAAGACGCAATATCACATTTCGGAACCCAGGCTAAACTCGCACGAGCCGCCGGGATATCAAGACAAGCGGTCTCGCAGTGGGGCGAATTTGTGCCGCCTGCTATC
>CALMES010000094.1 GCA_937863435.1 uncultured Candidatus Peregrinibacteria bacterium
GAGAAAGTACTGCGTGACGCTCTGATAGACATCGCACAAAAGGCAGACGTGAACCCTGCAAACATCAGCATGTCCTCTTCGGCCCGGGAGTGCGGATTTTTCATTCCAACCCGCAACGGCAGCACACGGGAACCAGGTCCGCTGACAATCGATATCAAGGCGCGCAATGATGCCATTACACTTATAGACATGCATCTGCAAAAGAATACGACTCTGACGGAGAGACAGCGTCGCACATTGGTACGCCTGAGGGCACGCCTGGAAAGCATCCTCCACACAAACAGCATTGCGGCTTTAGACGATGCCATGGGGAAAGCCATCCATCGTCAGAAGACGGACTACCGGCCATTGCGCCTCCTGGGCGCTGTGAGCGGGACACTCTTAACCGCGGTAGGCCTGGGCGTGTTCTTCCGGACCGGAAAATTGCCGTGGCCGACGCTCCTGTGGGGGCTGGTTGCCGCCGGCTCTGCGTACCCGGACCTGTTTAAAAGCCCGTCATTCCAGACACTCAAAAAATACCAGTTTCTGGCTGACAATCAGACACAGACTTTCCTGGACAATCACAACATCAATAGCTCTCATGGCGCAAGCAGAGTGCAGGAATTGTTCGATCTGACACCGACAACAAAAAGCACTCTGCATGCGCTGGCAAAAAGAGGGGTCATTCATGAGAATAACTTACAAGAAGCCGGCGTCGACGGGTCTCTGCTGGCCTTCATAATGAGCTTGCCCACATCCAATGCACGCGCTGACTTCATTCGCATCTTCGGATCGATCAACGATAAAGACACGCAAGCAAAGACAATTGACTATATCAAACATCGCCGGGATCCAGTCGTGTAGCGGTTTGGAAACTATGCAACAGTCTTGTTGTACTCTTTGGTGAATGTTTCGAGAATATCGCCGAGTTCGATCGGAGCGCTTGTCTGCACCCGCATACCACACTCACTCCCCTCTTTGGCTTCCTTGATTTCCTTGTCGACATTCTTCAGGGAAGTGATGCGGCCTGTACCGATCTGCTCACCATTGCGCATCAAGCGGAAGGGAAAGCGCTTCAGGTAGCCGTCTGTCACCTTGCCACCGATAATCTGCTCGCTCTTTTTGGTGAGAAATACGCCGCGTACTTCCAGATGACCCGTAACTTTCTCCTCTTCCACCGGCTCAATAAGTCCCTGGAGCAACAGCTCCATGTCTTCGAGCAAGCGATAGATAATATCGTACTGCTTGACCTTCACACCCTCGCGATCGGCGGTTTTCATGACCGTAGAAGCCGCACCGACATTGAATCCGACAACAATTCCCTGAGAGGCTGATGCCATCATGACATCACTTTCGGAAATGGCGCCAATGGCACTGTGGATAATTTTCGGCTGAACAAGTGTGGTCGTCAATTTGCGCAACGCCTCGGAAATGGATTCGAGTGAGCCCTGGGCGTCGGCCTTCAGAACAAGTTTGAGCTGTGTAAGCTTGCCTTCCGTCAAGCGGGAGACAAGATCCGCAAAGCCGTGTTTGGCTTCATGGGCTTTGGAAAGATGGTACGCCTCCAGAAATGCGGTCAGCTCCTTCTCTGTCTTGAAGACCTGCAGAATATCGCCGACACGAGGCGTTGTATCAAGGCCGGCCATAAGGACCGGACCGGATGGCGGCACATCGGCAATACGCGTACCTGCAGCATCCATCAGTACCTTTACTTTGCCATTCGAACTGCCGGAAGCGATCAGATCACCGATATGCAGAGTGCCGGTGTTGACAATAAGGCTGACAAGCGGACCATGCGATTTATCCAGATGGCTTTCAATAACGGTTGCAATAGCCGGACGGTTCGGATTGGCTTTCAGTTCTTCCAGTTCGGCAACCAGCAATACTGTTTCCAGCAGCTCCTGAATACCGGCCTTCGTCACAGCACTGCACGGTACCATCGGAACAGTTCCTCCCCAACCTTCCGCCTGCAACCCATGGCCGGCCAACTCACCTTTGACACGCTCGATATCGGCATTCGGCTTATCGATTTTATTGATAGCGACGATAATCGGTACGCCGGCGTCCTTGGCATGGTTGATTGCTTCAATCGTTGTCGGCTTTACTCCTTCCTCGGCAGACACCACAAGAATGGCGATATCAGTCACCTGCGCACCGCGAGCGCGCATGGCGGTAAACGCCTCATGACCCGGCGTATCCAGGAACGTGACCAGCTTGTCACCATGCCGCACCTGATAGGCACCAATATGCTGCGTAATGCCACCAGCCTCCTTGGCTACCACATTGGTGGAGCGAATGGCATCCAAAATAGCCGTCTTTCCGTGGTCAACGTGACCCATTACCGTCACAATCGGCGGACGCGGCTTGAGTGTCTCCGGCTCGTCTTTGATCAGCGTTGCCAGGTCGTTTTTAATGAGCGCTTCCACCGAGACGTTCGCGACCTCCTTCTGTACTGTCACACCAAGTTCGGACGCAACAATTGCCGCTGTATCAAAATCAATCTGCTGATTGATATTGGCCAGAATGCCGTTTTTCATCAGCGACTGGATCACTTTTGGCACCTGCACACCGGTCTTTTCGGCAAACTCCTTCACGGAGATCTGCTCCGGCAATGTGACTGTCCCCTGCTTCTGCTTGATTTGCTGCTGATGGGTGGAGGCCGGCGCTTTCTTTTCCAGTTTCTGGAATATCTTGTTTTCTGCGCGGCGCTGATCGATTTCCGCCTTGGTCAGCTTCTTTTCACGAGTCATA
Source organism: uncultured Candidatus Peregrinibacteria bacterium (assembly GCA_937863435.1). GTDB lineage: Bacteria > Patescibacteriota > Gracilibacteria > Peribacterales > Peribacteraceae > JAGOTD01. Next base: position 2,731 of record CALMES010000094.1, read on the forward strand.
ACCTGCTGCTGTCGCGCAATGGCAGCCTGCGATACGCCCTCGAGCGACAGCTTGCGCAGCACGTTGAGATTCTCAACCTGCTTGGGGGAAATAGCCTGGGGCGCATCGGAATCAATGTCCTGTTTTTTCTGCGCTGGATCCGCGCCGTCTTCTTCTTTGTCTTTGGAATCGGTGCTGCCATCTGAACCGGCCATGAGCGCGTCGAAATCAATTTTCAGACCTTTTTTGTTGGCAATAAAGCGGATAATGCCAATGGCAAGATTCTGCGGAACCTCGCGATCGGTCGGCTTGATGCCGAAATCGACCTTCATGAGTTCGAGTCGCAGTTCTTGTCCTGTCATGCCTAAGATCTTCGCTACCTGAACGAGGCGCATAGAGTACGTAAAAAAACGAGCGCGATTAGAATAGCACAGAGAATGAGAAAGGAAAATCGGAAAGCGTAACGAAACAGAGGAACCAGAAGAACCAGACGATGCAGACGAGTTTTTCAACTTATAAATAGCACCTCTCAAGCTCGTATCAAAATCATGTAATACAAGCAAATATCCGAATCCTCTGGTTCTTCTGTTTCGTCTGCATCCTCTGGTTCCTCTAACTCAACGTCTGCACAATATCCGTCCCACCCGTATTTTCGGTTGGCGACATGGAACCGAGCACATCAGTTGAACCGGTTTTTGGTTCTGCTGGGGGCTGAATAGGAGAAGTTGTTTTTACTTCTGGCACGGAAGTTTTTGGTGCTGGCGCAGGCGCTTGAGTCGCAGGCGGAGCATTTACTTTGGGAATATCGCCACCGGTTGGATGCAGCGGCGCATTGGATTCGTCACGCTGGCGCTGCATTTCCTCCTTCAATTTCTGCACACACTCAATCACCTGCAGCTGGAAATTGTTATAGCCCTTTACTTTGAGACCGGCGGCGCGGCTGTGTCCCCCGCCGCCATACGTACGAGCGGCAGCCTTGCTGACATCGATTGCCGGCGACGAGCGTAAACTGGCTTTCAGTCCCCCACCCTCCACTTCGGTAAACAGCACGTGCACATCGGCATCCGGAATAGTGGAGATGAGCTCGTCGAGAATGCCGGCAGTTTCCTTGCTGCTAGCCCCCATTTCATCCAAGTCTTCTTTACTGACCGACGACCAGACGATGCGTGCATCAGGATCCATCTGGATACGATTCAGTGCACGGCCCCAGATTTTGAGCGTCGTGAGTGGCTTCGTCTTGTAGACATGCTGAATGATTTCCTGCTGACGGGCACCGAGATCCAGAAGTTCGGCCGCGACTTCCAGCGACCGTGGTGTGGTGTTCGGGTTCTGGAAACTGCGCGTATCGGTGATGAGTCCTGTAAGAAGCAGTGTCGCCATATCGGGCGTGAGTAAGTTTTTCCACTGTGCATTGTTGCTAAACCAGTTGTACAGCACTTCGGTTGCCGAGGCACAGGTAGGATCTATCAGACGCAATTGTCCGTAGCCAGTATTACTGATGTGGTGATCGACGTTCAAAATAGGCGTTTCCGAAAACAGATCCACATGCTGCTGATAGATCGAGCCAAGCAGTGCCATATCGGCTGTATCGACGACGACAATGAGATCGTATGCACTGCCGGTATCCAGAATAGTAACGTTCTGTTTCTTAAAGCGGCCTTTCTTGGGTACAACGATGATATTCACCTTGTTGTCTTCGACGGTATAGCGCAGCTTATCGACCTCCACTCCACTACTTGTATCCAGCGTGATAATAAAGTTCTGCCCTTCCTCTATTTCGGTTGAGAGGTTCTCGAAGCCTGGCATAAACTGGAGCGACTCCGGCGGTGTATCCGGACAAATAACCGTACAATCTTTGCCGAGCGCCTTAAACAGTTGATAGCACGCCAACGCACTACTGATACCATCCGGATCCACATTGGCATGCGGGATGATAAGAAGCCTTTCGTGGCTTTCTATAGCGTGTGTTGCGGCCTGTATGTCAGCGAGTGAGAGGGGCATTGCTTAATTTCTTTAATGTTTCATAATATTATATCATACTTTATCAGAAAATCAAATACTAATATTGTCAAGTATGCCTTAAAAAGGGGTTAGTATAAGACTGGAAGCCGAAAGAAAGCTAGGGGAAAACTGCTTCTTGTAAGACCTCCACGCAAGAATCGTTGTACCTGTATATCCTTTCTCCCTCTTATTATATGAAGCAAATGACCTGTAAGCAGATTGGCGGCGTGTGCGACGCTGTTTTTAGCGGAGAAAACTCCGGAGAGATAGCAAAAGCGGCATCTGATCATATCTTAGAAAAAGCAAAGACAGATCCTGCTCATGAAAAAGCCAGTAAAGAAATGGAGGCGATTTATAACGACAAAAAACGCCACGCAGAGTGGGAAAAGGAATTCAAAGCCAAGTGGGATGCTGCGCCAACAGTATAAAATCAATCTGAATCCGTTGGCCGTGCCACGTGGCCGCTTTGGCGGCTTTACGTGGTCGGGGTGCAGGGACCCTTCGCAAAATTATCATTTTGCTCAGGACAAGCTCGATTGCCATAAGGCTTCTTTCTTTGACCTTTTCCAACCCTTGATTTCCCGCTCTCTTTTGGCAGCTGCTACTCGATCAGATTGGAGTTCAGACCAAAGTAACTGTTTCATTGGATATTTCTTTGTGTGGTTACAAGCAATCCGATTTTGATGTTCAAAAATCCTTCTCTGCAGATTATTTGTGTGACCAACGTAATACGATCCATTTGCCAACTCTAGAATATAAACATGAAACATACACACTATGCTGCATAACAGGCCAGATGGCTTGCCATGAGAAAATGCTTTTGCATTTTCGAATGGTCGGGGTGCAGGGACTCGAACCCTGGGTCTCAAGACCCCCAGCCTTGCGCTTTACCAACTAAGCTACACCCCGATTGCGTGCATCATACTGGAAATTTTTAGGGCGGCCTATGTAATTCCAAAATCGAGAACCGGGACGCGACGTCCCGGCTGCAGGAAATAATGATCGCAACGAAAAACGATCAACGAATAAACCTAGTCTTTGATATACAACACCGCCTCTCCATCCTCTTTGGTCGGCTTAATACCTTTCATCTTGAAGCTGTGGGAAATAACACGCGTGCCTGGCTTGAGTGTCGGCCACACCTCTTTTTCGAACCGCTGCATGAGCGAGATGAGCAGGAAGCAGAAGATAACATCGGCGTCGCGGTAATCCTGTTTCCAGAAGTTGCGGAAATAGATGTGCGAGCGGGGAATGAAGAAACTGATAATCTTGGTATACACAAACAGCGGAAGAGACAGCTCGTAACCAGTTGCATTGGCACCTTTACGGGCAGCAGCAAAGATAAAGCGGCCATCACCGGAACCTAAGTCGTAGACCTTTTCCCCTTTCTTGATATCGGCGAGAGCCAGCATACGCTTCATGATCTTTCCAAAGGTGGGAAAGTACTGCACGCCGGTCATCAGTGCGTAGAGCCCGGGCAACACGAGCAAAAAACACACAAACACCCACCAGCCGTAATGAATGCCAACCGGCAGGGCGAGGAGGATGAGCAGTACGGGTATTTCGATCATTTTATGAAGGCAGGAAAGGCAGAAAGGTTTTTGCCTGATTTTATATGAGGCACCCTGTGTTACTCTGTGACAATCGTAATCATATCCGCAATCTCCTTCACCTTTTTACGGAGAGAATCAATGTTTCCCGTCTGCGGGTTATCGTAGGCAACAGCTACTCCCATACGGCGATGGATGCGGGTAGATGGCTTTCCGAAAATACGAATGTCGCTACGAGGAACGGCAGCTGCCTTTTCTAAGCCGATGTAATCTTTGATGACCGGGCTTTCTTTGGTTGCAAGAATGACAGCACTCGCCGCCATGCGTTCGAGAGTGATCTCTGGAATCGGCAGTCCGAGGACAGCGCGGGCATGCAGTTCGAATTCCGAAAAATTCTGACTGCCGGCAAGCGTGACCATACCGGTATCGTGCGGGCGTGGCGATAATTCGGAGAAATAGACACCGTCGGTATGCGAGATAAAAAATTCAACTCCCCAGATACCGCTGCCGGAAAGAGCTTTGGTAGCGGCTGAAGCCATCCTTTTTGCCTCCTCGAGATGCTCAGGCTTCATGGCAATCGGTTGCCAGCTTTCCATATAGTCCCCTCTCTCCTGCCTATGACCGATGGGCGGGCAAAACAGCGTGATACCGTTTTGCTGCGTGACGGTGAGAAGCGTGATTTCGTAATCGAAATTGATGAACTGTTCGACAATGACTTCCTGCAGGGCGCCGCGACCTTTGGTAATGGCATTTTCAAAACACGTTGCGACATCGGCCGCGGTTTTGATGACTGATTGGCCTTTGCCAGAGGATGACATGAGTGGCTTGATGACGCACGGATAGCCCATGCTGTCGGCTGCGGCCTTACACTCCTCGAGCGTTTTGGCATACGCAAACTTGGCTGTTTTAAGTCCCAGTTCGGTTGCGGCAAGATCGCGAATCGCTTTGCGGTTCATCGTGAAATTCGCGGCACGTGCCGATGGCACCACGTGTATCCCCTGCTTCTCGTAGTCGTACAAACGCTCGGTACGAATTGCTTCGATTTCGGGAACGATAATATCCGGCTTGTGTTTGGCAACAATACGATCGAGCTCGCTGCCATCGAGCATGTTGATGACTTCGCAGTCGTCAGCCACCTGATGTGCGGGTGCGCCAACGTAGGAGTCGACTGCAATCACTGTTTGACCAAATCTCTTCACAGCAATGGTGAACTCTTTTCCAAGTTCACCAGAACCAAGGAGGAGGATTTTCTTTAACAAGGCAGGAAAAAAGATGAAAAATTTGGTAGCCGGCGGTTTAAACCGCCGGCTACCAAATGAATAAATCAAATCAGAACGGCGAGCTGTACACAGCCTTGCTGCCAAGCTCTTCTTCGATACGCAGGAGCTGATTGTACTTGCACACACGATCGGTGCGAGAGAGGGAACCGGTTTTGATCTGACCGGTTGCAAGACCAACGGCAAGATCGGCAATGAAGCTGTCTTCTGTTTCACCGCTGCGATGACTTGTCACAGCATTCCAACCCGCTTTCTGACTCATTTGAATGGCATCAACTGTCTCGGAAAGAGAGCCGATTTGGTTGAGCTTGATGAGCACGGCATTGGCAGCCTTCTTCTCCATACCTTCCTTAATGCGCTTAGGATTGGTGACAAACAGGTCATCACCCACCAGCTGCACCTTGTCCCCGAATGTTTCCTGCATGGTCACGAAACCCGCCCAGTCGTCTTCGGCGTGGCTGTCTTCGATGCTCACGATGGGATAGGCATTGATAAGATCCGCATAGAAATCGACAAGTTCGACAGAGCTTAACACTTTGCCGTCGACATGATATTTGCCGTCTTTGTAAAATTCGGAGGCGGCACAGTCGATACCGAGCTTTACCTTGCCTTCGTAACCGGCAGCCTTGATGGATTCCATGAGGAAGCTGAACGCTTCGTTACTGTCTTTTACGTGAGGCGCAAAACCTCCTTCGTCACCGACAGCTGTGGTGTAGCCGGCCTTCTTAAGCAGGCCTTTGAGCGTGTGGAAAATTTCGGCACCCGCACGGAGAGCTTCGGAAAAGCTGGGGAAATCGGTTGGGATCACCATGCATTCCTGGAAACTGAGTCCGCTGTCGGCATGAGCTCCACCGTTGATAACGTTCATCATCGGGGTTGGGAGCCATGTCTGGTTTTGCGTACCGAACTGATCGGCCAGCGACTTCCAGAGAGACTTCTTTTCGGATACGGCGCGAGCGCGCGCAACGGCCAGAGAGACACCAAGAATGGCGTTGGCACCGAGAGAGGATTTATTCTCTGTACCATCGAGCTCGAGCATAATTTTGTCGATCGCACGATGATCGGCAACGTCTTTGCCGGTGAGTGCAGGAAGGATTTTGGCATTCACGTTGTCACGGGCCTTGAGAACGGATTTGCCCATATACACGGACTTGTTGCCATCGCGAAGCTCAAGAGCTTCGTGCGTACCGGTAGATGCTCCGGACGGAACGGCGCTGCGGCCGAACGAACCATCGGAAAGAAGACAATCGACTTCGAGAGTCGGATTGCCGCGGGAATCGAGAATCTGTCGAGCTTTGAGTGAGGAGAGAGTAGTCATATGCGGGCAGTGTAGCGGAGACGATTTAATGAAAACAGAGAAAAAAAATCAAGATACAAAAGACAAATATCAAAAAATCCCAATCTCCAAAAAAACTAATTACCAAATCAATATCTATATCACCTGCGAGCAGTTACTGCGATGCCACAAATACTGTCTTCTTACTTAGGCGACCTCGCTTGCGCAAATTTTGCTGCATCGCCTATTTTTTCCGACTGATCACAATCACCACCTTTGCTCCGTTATCGACATCGCCATCGTTCCAGTCATGAATGGAATCGAGCAAAGTACTCCAGGTATAGACAAATTCTTTACCACGCCTGGTACCAGGATCATTGGTGATGACATAACCATTTTTTGTATATCCGCGCACAACAAGCATGTGGTAAACCGGCGGCGGATTCTGGAAGTACGGATTTTTCAGATCCTTGCCGGCTGCGGGCACAATAATGAGCGATCCTTTACTGAGCGCTTGCTTCATCGATTCTTGAGTGGCAGGAATAATAGCGATATCTAAGTTGTCGCTCTCGTGCTCAAGCATTGCTACTACTTGCTTGGCTGTCTGGCTTTTGTCGTACCCAAACGTCTTTTCATTGAGCGTAACCAGATGCTGTATTTGTGCATCAGCATCAGCGAGACTGGTAAACGACTGTGCCTCGAAGTAGCGCAGCACCATGGCCACACTCGCCTCTTCACACGCATCTTCGTGGACCGGATCCCAATTGGCAGTCGGTGCTTGAGGAGTAAACGGCACCGGCCAATTCACTTCTTCGAGCGGCGTATCGGATACCGTAACTGTGCCGGTAGACGTTTTGGGCACCGACACCTTTCCCACCTGCATCGTCTGTACTTTGCGCTCGATCCTTGCAGGCAAAGACGTGTAGCGGAACACCGCAAATACCAGGACACCAGCAAGAACAAGAACCGGAAGAAAACGGCGTACCATGAGATGCAGTATAGTCCCAACGGACGCAAAAGAAAGTTTCAGACCCTCTTTTTCGCCCGAAAATGAATGACTGTGCTATAGCTGGCAAGAAGAGTGAGAGCAATCATAAAAGCATCCTCCGGACCCGACCGCGGCAAGCGTCTGCGCTTACGTAATTTTTCCATGGCATCACGTGAGGCGATGATATCCGGGTTGGGTGCCGGCAGGTTATAGGAACGGATGTCTGTAATAGTCGAGGATGCGTTGCTGGCAGGCAATACGGATGATACAGACACGCGGGCGCCGGAAGCGGTAGAAGAGGAAGAACTGATCGACGAAGCGCTGGCAACCACGGAATAAACGGATGACGAGGCAGGCCGGCCGGATGTCACGGAAGATGCGCTGCTCCAGGCAGAGGAGACAGAGCGTCTGGAGCTGCTGGAAGAAGAGGGCGAGCTGCTGATCGAGGATACCGATGAACGACGTTGTGCCGTTGACGACGAATCGAAAGAAACGGACGGAAGAGTGTATGACCCCCCGATACTAAGCGACGAAGAAGCGCTCGAAGAGAGATCGTTGGCATGATCAACGGGCACAAACATGGGAATGGAGCTGGACGACGAACCTGCCCCCAAGCCCGCAATCAGTGATGCGGAAGGAAACCATTTCCTGTAGACCGCAGCGACTTTTCTGCTCAGTGCGGTCTGAGGAAAAACCGACGCCGCAAGTGCCTGGTTCCAGTCCGCCGCCTCTGTTGCGACACTCCCGGCCAGAAACAATGCCATAAGAATGATCGTCGCACCTACACGGACTGTGCGGCGGCGGATCACATGGAGTGCAAAGAAAATAATCAGAAATGCCCCGAAAAATACGAGCGGCAGCGACCACAGGTAGGTGATGCCAAGCAGAAACACGATGGCAATCGCATACAGATGCCCCAATGCCTGGAGCGCCAGCCACAAGAGCAGCATGAAAGCCGGAAACCAATGCAGGAAGCGAAATTCGTAATCGGCACGATTCACGCGAAACAACGGCATAAGCGCCAGCGGATACACGACCGAAGCAATAAAAATCACCCCCCAATACAGCAACCCGTCCGGCAGCGCAGGAAGCCAGGATACAGCAATGCCCGTCAGCGCAATGACAAGCGCAAGAATAAGAAGAAAGGCCGTTTCTGTATGATGCTTGAGTGGCACAGGAAAGTGATTCTTCACTACAGACAATACAGAGTCAATAGCAAAGATTTCTTTACACGAGAGAATGACGGAAACGACTAACTCAGCGGAAGTTTTTTGGGCGACGAAAAAAGAGAGAGCGAATACAGCGCGTAAGGCGAGTATTGTGGGTGGTTTTATAAAAAAAACGCGTGTTACTGGATACGTGCAGCGAAAGAATCTCATCTTTTACCCGCCTTACCCCTCCTACTTCCGCTTCTTCGTCGGCAGATACCTGTCACGAATATCCACCACCTGCTTTTTCTCGACAACCGTGTAATGTCTGCGCACAAACACGAACCACTGCAGGACAACGTAGAGGACCAATGCGAGCGCCCAGAGTACCCACAGGAAGCGCATTTCAATGAACTGGATATCTTCCACACGGCTCACCACAAGAACAAGTCCGATGATGCCAAAAGTCATGGCTGCCCCCGGCCAGGAGGCTGACAGTTTTTTTGTGACAGAGTTTGACAATTTCTTTCTCCACAACCGCAGTCCGATGGAAGCGGCAATACACAGCCCGCACACAACCAGTAAGGCAACAATCTTTGGATCCGAGTAATGTGCACCGCCAAGACGCGGCCAGAACCAGTAGGTAAGAAAGGGCGTAAGAGCGGACATGAAGAGAAGAGAGGAAGAACGCTGTGAAGAGTAAAACATCCGGCGCGATCAGTCAAAGAGTAATCAGAGACGGAGGTAAGGTAGGTATCGCAAGTATTGTAGACAAAGAAGATATTACGTACCGTATCTACATGTTAAGCCTCAAACACACCAAACTACACACCTACTCGCTATCCTTACCATGCCCCTGCCCCTTCTTCGGATGCATCTTGAAAACCGGAGGCATATGCTTTGCCGGCATCGGCTTGCGCTGCGTGACCTGATCAGACAATTCCCTGACTTCGTCGGACAGATCCATCACCAGCTCTTCGAGCATGCGTTCGCGATTGGTACGGGCCGGACGAACGAGCAGATAAAGTAAAAAGCCGATTCCCGGGACCAGCGCAACGAGAAGAATGCACAGAAACTGGATAACAAACGAGCGTGAGCGCAGAAGAATATCGCGCGTGGTAAACAGGACCAGAAAAACGAGCAAGGCCGCGCCGACCACCATGGTCAGCTGCAGAAAGAAGAGAGACGGATTGGACGACAGAGTCTGCATCCACGGAGCGAGTGAGGCAAAAGGGAGATTGATCACGGCAAAAAATGGGAAGAAAAATTAGAGATGAGGGTACTTGCGCCGGTGCACGACGACATAGACAACGGTGGCAAGCAAAGCGAGGATAGCAAGAAGCTGACTGAAACGCAGCTGAAACTGTCCGAAAGAAATCCAGTTGCGGCCAACAACGTATGCAAGAGTTAACATACCGACTATGGTGCCATACAGAGTATTCATACGTGGCGTAAGTTTCAGCTCCACGGCAGCCAGTACGCCAAGACTGATAAACAGACAAAGCAGGAAAAGCAGGTCTGTCACCTTCGCAAAAACCGCAATCGTACTATCGCCACGCAAAAACTCGAGAAAGAAAATGGCCAGCGTCGCCAGAATAATGCCAAACAGCGTTTCGGCTCCGGCACGACGGGAGTACTTGCGTGTGAGCAGCAGAACAAATGTAAGGATAAAAAAGAACGCCGCATAGTAGAGCTGAACCGGATGAATCGGAACAGCGTACCGCACGTTGAACGTGTTCACAGTAATGCCCCAGGGCAAATTTGTAGGCTTGCCATAGGATTGAGCCGACAGAAACATACCGACCCAATCGAAGCCGAGGCCAAAAGTGGTTGCAGGCAGCAGCACATCCAGCCACTGCAAAAAGGTAACGCGCTGATTGCGCGTTGACCAGAACAGCACCATCGCAATCCCAATAGCGCCGCCCATAAAACTGAAACTGCCGTCCCAGAGAATCAATGTACGAAACGGGGCTTTCAGGTACGTTTGATAGGCTCCAAGGATAGCAAAAATACGACCCATCAGAACAAATGCCAGAATATGCCACCTGCCATAGTGCTTGATATCCTGCAGGCTTAAATTGGCCGATTCGGTAAGCCGGATGAAAAACTCAGAAGACAGCCACACGGCAATCAGTAAAAACAAAAGCCTCATCCAGATGATCGCCGGGCCGAACTGAAACGCCTCGAACATAGGTAAGCCGAGCATAGCAGGACAACGGGCATGAAACCAGACATTGGATGATTGCCTGTCCATTCCCTGAGAGATTTGCAACAGGAGAATCGAAAGAACAAATGGAGACAAACGTCTTCATACAGGCTATGCAACACCCATCTCCCCTCTTTCGTGACCGGACACACGCTGGCACAGAGCTGGCGAATCACTTGCTGAAGTATTCGAGTGCAGACAATACGTATATTTTTGCCCTCGTGCGCGGCGGTGTTATTGTCGGTCGCGCAGTCGCCGATCGACTCAATCTTCCGCTGCATCCGTGCATTGTCCGCAAGATCAATCATCCGACCCATCGGGAATTCGGTCTTGGCGCCATATCCGGCGAAGGCGCGATGTATTTGGACGAAATGACGATGAGTGATCACGGATTCCGCCGCGATCATTTGGAGCCGATCATTCAGCAGGAACGCGTCGAATTTGATCACCGTCGCACTTTATTTGCCGCTGATAAGAATCCGAATGTAGAAGGCGCAACTGTTCTGCTTGTTGATGATGGTGCGGCAACGGGCATCAGTATGATGGCGGCTATTGCCGACATACATGCCAAAAAAGCAAACAAGGTCGTCGTTTGCCTGCCAGTGTGCGCGCCAGATCTTATTCCGGCATTTGAACACGAGGTCAGCAAAGTGATTTGCTGCTCTGCTCCTTCTCCGCTTAACAGCGTGAGCGAGTGGTATGAATCCTTCCCGCAGGTAAGTAATGACGAGGCGCTGGCCTTCCTGCACGCAAATGTGATGCCGCAGTCATAAGGAAATGAAGATGAGAAGATGCAAGGATATGAGGAAAATTACTAGAAAATCCTCTTCATCTTCTTATCCTCATATCGTCGCATCCTCTCCGTCTATCCAATCGCCCCCTCCAATGCACGTCCTTTCACATCCGCGAGTGTCTTGTCGATAAATTCGGCTTTGGTAACCGTCACCTGATTCTTGGTCTTCACGTTACGGACAGAAACCGACTTGCTCTCCACTTCTTTATCACCCAAAACGAGCAGGTACGGAATCTTCTGTTTTTCGCCATCGCGGACACGTTTGCCGAGCGTGTCACTGGCATCGTAGAACGCAACGCGCAGCCCATGGCTCATCAGTTCTTTTTCGAGAGCTCTGGCATAGTCTTCGTGCACCGGCGCCACAGGAATGATGGCGATCTGCGTAGGGGCAACCCACAGCGGGAAGAGTCCGGCATGATGTTCGATAAAGATGGAGAGGAAGCGCTCGAGTGATCCCATGATCGCGGCATGGATCATGACGATCCGCTCTTTCTCGCCCTGCTCGTTGATACACGAGAGATCGAAACGCTCGGGCATATTGATGTCGAGCTGGATGGTAGCCACCTGCCATTCACGCCCGATGGAATCGCGGGCGATGAAGTCGACTTTCGGACCGTAGAACGCGGCCTCGCCCGGTGCTTCGAAGAAATCAGCTTTGCGCTCGACAGCGATATCGCGGATTTCCTGTTCGGCCTTCTTCCACATTTCCGGTGTACCCAAGTACTTGTTGAAATTCTTTGGATCATGCAGCGATAAACGCACGCGCAATTTGCCAAAGCCAACCGCTGGATAGAACGTATCGACGATTTCCCAGATTTTCAGAATTTCTTCTTTCGACTGACTTGGCCGACAAAACACGTGCGCATCGTCCTGCGTAAAGGCACGCACACGTGACAAGCCGTGCAACTCGCCTGTTTGCTCATCGCGGTAGCACGTAGTGGTTTCAGCGTAACGCTGCGGCATGTCTTTGTAGCTGTGCGGAATGCGGCCGTAAATCTGGGTGTGATGCGGGCAGTTCATCGGCTTCATGGCAAACTCGTGGCCTTCGCGCGTGGTGATGCGAAACAGCTCATCGGAGAATTTCTGCCAGTGACCGCTGGTTTCATACAATTCTTTTTTAGTGATGTGAGGGATGGTGACGCGCTCGTAGCCTTTGGCCTGGCGCAGTTCCCAGACGTAGTTATCCAACAAATTACGCAGCAACGTGCCGCGCGGTGTCCAGAGAGGCAGGCCCGAGCCGACGAGATCGCTGAAGGTAAAGAGATCCAGCTCTTTGCCAAGCTTGCGATGATCGCGCTTCTTGGCTTCTTCCAACATCACCTGATATTCCTTCAGTTTTTCTTTGGACTCGAAGGCAGTCACATAAATACGAGTGAGAGCATCCCGTTTTTCATCACCGCGCCAGTACGAACCGGCAAGCGACGCGAGCTTGAAGGCATCGGCGGGAATCTGCTTGGTATTTTCCACGTGACCGCCGCGACACAGATCGACGAACATTTCGGTGCCATCGGCTGCCACATTTGCGTAGTTGGTGACATTCGTCTCCCCTGCCTTGGCCAAGTCTTCGATGAGCTCGACTTTGAATGGCTGACCGCGCTCTTTCCAGAACGCGATAGCATCTTCGATACTGAGAGTATCGGCGCGGAATGTCTGACCGGTATTGATGATTTTGCGCATTTCCTTCTCGATGGATCCGAAGTCTGCATCCGAAATCGGCTCGGCGAATTTGAAGTCGTAGTAACACCCGGTTTCAATCGGCGGACCGATGGTGATCTGCGTTTTTGGCCACAGCTTGAGCACAGCCTGTGCCAGGACATGGGCAAGCGAGTGGCGGATTTCGAATAACTTCTTCTCGTGATCAGCAAGGGTAGACATATGTAAAGAGTAACATAGGTCAGATGTAAATCCCAAGGCACAAGAAACAAGCATCAAAAAAAATCGAAGATCAAAGAACCAAATTCGAGACAAATTCCAATAACAAATTTCACAAATACCAAATATATCCGCAACCGGGACATCGTGTCCCGGCAATCGATATAATAATTCACGAAACGCCGCGCCACGTCCGACCGCATTCTGGGCGGGCAAGCATGGCGCTCCCAAGTACTATAGATAAATTATCAATAGTAAAAAATCCTCTCATCGTCATATCCTCGTTTCCTCTCATCCTTTTATTGAATCAACCCGACTTCCTTCTCGATTGCCCTCATCTCGCGAAGCAGCTGTGCATCTTCGGCCAGTTTGGCATCGATTTTCTCGCACGCATGCATGACCGTCGTGTGATCGCGGTTACTAAACGACTCCCCTACCCGCACGTAGCTCATGCGCAAATATTTTTTGGCCATGAACATGGCAATCTGGCGCGGCAGCATGACTTCGCGCACGCGCGACTGACCCAGAATATCCTGCACCGATACCGAGTAGTAGCGACTGACACCTTCCAGCACTTCCTGAAAACTGACCGCTTTCTGCGTTGTCTGCTGAAAGTTCGTCGGCGCCTCATCTTGCATAGGCTCCGTTTCACCCACCAATTTGCGCATAATGTCCGAAATGCTTTTGACAGTCGGCATGCAGTGTTCCAGTTCGTACTGCGCAATCGCCTGCATCAGAATACCTTCGAGCTGACGGACGTTCTTGGTAGCGTGCTCGGCAATAAACTGCAGCACTTTGTTGTCGACAAATAATTCATACTCCTGCGCCTTCTCGGTGAGGATTGCCAGACGCGTCTCGTAGTCGGGCGAACTGACATCCGCAATCATGCCGCGCTCGAAGCGTGACACGAGACGATCTTGCAGGATAGACAATTCTTTGGGCGGTCTATCGGAAGAGATGATGACCTGCTTGCCTTCTTCGGTGAGCGCATTGAACGTGTGAAACAATTCTTCCTGCGTACGGTCTTTGTTGGCGAGGAACTGCACGTCATCCAGAATAAAGACATCCACTTCGCGGTAGCGTTTGCGAAACTGTTCCATTTTCTGGTGCTGAATGGCTTCGACCACGTGATTGGTAAAATCTTCGGTCGTCGAGTACAAAATAGTTGAATACGGCTGCTGCTTGAGGATGGCATTGCCCGTTCCCTGCAATAAATGCGTCTTCCCAAGGCCGACGCCGCCATACAGGAACAACGGGTTGTACTTGGCGCCCGGCTGCGTGGCAACCGCACTGCACGCCGCATGGGCCAAGCGGTTATTGGGACCGACGACAAAGTTTTCGAGCGTGTAGCGCGGGTTTAAGAGCTTGCTCGTTAATCCTTCGGCCAAGCGAACTTCGTGCTTGTTGGGAAGTTTGCGACGCTTCTTTTCGGGGAACTGATCCAGAAGTTTGAGCGTGCGCGTATGATCGTCTTTAAGACCGATATCGACCTGATACACGATCTGCTCGATGGAGGGATCGATCTCGCGTACAGCATTGAGCGTCATGGCCTGATAGTGCTCCAAGTGCCAGTTGAGGAACATAGGGAGCGGTAAGCCGACAATCAGTTTTTTCTCTTCCTTGCCGAAAATAGTGGTGTCTTTAAACCACGTAATGAACTGGCTGCGCTGCAGCTGCGGTTCAATTTTTTTCAGAACTTGAAGCCAGAGATCGGTGTCGACACCGGTAGTCATACGAAGCGAAGAGAAAATCAGAATAAATGAATCACGTCGTTATACGTGATGATCACAATGAGACCGATCAGAATGAAAAACCCGATCGTATTGGTCATCATTTCGAAGCGTTGATTGAGCGGCTTTCTGCGAATCATTTCGGCAATCACGAAAAGTAGACGTCCGCCATCCAGTGCCGGCAGCGGCAGAATATTCAAAATAGCCAGGCTCAAGCTGAGCAATGCAACGAGTCGCAGGTACGTCATAAACCCTTCATTGACAGCTCCGCTCGTCAAAACAGCAATGCCAACAATTCCCGTGATCCCTTCGGGCACATGTCCGCGGGTCAGAAGAGAGCGGCCGAGGTTGCCGATGCCCTTGATCGTCTGGATGGTCATGAATTTCGTCTCCTTCAAAGCCAGCACAACTGACTGACCGAACGAGCGTGTCGGTGCGGAAAGCTCGGTGGCGAATGCGGAAATGGCAATGCCCGAATGGCCGTCATCGTTGATTGCCACGCGCACCTTGTGCTCTGTTTGCGCCTTGCCTTCAACCAGCGTGTACTCGACCTCCTTCTTGCCTTTCTGCAAAGCAACAAGTTCATCCGGGCTCTTGATTTCCTGACCGTCAATCGCCTTGATCATCGTGTCCTTCTGTATACCCGCTTTTGCCGCCCCTCCCCCGGGCAGCACATCATTAATATATACGCCGAGCTTCACCGAAATTTCGCCACGGCTGGCCGCCTGCTGCAATTCATCGACAGACGAATAGAAGTTCGGTACCCAGCGACCGACAGAGAAGCCCAGAGTAAGAAGGGCGAACGCCAGCAGAAAATTCATAAGTACGCCGCCGCACAGGATAAGAATACGCGAAATAATGGGCGCTTTGCCGAAACTGCCTTTGGCGTAACGGCTTTCGAGATCAATCGCATTCTCCCCTTTCAATCGGACGAATCCGCCGAATGGAATCCAGTTTAACGAAAACAACGTTCCTTTGCGCTGAAACAGTTTCTTGGCCCGTGGCGGCAATCCAAAACCGAATTCTTCTACCTCCACACCCAGCAGACGGGCAAAAATATAATGGCCCCATTCATGAATGAGAATGAGGAGCGTAAGCAGAACAATGAATGCGGCTGCGGAGATGAGAAAAGTCATAGGTGAAGTGAGTGAACGCGACGCTACCGGAAACTGTGGAAAACTCAAAAGTTATCCACACACTTCGTATTGCAAAAGAAAAATTGTAGGAGGAAATGAGAGAAGTATAAAGATATGAAGATAAAATTTCTAACTACGAAACAATTTCCAAGATGCAAGAAACAAATATCAAAAATATTCAATGACCAATTATGAATCAACTTAAATCCACAACCGGCACGCTGACTGTTTAAATTAATTGCCAAAGTCAGATAGGAGGCCGGAAAGATCTGCATTATCCCCTTTGGCATTGACCACCTAAGCCGTTTTCCGTACTCTTTGCAGGCAAAAACGGGCAATTATCAGCCTAGGCTGATGGTTAGACCACAGCAAAGAGCTTCATTCACATGATCGGGCAATTAGCTCAGTTGGTTAGAGCGCCACATTGACATTGTGGAGGTCACAAGTTCGAATCTTGTATTGCCCACCATTCATTGCATTCAAGTGTCTATCCTGTAAATGATGATAGAGTCTTTGCAATCCAGGCAGACGAGCTTCTTTTCCTCACCTGTCATTTATGCAAGAATGACCGGTATGTTCTTCGAAAAGAAAAATCGGACAGGGCCGAGAATGGGTGCAAGTGACTTTGGTTACCTGCAAGCCGGCTCCTGCTACCTCGACGCCGCCTGCCAAACGCTGCGGCCACAAGCGGTGCTGGACACTGAAACAGAATACTATACCCGATACAACGCCTGTGGTGGACGCGTAAAGTACGACTGGGGCACGACCGTCGACAATAAAGTGCGTGCTGCGCGCAAGGCTCTCCTGTCGTATGCAGGAAAGAGTGAGAAGGAGTACTGCGTTGCCTTTACCCTCAACACCACTTACGGCATCAATCTTGTATTGCACCAGCTCGCAGCCGGATCGTTCGAGCGCATTGTGACATCTGATATTGAACATAACTCTGTCCTGCTGCCGAGCATGACATGGGCAAAGAGAAATAACGCACCACATCTCGTACTGCCGCGCACAGAAGATGGCAGCCTCGTCTACGTGCCTGCCGATATTGCACGCAGTATTGTCGTAGTGAACACCATGTCCAACATCGACGGCCGCACACTGCAAAACGCTGCTGCTCTTGCACACGATGTACACGCTGCAAACGGCCTGCTGATTGTAGACGGAGCCCAGGGATTTGGCCACGCTCCAGAGATACTGCGACAGACAGACTTCGACATTGCGTGCGGCTCGGGACACAAAATGTACGGACCATCGATTGGCTTCATTATCATCAGGCGATCGGTACTTGCTACTCTGACCCCTTTTTTCATTGGCGGCGGCACCGTGAGTGACGTAATGCTCGACGATTATTCTCTTCTTGGCGAAGGCGACGAAGCGCATGCAATCCTGGAGGCAGGACTGCAGAACTGGAGCGGTATCCTCGGCCTCGGCGCCGCTGTCAATTGGTTGCAGCACACCGATCATGCGAAAGAGCAGCAGTTGTCACAGATGCTTTTTGACGGACTGCGGAAAGAATCTCGTGTGCATGTACTCAATGCACAACCAAGCTCGATTGTCAGCTTCCATACAGACGGCATCGACGCGCACCAGATGGCGATTTACTTGTCTGAGCAGAATATCATGTGTCGCAGCGGGCATTTCTGCTGCCATCGCTATCTTGCACATCAGCGAAAACTTCCTCCGCTCCTGCGCATATCGCTTGGCCTGTACAACACACCACAGCATATCGACCGCTGCCTGTCTGCTCTTCATACCATACTTACAACCCTCTAAATGTTCTGCATTGCCACATTTATCGTCTTTGGCGTCATTGCAATTTTCTCCGCGTCATTCCGGCCGCTTGCCGCTAAAGCATGGCACTGTGTCGTTCGCCGAATGACGCTTCGCCCCTGCGACATCAGTTTTGGCGAAGAAATGAAAGGCAAGCTGGTTGGAAAGCTGATCTTCTCACACCCGCGCCTTGCCAGATTCATCAACAAATGGATCGACTGGCTTTCGTTTATCTTCGTGGCACTCAGCATCTGGAGCCTTGTCTACGTTGCCAATGCCGGACTCAATTTATGGGTGTATGACACCTGCAATCCGCAGAGTGCAGAATCCTGCTCGCTGTCGGGCGAAGCTTGTGGCGTCAGTCAGATCAGCCTTGGCATTGTGCAGGCAGCGAAAGAAGGCCGCCTCGGCGAATGGGCAGGCGGACCGTTTGTGCGCTTCGGTCAGACACTTTCGCGCATTCCCGACCGGCTGAAAAGCTGGAATGCACGGGACTATCTGGGTCCGAGCGCTACTTTTTTCCACGCCCAAGACACAGCAAAGCCCTACGCTCTGGAAATCATTGATCCCAGCTGCAAATTCTGCAAAAAACTCACCAAAAACATGGTTGATGCCGATGCCATGAATGCCCTGAATGTCTCCTACCTGCTGTATCCGATTCCATCGGCGACAAGTAGCGGCGGCTACAAGTTTCCTCACTCATACGAAATGGCATCGTATATTGAAGCTGTAAAACAGGTACCGCTAACGCACGGTGATACGTCTGTCTCAGCCGACTGGCAGTTCATCGAGAAGATTTTTGCTGAGCCGGCTGCCGGAGAAGATGCAGACTTGCAGTCACGCTTTGTGATGGGAATGACAGACGATGATGCAGTAAGACAGCTGCAACATCTGTTGCAAGAAATCGGCTATACCACCGACGAAGTCAGCCGCATTGCAGTACTTGCCGATTCCCCGGCTATTAAAGCCAGCTTAACTGCCCAGCGATCCATTGTGGAACAACGTATACGCACAATCAAAATTCCGACACTGCTCATAGCCGGACGCAGGTATGACCGTGTCATAGACACATCTGCCATCAAAGCAAAAATCGATGCTGCACGAGCCGCTCGTTAATGCTTCCACTTCCGCCATGCTCAAACCTCTTCTCGATCTTCTCTTTCCCATCCCCTCTCTGGATGGCGGCGAAGGGCAGTGGGTAACGGAAGAGGAATGGGCGAGCATCACAAAACTGGAATCGATCTACATCACCAAGTCCGAGCTTCAGAAAATGGGATGTAACGATATTGACGCAGTGATTGCGGCTGCGGATTACCGCTCGTCGCCCCTGCTGCGCAAAGCCATCCGCACGCTCAAGTACAAGCGCATTCCGGCGCTCGCCGATATTCTGGCGTATACGATGATCGAAGCGGCAAGCGAGATGCTTACACTCGATGCCAATCATTCTGTGACGCTGTGTCCGATTCCGCTGCATTGGACGCGCCAATTTCAGCGCGGATTCAATCAGGCACATGTACTGGCAGAGAACATCAGCCGGGAAAAATCGTGGCCGGTAGAACAGATTCTTATACGCAGAAAACCAACCGGTCACCAGGCCTGGCGCAAGCGAGAAGAACGTCTGCAAGCCATGAAGAACGTTTTTTGTATCAACACAAAAGTACCGGTTGCCGACACCGTTATTCTTGTCGATGACCTCCTCACAACCGGAGCCACCATGCAGGCGTGTGCGGCTGAATGTAAAAAAGCCGGCGCCACACGTGTGCTAGGTCTTACAATTGCACGCGGTTAAACAAATATATTTATAAAACATATATAAAGATATTGCAATTCCCCTGCGTGGGAGAAAGGGTGTTTTTCTGCTATACTAACTGGATTTATCAACACAAAAACCCAATGGAACAAACAAACTCTCAACCGGCAATCCTCGAGTGGCAGGGTCAAACACAGATGGATCATAATAGATCCGAGCGCTGGTATGCCATTGCCGGCATTACGACAGTCGCCATCATCGTCTACGGCCTTTTGACAGGTTCATGGTCGATGAGTCTCGTGATCGCCATTGCGGCAGGCTTGTATTTCTTGGTACGCAACGAAAAGCACGCATTGCATACCATTCGCATTCTCGAGACTGGTATCGAGTACGACGGAAAGGCTGAAGGCTGGGGCGCTTTCAAGAGCTTCTGGCTTCTGCACGGCCCGACACACACGCAGCTGCACATCTCTCGCAGTGGCTTAAAGCAAGACATTGTCATCTTTACCGGCAACACGGACATAAACGCGATTTTTGAAGCGCTCCACTCTCACCTTCCGCACGATCCAGATAAACGCGAGAAAATGATTGACGCCATTATTCGCTATTGTAAAATATAAATGATTACGAAGTTCATCAACGCGCACTTTGCTTACCTGCACTCTCCAACTAAGGAGCAGCGCCTCTGCTTTTTCGCGGGACCGCAAACACCTGGTGCTCCGCTCCATGGTCGTGAAGAAGACGAATCCGATGAGCAAGCAAAGCGTATTGAACGTGCAGGCGAAAACTCCTCTCTTCCGGCAGACATTGTGGGAGGTATCCGCAGGCAACTGCTCGACAGTTTGAGTGAAGATGAAAAAACATACGGCGCGCCGGAAGCCGAAGAGACCATCAAAAACACGCTCGATAGCATTCGCACCGACATGCAGGAGAAGTTTCATCTGTACTCCGAAGCAATCGTCTGGGACGAACAGGAAAGCACTGCGACAAACGTACGAACAATACTCCGGGAAGAAATCCGCTTCTTCGAATTGCTCTCGCAGCGAGCAAATGAACAGGCACACGAGAAAGTCCGCAGCAATACTCTTGTCGCTGCTCTCGAAGATCGTCTGCAGAAATATCAGGCTGCTTACGACAAACTCCACGCACGCTACAACGACACAACCGATGACACCATTCACAAAAACCTGCAGGCGCCAATGCGCGTCTGCGAAAAACTGATTCGTTCGCTTTCCAAGCGCGTGAAGAAGATGAAGACACAGGAAAATGATGAGCAGGCTCATTATCTTTCAGAACTCTTGCGAGAAAAGCAGGAAGATTTCGCCGAATTGAATGCAGAACAACTCGAGAGGTACGCCGCTAAAGCCGATACATCCCTGGCGCGCACCGGTGAATTTATCCGCAAGAAAACCACGAGTGCTATCGACGCATTCTTCGCCCGCAACAGTGCCGCAATCGAGCAGAAACTGCGCGAATCGGATATTGCTGAATTGTCTGATGATCCGGAACGGATGATCAGTACTACTATCGATCATTTACGGACGCAGTTTAAGCAGGATATTCTGGCTCTGGGTAAGTATCAGACTCCCAAAGAAGATGCACCAAAACTGGAAACGCCGATTCAGGAAAGCTTTAACGACACATTCGAAAAATACACGCGCGCCAGCATGCCGTTTGCATCCGAAGCGGAAGTGAAAGTTATTCTCAGCCGTGGCATGCCGGCCGCATTCTGTTTTGGCAACGAAATCCATATCAATATTGATCATCCACAAGCGCAGAATGTTACGGACCGCGCTCGTGTTATTGCCCACGAACTGACACATTTCGGGCTCGATGCAGAAAGCGGCGGCATTATGGGACTGCGCAAAATCACGACACTGTTCGCTAAATTAGCGGAGTGGACCGAGATGAAGCTGGCAATCGATCGCATTTGGAATAATCGAGATGTCACAACTGGCGAACGCGCTCCAGCCTTTGAATCCGACACCGACTACCTACATGAAATCTTGGCAATTGCCGCCGCGCATCGCAAAGCTCCCTATACAGATGCTAAGGATAAAGAGGTTAAAAACCTGGCCGAGATGGTAGAAGCTGCGCTGAAGCACGCAGACAAGCAAACCTTGTTCCTCAAGACGATTGTCGATCGTATTAGCAAGCGTACAGACGAGAGCTTTGAGGAGTTTGACATTATTGTGCGCGATGCAGTTGATCAGCGAGGTGCAACGCAAGCATTGATCCGCAGTAAATGGGGTGAGAGAGTGCTGGAAGATGAGCCGGAAGACGTACGCAAAGAAGCACTCGATGAAGTAAATGACGTACTACATGGAAATAATCGCAAAATTCGTACCATGAACCCAGGTGGCGATAGCGATAATGATGATGCAGTAGATGAAACAGGACCCGATCCTAAGGAAACCAAAGATAAAACAACAACAGCGGAAGTAAAGGTTGGCATTAAAAAAACACTGACCCAAGTCGAAGAATTGCGCAATTTATTGCCAAATATGCAACTTAGCAATTTCTCTGAAGATGCCGCGCATGATGCTCATGATCAAGGAGAACATGTTCATACGGGTGCAGATGTCGATAAATTACACCAAGAAGGAATGAAGATAGCAGGTGAATATTTAGCAAATGCCGCTGCTGATCTCACAAGAGTTCAGCGCATTGTCCAGAATATTGAAAATTGGGCAACTTTACCCATTGGAACAAAAGCAGATCTTGCAACGGAATGGAATTTTGCAAATGCTCACGCATACAAAAGGTTGGCCAGCGGCGGCACCCAAGCTGAAATTGCTGCTGAAGATCTTGTCAGCAAACCATTCCGTCAAGATATATTAGAAAGAGCCAACAAGCATATTAAGGCCCTAGAAATTCCTTTGAATAGCATTGAAGAATATAGCGATATTAAAAAGAGAGGAGTAACAAATCTCGATAAATACGGCAAAAAGAAGCATCTTAAAGCCAAGTTATGGGGCTATCTTGGAGCTGATGGTGGAGCAGAATGGCTTTGTTACTACGACATTGTCAAAATATTCAAGATCTATCAGGAAGCAATTGTTGAATCCTACAAAGCTCAGCAAAACGTCGTGACCAATAGAATAGCTAAAGATTCTGCTTGGTTTCTCGACAAAATTCCATTCGGAGGACCTATTCGCCAGATTATCAATAGACAAGCCCGCTCAGCAGATAGCGAAGAGACGGACAAATATAAAACATATCTTGAACAGGAAGGTTTTACTTACAAGGATTTGTTTGTGTATGAACCAACTCTTCTGGATCAAAATCGCAATAACGTAAACCGTGTCCGCGCAATCTTGAACTACGCGGCACATCATGCCTGGCTGTACGACTTAGATCGTTACAATCCACACAACGTGTACGGAGTAGATTATGCGAGAGTATTTACGCTGCAGGCATTTAAAGAACTCGTACAAGAAAATGAACATGGCAAAAAGGAGGAGGAAAATCGCGGATATGAAAAAGTGAATAAACATCCAGATATTCCGCCCATGATTAAAGATATGAAAGATGAACTAAAAAAGCTCAACATTTTCGCAATCAAAGGAATTCTCAAACGTATCCAGGAAAAGGGCAAGCTTACGCATTCTAACGTATGGGGGATGGTGACATTTATTAGTGAAATACGTAAGAATCCCCTACTTCTGCAAATCCTGGACAAAGGTTTGCTCGACGACATCGGAAACATTGGTATTGGCGAATCTGCCTGGTCACTTACACAGTTTAAAACTCAGAGAAATCAATTTATGGAATGGAAAAAAACAGGAATTAAGTCTGGTAATTCAGAAACTGCTTTCAAAGAAAATGGTAGCTACCTGTTTGTCACAATCTTGAAAATAGAAGAAAAACTTCGTCAGTTTCCAGCAATTACAGGAGCGCGAGATAAGGATGATGCGGTATCTATTATTCTGTCTGGCAAAACATATGAACAAGATGGAAAATTTATTTCAATCTTCCAAGATGATCCTGTCTTTAATGCATATAGAAAAAAATGGATAGAAGATGCAAATACTACAACCAGTGCACAAAAAACTGACGACGACTTCTTTGGAGCCGAAGGTTCGGACGTCTTGCTGACAGGAAAAAAGGTTATCGAAGAAGTCTTTACTCGAGATTCCACTGGTCGCGCAACGCACCAGGCAAAAGGTCCGAACCTTTTCCGTGCAATATTCACGCGTTTCGATGAACTGGAAAAGCTGGATCCTGTTGCCAAAGAAAACTTTAGAAGGGAAATGCATGATAAGCTCGTTGACTGGTTCCAGACACGTATTTGTTCGAACGCAGCTTCTGCGGGCTTATTCCCTCAGGAAAAAACAGTTGATGGGAAAATTATTCTCCTTGAGCTTCTGCGTAAAAGAATGATCTTTAAGAATGAAATTATTGCTAACCTTAAAACTGGTCTGCTTACAGCCTATAACAACGGAGAAACCGCCGTGAAATTAAAAGAAAAAAACGAGCTAGATGACAAAGGAAAGCCTAAATGGAAAGAAGAGCATATTGAAGATGCAACATATAAAATTGCAAAGGAGGTTGAAAGAATTGGGATCAATAATCCTAACCTGTAGTCCCAAACCCACCACGCGTCTGGGCACCGTGATCGTCTACTTCCTGCCAGTTTGCTTTGCCGATTGCCACAAATAAGCCTTGGGCAATACGCTCCCCTCTTTCCACAGTAATAGGTGCATCTGTAATATTTTGTACCTGCACGAATATCTCGTCTTTTGGTCCGTGGTAATCCTGATCAATCAAACCTAATGAATGCGGGCAAATGAGGCCTTTTTTGCGTGGGAGTGATGAGCGTGGAAGAATGAGCAGTGCGTAGCCGTCGGGCACTTTGACAATCACATTTGAGGGCACTAGTCCAATTGCGCGTGGCGCAATGACGGTTGTTTCGCGTGTAGTTAGATCAAACGCCGCAGCTCCTGCTGTTTGATACACAGGAAGAGGAAGAGTTGGATCAATGCGAGATACGGAAACAGGAAGGCTTGTCATGAAGAAACAAAGGAACCAGAGGATGCAGAAGAACCAGATGAAATTTTCTTGAGTATAGAAGTATGATATTACAATAAGCAATCTTTGAGATGAGAAGCACAGAAAATCCTCTGCATCCTCTGGTTCGTCTGATTCCTCTGTTTCCCTTCCAGAGTCTAGAAATATCAAAAAAAATCCCGGGGTTGGAATTCCGGGATTTTCTTGTTGTGGATAAATCGTGATGTGAATTACTTGCCGATCTTCTTGCGCATGAATGTTGGTACATCCAGCTCTTCTTCGTTTAACTGGCTTCCAGACAACTTGATGACAGAGTCATCGGCACCACGGACCGGGCCTTTCTGTTCGTCACTTGTCTGCTTCTTGTAGCTTGGCAAAGAGCGCAGGTTGGCAACGTTTGTTGGAGCGCTGATGGTGTTCTTCTGCTCGTCGAAGCCTGTTGCGATGACCGTACACTTTACCTGGCCGGTGAAGGCATCATCGATAACAGCACCGAAGATGATGTTGGCCTCCGGGTCAGCAGCTTCCGTAACGATACGTGCAGCCTCATCGACTTCGAACATGCTCAAGTCGTTTCCACCCGTGATGTTAAACAGAATACCCTTAGCTCCAGAAATGGAGAGCTCCAGCAATGGGCTGTCAATTGCTGCGCGTGCGGCTTCGGCTGCACGGCTGTCGCCTGTGCCGTACCCGATACCCATCAGGGCAGAACCGGCGTCCTGCATGACAGACTTCACGTCGGCAAAGTCGACGTTCACGAGACCGTGAACCGTGATGAGGTTGGCGATGCCTTCGATACCGTGGCGGAGGATTTCGTCGACGATCTGGAACGCCTCGGTGAGAGGAGTTGTCTTGTCGATGAGCGAGAGGATTTTGTCGTTTGGAATAGTGATGAGAGTATCAACCTTGCCGCGCATGGCATCGAGTGCATCTTCGGCCTGCTTGCGGCGGCGAAGGCCTTCGAAGCTGAATGGCTTGGTAACAACACCGACTGTAAGGATTCCCATACTGCGAGCAAGCTCGGCAATGTACGGACCGGCACCGGAGCCGGAACCGCCACCCAGACCGGCACACACGAAGAGCAGATCCGCTCCTTCGATGACTTTCTTGATTTCCTCCGAGCTTTCCTTGGCAGCTTGC
Source organism: uncultured Candidatus Peregrinibacteria bacterium (assembly GCA_937863435.1). Classification (GTDB taxonomy): domain Bacteria; phylum Patescibacteriota; class Gracilibacteria; order Peribacterales; family Peribacteraceae; genus JAGOTD01. The sequence continues at coordinate 28,357 of CALMES010000094.1, forward strand.
AAACCGATATCCGGGTTAGCCCCGGCACCAAGACCGCGTGTTGTACCACGACCGATGTTGATCTTTGTTGGAGCTGGATTGTGGTAAAGAGCCTGAGCGTCTGTATTTACCGCCACAAACTCCACACCCTGCACTTTGCCTTCAATCATGCGTGCAACCGCATTACTGCCGCCGCCACCGACACCGATGACACGAATAACAGCATTGGGAGCGATGTCCGGCCGGACTTCCTGATGGCCCGTGAGAGAAGAATCATCACCTTTACCGGAACCGGCACCTGTTGATCCGTTGGACCGTGAGCCGGAAAAAAGATTTTTGAGCGTGTCTGACATGGGAGTGGGGAGAAATGAGGGCGAATATTAGGGAAGAAGGTTTTTAAACCAGGAACCAACCTGGCTGATGGCGCGCTTCATATTAATGTTGTTGACAGAGAACGAGTGTCGCTGCCCTTCGCGCACGCCCCAGAGAAGCGTACCGAGCGCAGTTGCGTAAGCCGGATCATCCACCTTTTCGATGACACCGCCGATCTCAACCGGGAAACCCATTTGAACCGGCAAGCCGAGTACTTCACGTGCGATATCCAAGACACCCGGAGCTTTGACAGCGGCGCCTGTGAGGAGCGCGCCGGCAGGAAGCAAACCATCGCGACCGATGCGCTTAAGTTCGTCTTTGACGAGCGAGAACAGTTCGTAGTAACGAGCCTGCATGATTTCCGCCATGTAGCGACGGCTGACTGTCTGCGTATCCATTTTGCTTATGGTGCCGAGGTCGATCATTTCGCGCTCCTGAATTTCGGCAGGCAGAACGGAACCGTATTCAATCTTGATTTTCTCGGCTGTATCGATGGATGTGCGAAGACCGATAGCGATGTCGTTTGTGACATTCTCGCCGCCAACCGGCAGACATACCGAGTGCAAGATTGTTCCCTCTTCGAATATTGCCACACTTGTCGAGCCAGCGCCGACATCGATGATGACGACACCCAACTCTTTCTGGCGCTTGGTGAGAACGGCCTCGGAAATGGCGATGTTGGCTGGAATAAGCGCATCGATATCGACACCCGACTGGTCGATACATTTTTCCAGGTTTTTCACGTGCTGGATTTGACCGGTAATAATGTGCGCCTCCACCTCCAAACGAATGCCGGTCATGCCGACGGGATTCTTGATGCCCTTCTGCTCGTCGACTGCATACGATTTTGGCTCGATGTGCAGAATGCGACGGTTGCTTGGAATGCTGACAGCCTGAGCTGCCTCGAGCACACGAGCGACGTCCTCGACGGTGATTTCGCTGCCCGAGATAGCGATGACTCCCCTGCTATCGAACGCCTCAATGTGTGCACCGCTCATACCGACAAATACGTGGTTGATGGGAACACCAGCCATGCGCTCTGCATCTTCGAGTGCCGAGATGATGTTATGAATCGCTTCTTCGATATCGATGATGTGCCCCTTGCGCATACCGAGTGAAGGCGAAAGACCGACGCCGATCACACTAGGTACCTGGCCGCCTTCGCTGGAATCAACGACTGCGACAACTGTACGAATTTTTGAACTTCCGACATCGAGCGATGCGATAACACGTTCTTTGGCCATGGGAGGATTTTGGTGAAGGGATGGAAGGGAAGGAAGCGACCTGAAGAAGAAGCGTCCAAAAGACAAATGTCAGTGTAGAGCGTGTAAGGCACGGGCTCAATAGGCTATTGACTACGTTTCGTATACAAAAATAGCCAAAATCACTGCATTTGAAGTATAGCACTTTCGCGAGAAGTGTTGAAAAAAAGCATCAGATTTCACATTTTGTGTTCACTCAAAATTGATTGAACACAATATCAGTACTGTGGCTTGTACTACAGCAAAGAAAGTTGTGTTACTTCATCATCTTTCGGCGAACTGGGAAGGTCTTCCGACACCGCTGGATCGGAAAAAATTTTGTCAAAACTGTATCTCTCGCCGGCTGGAGACGCGAGGAACGCTGTCAGGCGCTTGGACAGAAGATGGAATTCCAATTCGCTGAAGAATTTTAGGATCTCCGTATGATGAAAGGGGCTGATGATCAGATCATTGAGAGGCAGCGTATCGGGGATATCGCATGTAAGCTGCGCCATGCGTTCGCAGAAAAACGCCTGCTCGCGCCCGGCTTCCAATTTGGCACGCCACGCCGGTTTGATATCGGCCAGATGGTTATAGATCTCGGTGATGCTGCCGTACTGCTGAATGAGCGCTGTTGCCGCCTTCGGACCAATGCCAGTCACACCTGGCAAATTGTCCGAAGAATCCCCCACCAATCCTTTATAAGAAGGAATTTGGAGCGGCGTGACGCCGAATTTGGCATAGACATGATCCGGCGTGAAATATTCGGGCATTTGGTAACCTTTGTGCGGGACTGCGACGCGAATCAAATCAGTCGGCAGCTGAAACAAATCGCGATCGCCGGAGACAAGTGTGACACGCGCACCGCTTTCGGCAGCTAGCTTTGCATACGTACAGGCGAAGTCATCTGCTTCATAATTATTGCCCTCCACACTCGGCAAGCCGAAGTGAGCGATCAATTCGTGAATGCGCGGAATCTGCACGTAGAAATCATCGGGCGTCTTGCTGCGTCCTGCTTTGTATTCGGCATATTCCTGATGACGAAAGGTTTCGTCGCCGGCATCGAAGCAAAACAGCAAAGCATCGGGCTGCTCTGTGCGTAAAATCTGCAGCAGCATGGACGCAACGCCAAATACCGCATTTACCTGCTCACCTTTGGATGTTTTCATGGTGCGCGGAATCGCCCAGTAGGCTCTGTACATAAGGTGATGTCCGTCGATGATAACCAAGTGCTGCATGACAGAAGCTTATCGAAGGAGTAGAGACGAAGAAAGCACGAAGATCAAAATACTAAATCCGAGACAAATTCTAATTTGAAAATTCGAAATTCGATCTTGTTTCGTGTTTGGCTCTTTGATCTTCGAATTTCATTAATATTATTAAAAAACCTCATACAATCCTGTCAACTCCTGCACCCTTCAGAAAAACTCAGTTTTCCGCTATAATAAGTGGATAACTTCACACAAACACACCCATGTCTCCCCTCTCTCCCGCGTACGACAATAAAATTGTGCGCAAATACTCGGCTCGCACCATCGAGCATAAAATGGAGAACAAAACTGCTCTGCAGGAAGAGATCGGCTGGATTGCAGAACCAAAGCAGCCAATTGTGTGCATCTCGACGGGCATGACCGACGCACTCGGTGGCCCGCTCCTTGAACAGCTGCTGGAAGGACTCTTGGAATTACCGATCGGACTGCTCATCCGCGGTCGCGGCTCCAACAAGTACGGCGACATGTTTACGAAGCTGTCTAAAAGCGCCTCCTATAAAATGAAAATCGTCTCCGACACGGACATCGGCCTGCGCAAAATGCTGGCTGCATCGGATATCGCATTATTCTTGAGCCCAAACCAGGAACCGGATGCCGTGGAAGACGCACTGCGTTACGGCGTGATTCCCGTTGCTCCGGCTATGGGCAAGCTCGAGAATTACAACCCGGTTCAGGAGACAGGCAACGCCTTCATCTTCGACAAAGCCACCAAGTGGCAGTGCTTTGCCACTCTTGTCCGCGCGCTTGAAACATTCAAGTTTCCCTACGACTGGCGCACAATTCAGCGTCATGCAATGGAATCGGCCCAGACAGAAGCCGACGCAAGCGCAGAATAAAAAAACAGAAGGAAGGCGAAGCCCTACTTCTGCTTTTTACGATTGCTGATTGCGAACGCTTACAGTTGAGATACACCGTTGTCGTCTTCGTCATCCTCGGTGCCGATGATACTATCGTCTTCATCGTCATCAAAACCGTCGCTACCATCTTCATCGTCATCATCGTCGTCACCAGGTCCGTAACCGTTTTGCGTGAGAAGGAGGAGATCCATGCTCATAATAAAAGAGAGAGGAAAATAATGCGCGAAGTATAAATGGAAAGATGCGAGACGCAAGCGATTTTTGACAATACTGGATTTATAGCTGCTTATCCTGCATCCGCTGCATTACACACACCGCCAGTGCAAGCGGTATTCAGCGAACCAATCTGATCGTTATTCGTATTCAAAGAGAACCCCCCGGCCAAAGGCCAGGGGGTTAGTGGGTCGATTTGTTCCAAAGTCCAATCATGGCTCGAACGTATGTTTGACTCGGAAGTACCGCATGTATCCATCGTTTCCGTGGTAACAGAACTGCAGGGGTTGATCTCCTTCTGCCAGGCCCTCCAGGATGGAGGCGCCGTTGAGGAGCAAGGAAGCGTTTTTCCCGTCGAAATGGATTTCGAGGGAAATGGGGAGGATCGGGAGGATTAGGATACCAGAGCTTCGAAGTCCGATCTGTTCTTCGAAGCGCACCATCGCGTACGCCTTTTCGGCCTCCGTAAGAACCCTGCCATCATTGTCCTCAATCCACACACCCGTGACAAAGAACTTCACGAGAGACTTGGTCGTCGACGACATGTTGCCACCTTCTGGTTCGGAATTGGGAACTATGAAAGACCACATTTACTATTAAATGATATAGTTAATTTTTTGTCAATTATTTGGTGGATCGGGTGGGATTTGAACCCACGACCAAGAGATTAAGAGTCTCCTGCTCTACCAACTGAGCTACCGATCCATTCGAGGCGAAAAGTATGAAAGAACTTACTAAAGTAGTGGACTTGCCCACCGAAGCTCCTTAGAGGAGCGCAGGCGGGAGCTACCGATCCATGCTGGAAAGCTGGCAAACGTTACCAAAGAAAGAGCCTGTCATCAATAGTAACTGCCTGCAGATACTAATTCTTAACAAAAGGAATCGACAGCGGGAAGCATCCCGTTACCTTTTATGATTAGCACTATTTTTCCTCTGGTTCCTCTGCATCGTCTGTTTCCTCTGCTTCCCCTTAAAACACCTTCCTAGCCTTTAGCATACCCACCTGTTTCGTACTGGGTTCAAGCACGGCAACCGGCAATCCGTCGAACCATGCGATGAGAGGATCCGTTCCCACTTCCCCTTTAATCGTGCGACCAAAGCCGATTTCTTTCCATTCGGCTGCGGTTAACTCACGCTTGGGAAAATCGGCGAGAATATCTTTGAGAGGAACGATGGATGTCCATGTGACGTCTTTTGGGGCAATTGCTTTGTCTATCTTCCACTTCCCTACTTTCGTGCGACGAAGAGCAGAGAGATATCCGCCACAACGGAGCGCGATACCAATGTCATGCGCGAGTGAACGTATGTAAGTACCGGAACTGCACGCAACCTGCAGTCTGAGCTTCGGGTAATCGTATGACAGAATATCGCACCGAGAAATCTGCACTTCGCGCACGGGCATTTCTACTTCTTTTCCCTGCCTTGCCAAATCGTAGGCACGCTTGCCATCAATATTGATAGCCGAAAATTGCGGCGGACGCTGTTCGATTTTGCCCAGGAATCGTTCCTGAATGAGAGTTTGAATACGCGAACTATCAGCTGGTTGCTGCCAACCTGGTTTCAGCTGCGTTTGCGTAATGCTGCCCTCGAAATCGTAGGTCGTACTCACCGCACCTAAGTGCACCTCCGCGATATATTCTTTGGTGAGTGTTCGGAAAATTTCTACTACTTTGAGCGCTTTGCTGCCAACTGCGACCACCAGTAGTCCGCTCGCCTGCGGATCCAGCGTGCCTAAGTGCCCCATCTTTTGCTCGCTCAATGTACGCCGGAGCTGTGCCACTATATCGTGACTTGTCGGCCCAACGGGCTTGTCGATGAGAAGAAAACCATGCCGCATGGGGCGAGTATAGCGAGAGGCGATGTTTGGCGGTAGGCAAGCTCGCATAGAGAAGAATTATGAATCATGTATTACGAATTATGAATATCTTAGTCATTCGTGATTCATAATTCGTAATACGTAATTCGTTTCACGCCTTTCACTTTATTGGACGACGCTCAGTCCAATAGCTACGATACCCTCCATGCCGCCTGTGAATGTCACGCTTAGCTGGGACCTCGTCATCATCGTGTTTTTTGCCATCGTGATGTCGTACAGCTTCATCATCGGTCGCAATCAGTCGATCCGCGTGATGATCGCCGCCTACATTTCCATTATCGCCACACAAGGCATCGGCAACGTGATTCTCCGCCTCGCCGGTTCATCAATCAATAATATTGAGATTCTCAATTTCACGTTCAACGTGAGTATTATTTCGGCATTGAAAATCATCATTTTTGTCACGTTCATTATTTTACTCGCGCTGCGCAGCGGCATTCATATTACCTACACCAAAGAATCCGGCTCGCTGATGAACATTCTTTATACAACGATTTTTGGTTTTGGGACAGCCGGACTCATTATATCCACGATACTCACGTATGTTGCCGGCAATGCCATTCTGGATGTCACAATGCCATCTTCGGGCGCTATCGCACCCATTGCACAATCCAGCCCCCTCATGCAGATCATGGTGCTCAATCAGGATATTTGGTTTTCGCTGCCGGCAATTCTGATTATTGCTGCGGGTTTCATCAACAATGAATAGCAATGTCAACTTGCGCAGATACAAGCCTTTCGTGAATACTGAGAGAAATCTTCCTTCCCCTTTCCCATGAAAAAAATTATTCAATCACTTTCTACGGCTGCCGTTGCGTCGCAGTTGTTCATTGCCAAAGCATTCGCGCTGAATGATCCGCCAACGCTGCCAGGTGTTATTGAAGGTGATACGGACATCAAGGTAACTGTTGTGAACCTGCTGGTGAAAGTACTCGACTACGTGACACTGATCGGCGTGGTGTTCGTGGTTGTCGCAGGTATCCGCCTGATTGTTTCCGGCGGAGATGAGGGCGAGAAGGACAAGGCCAAGAAGACCATTATCTACGTTGTGATTGGTATTATCGTCATCCTGTTTGCCCGCGTGATCGTGAGCTTCGTCGCCAACCAGCTGTTCGCATCGGTCTAAACAGCTGCATAATCAACCGTCAAAAACCCTCCGCTATGGAGGGTTTTTTGTATCATGCATTTAACGCAGGATGTACGGAAAGGTCGCCACAGGCTGACAGATTGTACTGCAGCGCCCGTTGGAGCAGGCAGGACGCGGGGAAAAGCCGCTGTCGCAGCGCATGGATGTACCCGAAACCGGATAAGACGGGTACAGAGGATCTCTCACATACGTTGGGTAGGAAGGATAGACCGGGGAGACGGGACTCACGTTGCAGTAAGTGGTGCAGCCGCCGCTGAAACACCGCGTGACGGGTGTGCCGGTATCGCACCGCACCGATCCACCGCCTGTAGTAGTCGGCGAAGCGGGATACGTCGGGTAAGACGGATAGCTCACCGATGACACAGAAGAGTACGTAAAGGCGGGACGACACATGGTGCTGCAACCGCCGCTGAAGCAGGATGTCTGCGGAGTGAAACCGCTGTCACAATGAATGGCGGATGACTGTCCGGCAACCGTGCCCGGATAGGCAGGATAGGAAGACGTCGAAGACGGAGTCTGGTAGCGCGGATAGTCCACCTGACAGAAGGTGCTGCACCCGCCACTGAAACAGACTGTTTTGGGGCTACCCGAATCGCAATGAATGGGAGCGGCAACTGCTTGCGCCGAAGAAAGGGGCAGATACGGCGGCATTTCGTAGGCAGCATCTGCCGGCGATTGCTTTATGGACGGCAGAAAAACCGATCCAAATGTCACAAGCATTACTATCAGGAGCCAGAAAGAGCGCCGTTGAAAGGAAGAGGGACTATGCATACGAAATACTATGACGATATACACTCTTTTTAATTTCTTGTCAATTTACGGAATTATGGTGGCGCTTGCATTGCATGGTTGTAGACGGCAGCACATCCGGCAGCGACAGGTCCAGCTCTTGCACCTGCTTCATAGCCGGCTCCGATAACACCTGTTCGCGGACCAGAATACCTTCTTCGGTGATTTCAATGACATCACTGGCCGGAACCGGCGTTCTGGAAAAGAACCACCAAGCCTTGGGAAACAGCCATTCAAGCTGAAAATGTCGTGTATCAAACTGCACATCCTGGCATCTGCCGATGCTGCGCCTGCTTTGTCTGGTGAGAATTTTCTGCCCCAGCACACGACGCGGATCATCCAGCAATGCTGACAAACGCACAATATCTTGCGGCAGCGCCAGTTTCTCCTCACTGCGAACATGAATGACAGTCCCCCAACCTATGATATCGGCAACCGACAGAAAATACTCGCTGCCTCCAAACATACGCAGATCGCGCACAAAAAAGCCTACAATGACACCTGTGTCAGGATGAAGCAGAATACCGGAGACAATGCCAAGTGTGGTATCAGCCTGATCCTCGACAACCGGCATGCCAATCACCATGGAAAAACGGACGTGCATAGCGTATACTATAGATGTTTATGAACCTTTTTGCAGGATCATCCCACCCCGAGCTGGTGAAAGCCCTTGCCAAAGAGCTGGGTACGACTGTTGGTGCCATCACCCTCAAGGCGTTCAGTTCCGGTGAGCGCTACGTGAAGTTCGATGAATCTGTCCGCGGGAAAGATGTCTTTATTGTGCAGACAAGCACGCACAATGTGAACGAGGATCTTATGGAGTTGTTCCTGATGTGCCAGGCTGCCAAGCTGAGCTTTGCCAGCAGCGTCCATGTAATCATCCCGCATTTCCCCTACGCCCGCCAGGACCGTGTCGCCGCACCGCGTGAGCCGATTTCGGCCAAGCTGGTGGCGAGTCTGCTCGAGAAATCCGGCGCGGACCACGTGATCACTATTGATCTTCATTCCGACCAGGTACAGGGCTTCTTCTCTATTCCGGTCGATGTCCTGGATGCCCGCACCATCTTTGCCGATTACTTCAAAAAGAAGAAGCTGGAAGACCCCGTCGTTGTTGCCCCGGATGCCGGTGGAGCCAAACGCGCCAAGAAGTTTGCCGACATGATTGGTGCGGATTTAGCCATCATGCACAAAACACGCAGCGGCCATCATCAGGCGCAAGTGCTGGAAGTTGTGGGAAATATCGAAGGCCGCACCTGCATCATTTTTGATGACATGATCGACACCGCTTCTACGCTCTGTCCAGCCAAAGAAGCGCTGATTGCACGCAAGGCGAACCCCAACGTCTACGCCGCCGCCACTCACCCTATTTTCTCGGGCAAAGCCTTTGAAAACCTGGACAAAGCCGGCTTTAAAGAAGTGGTGGTAACAGACAGCATTCCGCAGAAATTGCCGACGACAGGCTTCACGGTTCTGCCTATCGCTCCCCTCTTGGCCCAGGTTTTGCGCAACATCGAAAGTGGCCAGAGCGTGACGCAGATTTATAAGTAGGGTCCGTTAAGCCAAAAATGTCTTGATACTGACTCGCCAAGGCCGTATCGTAGTGCGGCTTTTCGAAAGCGCGTACTTTTGAAGGCCTGTATGCAACACGGGCGATTATCCACCTAAGGTGGATGATTCGACCGCTATCATTCACATTTCGGGCGATTATCAGCCTCGGCTGATGGTTAGAGCCCAAGTAGATTCCATTATTCCCTTACGGGCGGTTATCGGCCTAGGCCGATGGTTATCCACTATCATTCACATTTCGGGCGATTATCAGCCTCGGCTGATGGTTAGAGCCCAAGT
>CALMES010000095.1 GCA_937863435.1 uncultured Candidatus Peregrinibacteria bacterium
ATATTTATACGTCAAAAATGACAAATAATCTGCCGGATGATAAATAACATCCGGCCAGATAGCAGGAAAATCAATGAGGTAGAAAATGGGCGAGACAGAAACACTATCAAATCTGCAAATGCTGATAGATGCGCTGCGTCCGCCGCCTGCTCCAGTTGATAGGCAGCTGTGGGATAGTCTTGATGTTGCGAGATACCTGGGGCTTTCTCGTGAGTACATCATGTCAAATATCGCAAGACGGGATGGATTCCCAAATCAGATACGGATTGCTGGAGGAAGGCCGCTCTGGAAAGCAATTGAAGTGACAGCATGGGCAAGCGCCGACCGGGGCAGAAGGATCACATTGGCCAGGTGTCTCCGTCACAGATCAGCAGGGCTTTCCGCGAAGCGGCAAAGCACTGCGGAATTGAAGGGGTCACGTTCCACGAAGTCCGCGCATTGTCTGCACACCTGTACGGCCAGCGGCATGATCGAAAGCTGGTGCAACAGCTCATGGCCCACACCGACGAAAGCATGACGGCCCACTATCAGGCTGGTCATGTTGAGCAGTGGACTGACATTACTTTGGCGCTGGATCTTTGTCCCTGAAAACACCCATGAAAGGCAGAAAAATTATGTAGATGCAGCGTTGTCCCGCCCACCTTGACATGGTGGGGGTCGGAAGTTCGAGTCTTCTCGTGCCCACCAATTTGCAAGTACTTGTAGGTTGGCATTCACTTACCGGACAAAACCGGGACAAACTAGGACAGCAGGGCAATGGCGGCCTTTTCCCTGTGCAGTTCGAGAAGGCGTATTTTTTGAAGCTCGGGACTGTTTACTAAATCCTGGGCGATACAGACATTGTGCGTAAATACTGCGAAAAACTTAATCCAGACCTCGACTTTTTCGGTCGGGATCCGGACTTTTTCGGTCGGGATCCGGACTTTTTCGGTCGGGATCCGGACTTTTTCGGTTAATGGCCAAGATCCATTCGGCCAATAACACCATTCTTATTGAAGCATTCCTCGCAACTCCTTCGGCGCAGACTTAACCAGTCTCTCTCTGCGATCCATTCCCATAGCCCTTACCCTCTGACGGATCTGCGGGAGCGTTATCCGAATTGGAGTATCTGGATTCTTTTCATTCCAGTCTGCAAGCGCCATCTTAGACTCGGAAAGTTTATCCGCATCTTGCTCAACAATGGCCTCTGCCCACCTGTCGGCAATCTTTGACTCGACATCCCTGGCCAGAGCAATGCGCTGGCGCTCACCAGATACCACCCTGCTCTCCTTGGCTATCGATGACGGACTGAAGCCAATCATTTTCCAGATTCCATCTATTGCTCCGACATCCTTCGCTATCAGTCTCCCGCTTTGGTCACGATACTGTCCTGTTGCCCATATCTTTCCACCAGAAACCGCATTTTTTGCGGCATTCGGCGCAGCAGCCATAGCAGCAGATCCAATATCACCCTGCATAAGACTTCCGATTCCATGTCCTATGCTCATGGCCATCCCCCCAGCCGGGCCAACTGCCTCTGCAACATCGCGAGTTTTGTCAGCTGTAGAGCGTTTCAGTATCCCTGTTCCGGGTATCAAATTACCAAGGCCCATCCTGGCCTGAACGTCAATTGGAGAACCAGGAAGGCTAGATGCGCCATTTACAATGAAATCACCTGCCGTCTCGCCAAGCGTATCAATTGCCAGCTCCCTCAACTTGCTGCGGGAATGAAGGTTATATCCCATCATTTGCGCAATGGTATCAATCAGGTCTTCAATGTCATCGCCAAAGGGCAGGCCGTTGATTCCCGCCAGAAGGAACAGAATCCCAATTGCCTGTAACTGCTGCTTGCGCGGCAGTCTTTGCAGGAACTCAAGGTAGCTAATGCTGTACTGTTTGAACGTAAAAACAGTCGCGCCAAGAGCGCCACGCGCCCAATTAGGACGATTGCCCTTGTTATAGATTCCCTGTGTCTCCTGTACTGCTTTCACGGCGAAAGAGTACGGCGATGCAGACCTTGCCTGTTTCAATATGGACGGATTTTCCTTTGCCATATTGTAGGCGGCTGCAAATGTAAGCCTCCGGTTGTATGTCTCAGCAAGGGCAAACGGACGCCCCCATGCAGTTATTGCCTTTCTGATGTATATATTGCTACCGAGATTGCGAATTGCCTCGCTGTGTAGCTGGTATACCTCATGCGGGGCCAGTGTACCTTCATCAGTTGCACGCTCCATTGCCTTGCCAAGATCGCCATCTGCCTTGCTTCCGAACCCGATCTTTTGTGCCGCAAGAAGATGCTTTGTTGCATTACCAAACTGCGCTAGATACGGCCACGTCATGGTTATTGGCTGCGTCATATTTGTCAGCGCTGACGCAAGTGATCCGCCAATGTAGTTGATAAAAAGCAAATTACGGACAGCTGCGGCCTCATCCTTTGGATTGCGAAGATAATCACGGAGCTTCACTGCCTCATCGATTACATCGCCCTTTTCCTTTTTATTAAGCCTGATCTGCTCAATAGTTTCATCCATTTCTCCAAGGTGCCAGTTACTTGATGCCTGCCTTGCATTGCTGGTGATAAAGCTGGCAAGCGATCTGGTTACATCCTTGCTAAAGCCGGCTGTTCCCTTGCGGCGAATCAGGCGTTTCAGCGCACTGCGATTATTGCGAGACATGCGCAAGTAATCCTGAAAAATATCACTCTGAGATTTGTCGAATCCAATTGAAGATCCAAATAGCTCAAGTGTGTCAGGACTCATCCCGGCATATAGCTTGTAGGCCTCCTGGCTCATTACCCCAGCTGATACCTGTGCATCAATGCCATACTCCTCAGACATTGATCGCTCCATCGCCCGTGCATCGGACTGCTTTTCAAACATTCCGAAATACTCGATTTCACCACGGATATTGGTAACCGTTACGGTATATTTCCCGAACCGCATCAGTGGCGCATAGCCTTCATTTTTCATTTTCGCCAAGCGCTCCAGCTTGTCTCTAACTGACTGCAGTGTTTTTCTGGCCTCCGTTGCTGCAATCTTATATGGCTTGACTTCAGCAGCAGGGGCTTTTCCATCTTCCATTTGCTTAACAATGCTTTCAAGCTCTTCGGCCCTTGCGTCCAGTACATCAACAACCTGTTCAAGCGCTCTTTCTGGACGGTATTTTGCCGTCATTACCAGTCCGTGAAGACTATGATCATCTTTGATCTCTTTGGCGATCTCGCTGGCCACCATAGAATCAAGACTGTGATTTATTGCTTTGCGAAATT
>CALMES010000096.1 GCA_937863435.1 uncultured Candidatus Peregrinibacteria bacterium
CGTATCTTTCGTTCAATCACATTGCGCATCATCTCATACTGCGCATCAAGAAGCTCCCACAACGCATCGTGCATACCGGGGCGGTACAACGCCAATTTGAAACCCCGATACTCGCTACAGTAGGTTGTAATCCACGGCTCTCCATTATCGATGGAGCGTTTTTGATTGTGGAGCCTGTCGCACAGCTTTACAGCTACAGTATAAGGTCCGGCATCACGTATCCGGTAATACGTCTCGCAGTGCCGCTCCCACCTATCACGACCCGGCGCATCGGTGACGGCCACCACCATCCCCGCGACCTTCTCGCCAAATAACTCGGTGAGTTCTTCCACCGTGGAGGCTGTGTCTTCGAGAACATCATGCAGCCATGCCGCGGCGATCATCTCAAACTGCGTCTTGAGCGGAATCAAAACCCCGTCTGCGTTGGTGTCTTCGATCCACCAAATGATATTATCGACCACGCATTCAAGATGCGTCGCGATCTTCAGCGAACCGTGATCTTGATCCCCGTGACGTTCCAGCGCGAAATTCCGCGCCCTCATCACCAATTCGGCACCCCGAGCGGTATCGCGCGCGACATCGCGTGTCGTGACAGTGTCCAGCACGACTTCCTCGCCCAACTCGTGTTTAAACACATCGTAGTTGCCGTCGAGTTTCACGCGATATCCGATCATGTGCCCACCCCCGCCAAATCACCGACATCTCCCGTCTCTACAAAATTCAAAAACGCGCTCATAACATCGGACCTTTGATGAAGAAAAGCCGCAAGTAAACTCAACAAGACTTCCTTATGCCTGCCTGTCTGAATACGATCCATCGCAGCATTCATGGTCATAACATCATGCTGTGCGTCGCCCAACACATTGAGAACATAAGTTCCCTCAATGCCCTCATGTTCCGGCATCATGCGTCCACCTCATCTTTCTTTGGCACCAACAGACCCGCGATGATCTCTTCATTCCGCTTCGTCACGGGGCGGAAATGCTCCACTCCAAAATGTGCTTCAACTATCCCATCGATGTAAAACTTTGGCGGATTCACAATCTCTTCCAAAACAACACCAACCGCATCGCCGCAATCGGGGTAAACCTTAACGCCACGAATGGTGTAAATCCCCTTTTCCTCCGGAATCTTTTCTCCGTAGATCGACTGCGGCTGGGTTTCAATGCACACGACCAATTGCCCAATCTCAAACATCAAGCTCCTCCATCACCGCTTCAATCTCGACAGTTCGTCGATCTTTCTGCTCTTCGAATCCGCGTATCGCGTAAAGCGCGCAGCTATGATCCGAGTACCCCAGCTTGGCGGCAATCACTCGAAGCGACATCTTCTTCGGGTGAAGCTTCCGCAGCATCCACGCGGCGTGCTGACGCGCGGTGTTATAAACCCCCGGACCCTTACCGGGTTTGAAATTCGGCTCAACCCCGTATGTCTCAAACACGACAGAGATGATGCAATCAGCATCGATGTGCGGCGCTGGTAGTGGTTCCGGCGGGACATCAATCTTCTCGACCGGAGAATCCTTCCAGCCAAATTCAGATGGCCCCCGGAAGAACTTACCATCAAGCGCTGCGGCGATTTGAGATTCAGTCAGCATGAGCATGAGAAATAGAACCCCTTGTCGCGATACTTATCAGCGCTCTCACCGGTAATTGCCTCAAAGTATGTCCACAATTCATTCGGGACACCACCCTCATAATTGCCGGATGAGAAATAATCTCCCGCCTTCATGGCTTCGATTAGGTCTTCCGGGCTCGCCCCCTGCAAGTCACCAAAATAGCTGTAATCGTCATCGTCATCACGATGTGTTGCTGTAGCAATCCATTCCGCCATCATCTTGCGTCCCCACTCGGGGCTTCCCCGCATCTCTGCGGAATGATCCGGAAAGTCCGGATGCGACCACACATGCCGCAGAGACGTGATCTTCCGCGGGTAAATCACACAGAGGAATCGCGCGCCCTTCTGGATCGTCATTTCGATAAACGGATCAGCAATGCCAACCCACTTACCCGATGTCCACGCGACCCCGTCTTTCACCGAGATATCCTGCCCCGGCACAATTGCCTCGCCGGCAGTTACGGGCTCACACGCGAGGTGAATCGCATCGCGCCCGACCTGCTTGTCCGTGATGATGGTGCCGAGCACTTCGAGTGCATCAGTCGCCACGCTACGCTTATCTCCGCTCATTTGTCCTCCTTAATTGGCTTCGGTAATAATCTATCCCTCTTGCGCCCCCTTGTCAACGCGAATTTTTCGAAGCTCCTCTTCTGGGTCTATCCCATTGAGTGCCAACCACAATGCCTCATCGCCGAATGCGTGCACTTCGTCATGGTGGGCGCGGCACAGAGGAATACACATGTCATCAGAGTTCTTCATCGACATTGCGCGGGGGTGCCCGATCACACGCAAATGATGGGGATCACACGCCGGACCCCCGCAAACACAGCACGGAAAGGACTTGACGTGATCGAGCCACTTACGGCTTCGGAGGCGTTCACTTTTTTGTGACACGACCACCACGCCACCCTTTCTCGGGCGTGTCAAATTTTCGAATGATTTTGTTCTCTGCGCCGTTCGTTATCCAGCGCCTTCCTTTCGTAGCCTCTGAGTTCCGCTGATTTTTTTCGGGAGACCTCTTTTTGCCTCGCAATGACGCCGATAATTTCAGCTTTCGCTAATCTGCGGAACGAATAACCTTTGCTTGGCTCATATCAACAAAAGCGTTTTTCCTGACCGCCAATCCTCCGTTCACTGTTTTTTGTGTCCATGTTTCACGCACCTCGACCGGGACACAGTACGACCCCGCCTGCCAGAGCTTCTTGTACAACAACACTTTTTCTGGTACAAGAAACAGAAGCCCAACAAGGGGCACACAAAGAAGGTCCGCCATTTTCCCAGCGCGAATTAATTTATCCTCAGTGATGAGCCAGCTTGATTTAAACCTGCCAACAAACTCTGCGTACGTCATTTTTCGGCATTTTGTTTCAACACAAGCCTCGATTACGCTGTCACGAACAAACACGGCGTCAATAGAGCAAAATGTGTCTTTTCGGGTTAAAACGCAAGAAAATTGCGGAAATAGGCGGCAGAACATGTCCACCGCCTCGCGTTCTTGTTGAAGTGTTTCCATCCCTTTCGGGGACAGAATGTCCATCACTGACCGTAGTTCGCGAGAATTGTTGAACGGGCGCGGGTCGCTGCCTTCAGAAGCGAATTCAGCTTATCCGCGGTCATCTTTGCCTTGTTCACGTAAAGGCTCGCATTCCACGATACAGTCTTGGGTGCCGACCAATACCGATTGAACGTGACGGGGTACTGCTTTGTGGGCACCTTCACAAACTCATACAGCGCCTTGCCGTCGATATCCTCTGCATCGTTGAAGTCTTTGTCGGTCGCGCTGACAAACTCCACAGAGTCGCCGAAATTGGCATCCGCCTCACTGACAACGCCGTTTGGAACCCCGCTCGGGACAACCATGCACTGTGTCTCGTTTGACGCCACCGATGTCAGCGCAATGAGCTTCGCGTCGGTCGTTGTCTTGATCTTGGCGTAGAAATCATCTTGCTCGATGAAGTTCTGCCAAATCAACCACGATCCCGAACCCGGCGGACCAATCGCAACCGTATCGGTCTCCTTCAGATCGGAGAGATCGTCAATGCCGCTTTCCTTTGAGCACAGCACTTGCAGATACTCCCGATGAAGCTTCATCACGCGGCTGATTCGCGCCGCATCGGACGGCTTCGTGCGCTTCAGATACACCGGCCCGTCGGGCTGGCCTATCATGGCATCACAGCCATCGGCAGCGAGAAGACGAGACATGTTATCGAAAGTGCCATCGGTGTACACGACTTGAATGGTGATGTCCGACCCCGCGAAATTGGCGATTGTTTCGCCAGCGGCGGCGTAAACACCTTCCTTGGCACCCGTACACAGCGTCACGGTTTGCGGCTCAGCCAGAGCCGGTACTGTAAATGCCGACACAGCAAGGGCGGAAAGAATGATTCGGTTCATGTGCTTCTCCTTATTTAAACAGCCACTCGCGGATTTGCTCCGGAGTTACATTGTGAAACTTCGGGTCATCGTGCCAGCTAACGTAGCTTGCAATGTCCGGCGCAAGTCGGTAAAGGCGTCTTCCCCATTGATCCCAGCCTTTGCGGGGCCGGGTTTCAACCCGTACATGCGGCACACCCTTCGCAAACATACGCGCCAGATGAACCGTTCGGCGATGAGATGTCCCCGCCGCCGCCATTGACTGAAGCTCCGACATGCTTTTGTCGATCTCGGTTGTCTCGCGCTGAAGCTTCACCGCTCGTGCGCGGGCCTTCATGATGCGCCGTTTCATTCGCGCATGTGTTGCGGCAGTTTGAACGCTCTGCGCTGCTTCAATTAAAAGATGTACATCATTCCTCATCGCGCGCTCCTCCTTTGATTGCGCCAGTTGGTAAACTTCACCGTGCCCTTAATGGCCCAATAGATCAGCGATCCCAAGCCGATGATGTCGAGTGCCCGGTCGAATAATGCGAAGGTGAAGATCATCGCGTCACCGCCTTAACCCGAATGCGGGGTTTTGAAAAATCCGTAACGAACCCCACACGCGGGCGATCCCTGTAGATCGGATTTCCGTCCTTGTCGAGAAGCCCCGTGTTAATGGCGGCGGGGCGGTCCTCAACTTGAAACGAATGGGGAAGCTCTACACGATCCCACCAATCGTCTGTGCTTGTCATTCCCACAGCCTCTTGGCCACAGTTGATTTTGCATCGCATGAAATGCGATAAATTTCATACGGTGTGTCTTCCTCACCGTCTTTTTCAACGGCTTCTTTGGCCTCCGACACAGAGACGTAGCGCCCATCCCAAAATGACCACCCCTCCGGAGAGTCGCCATATCGCTCCATAACAATGTACGTTCCCTCGTCTGGCGGAACGGCTTTCTTTTCGGTCTTCTTTACTGCTGCTTTTGCCATGTGATCCTCCTTGATCGACGCAGATGTTACCACTCCGCCTTTGCTTGTCAAGAAGTAATTTTATGACCCCGCCTCATGATCACGGAAAACGTCATCCATGTTGACGCCGACAAGCTCGGCGATCCTCTTGATCAGCGCCACCTTCTCATCCATGTGGCACTCGGGCTGGCCGGTCTTGGCGTCAAACTCTTTTGCGGCGATGAGGAGCTTCTTAAGCTCCTCGACCTCCGCCTTGAGCGCATCGAACTCAGCCTTCGTCACATACTGTGTAAGGCTCGCATATCGATTGTGATATGCCGGCTCCAGTACATTCGGCCAGCGCTCTGGGAATTGTTTGCGCCATCCATCAGAAATCATGGACACTGTGCACATGTTATTTCATCCATACGCGAGCGCGGGCAAAAAGCATCCCATCATCGGTCAGCTTCAAGGTGGGGCGTATGCGCCATTGAATCTCCCCAAGGTCTGTTTCACCAGCCTCCATAAGGATTAACTCAATAAGCTTCGCCGAAACAAGATTGACGCAGTATTCGTGTTGTTGAGTGCTGTACGCGGTGCCAACAACAAAACCCATCGACGGACGCCCCTCATCTGGCTTATCTACGTCCGGATAAGCCTTGTCGAAAAGAGATGTGAGCCGGTCTATTTCCGCGAGAACGTAGGCGGGAAGTTCCATTTATTTATCTCCGTTTAAACTTGAAACCCCGAAAGGCGAGCGCCGTCTGAGCGAGATAGGGTGCCGGTCACGAGGGAAAGGAGGAGGAAACCTCTACCGGCTCTACGGGCATCACTCCGCAGCATTCATGTTAGCCCTTGTAGATGCAGGCCCTCACCGCGCAATCCTTTGCTTCAAGCAGCTTCCGGAGGGCCGCGGTGCGCTCTGGATTACGAGGCAGAGCGTCAACCATCAACGTCGCAAGCTCACCAAACGGCTTGCTTACGGCCTGAAGGTGCGAAGGGAGGTGTTCCCACCCAAAGAATTGCAGCATCGGGTCAGCATCCAACCCCACTTGTCCGACTGGCATCACCGCACCTCCGGTGCAAACGGCACCTCATCATCAAGCTTCGCGCGAGCGCCTTCAGCCTTCGGGGGTGTGAATACCGTCCCGCCGTCCTTCTTGTAGGGCTCCTTCAGAGCGACCGAATAGAACTGCTCGCCCTTCCCGGAGGTGCGACGCCATAGAGAAATTTCAATCTCTTCGCCCTTCCAATTGATCTTCCCGTTGAGGTCGGGAGCCTTCTCGTTGTCGCCCTTGCGATTGTTCTTGAAGATCGCACCGCGATTGGTGTTGTCGAATTCAGCCATTCTTTATCTCCGCTTTCCGCTTGCTAAAAGCATCCTTGATAACCCCGAACAATTCGGGGTCTTGTTTACGCACGTAATCGATCAGCAAGGCGTTTGCACGCCAATACTCGATCAAGTCCTGCTCCGTCGATTGGAGACGGAGACAGTAGACAAGCAAGTCTCGCCATGCGAGCCAATCAAAATTCTCGGGGCGCTGATCACCCCACTCCACGTCAAAGGAGCGTCCGGTCGCTATCTGCGCCAATGTTTGTTGTGCCAGAGATGATTCGAGTAGGGGCGGGGAGTTGTTCATTGCCATCGTTATCAGAGTCCGCGGCGATGCCCGCGACAGTTGAAAGGGCATAACGACGGGCATAGGACAACGTGCTCCCCATGGTTTGAATCTTGTTTACATCGCCATTCAGCGGAAACTCAGATGTCTCCGCCTCTCCCGTGGCAACGTGGATCACGCTTGTTTCGAGAATAAACGCCCCATCCATGAGGCGGGGTCTCTGCTGGATGAGCAGCCCGTGACGCTGGAACACCGGAAGAACAGAATCGCGAACCTCGACAAGATCGGCATAGCGAGATCGGAAATGCGTGTTCTCGCGGTTCATCCGCGCATTCCGGCACTCAGACTGAGCCGCAAGCATGGCCTCATGGAGTGTAGCGTGGGTCTGAACGCCACACGCGGCAAAACTCTGCGACGCCGCAGTAGTTTCCGGCGCAGCGGATTGGGGTGCCGGGGCGGTAGGTGACGAAGAATTCATCGCCTTTTTCTGCTGCGGCGGCTTCGGCGTCGTAGGGGTTGTCATAGAGTTTGATTGCTGCATTCCGCCCTTCTTTCATCAAGGCCCACGTTTCGTCTCTAACCCATCGGGCCGTTTCGGAACATGCCTCAATCGGTAATCCCTTGTCAAGCGCCTCTCGCGCCTTTCGGTGGTTAACAATTTGTGACCGTGTAAAATTCACCTGCTCCTCCGGAGTCCAGAGGCGGATCGGAATTGTCATCACTTGGCACGGAGGATACCCCGCCTTCACATCAACAAGCTTCTTCTGCCAGTCCTTCAGAATCGCCACAATCTTTAGTTCGTCCACCTCCCTCCCGTTAAGGGACATGAGGTGTGCGTAAATGTTAAGCTGTTGTTCCCATTCGATTTTCTCGTCCATTGCGGCGTAGGATTTTGTCAACTTGTAGTCGTGTATCGCCCATTTCCCGTTTGGCTTCGGTATCTGAAGATCAACGGCTCCGGAGATTTTCATTCCATCGACGGTGGCGAAAAGGCGCTCTTCGGTGATTGCCTCGGGCGGGGCGTATTGCTCGCAAATCTTGTGGAGCACCCTTCCCATTAGGCTCGGAACGCGGGTGGCGATATCCACCACCATATTGTGTTTAAATCTCTCTTGAAGTATAACGATCCGCGGAGGGGATATCAATTGGGTCACGGATAATTCCGCGTCCCCCCGCGTGTAGTCGTCGTCTAGCATCGCGTCTACGAGAACCTGTGGGATGTTATGGGGATTTGAGAACTGCATAAGCCCTCTATCGCACGCGAAACCCGTCAATGGCAAGGGGTTATCTACGGTGAACCCGCCAGCAAATCCAATTCCTCCCGCTGGACAGGACGAAGGCTCATCAAATCAGCGAAGGCACTCAACTACTCGAAGACGTTTCGGGAACAAGCCGTTCCTATCACGCCACTGATCGAAGGCGATGTCGCTCTGACTGCCACGATCTTTTACAAATCCCGAAGGCCGGACCTCGATTGCTCTCTGATTCAAGATTTGCTTCAAGGCGTGTGCCTAAAAAACGATAGACAAATCAAAGAGATACACCTTTATTGGGGTCTCGACAAGACAAACCCTCGCGCCGAGATCACGGTGTCACGTCTTGGGTAAGCAACTCTTTGTTGACCACGAAACCATTCGCCTCCTCGATGAAGAAGGCAAGACGCGCGCTGAGATCGCCCGCATTACCGGGCACTCCATAAGCAGCGTAAGACGCGTTCTCACCCCCGGTGCTTACGAATATCACCGCGCCTACATGCGCACCCAGCGCCAAACCGTTGAGGGCCGCATTCACCGACTTTGGGAAAAAGCCAAGGCGAGGGCGATGGAGCGGGGTTTGGATTTTACCGTTACCGTTGAAGATATCGCCGCCCTGTGGTGTTCCCACTGCCCTCTCCTCCGCGTTCAAATGAGTATGAGCGACGGCGACCGCGATACATCCCCATCGCTCGACCGGATCGATTCATCCCGCGGATACACCCCCGACAATATTTGGGTGATCTCAACCAGAGCCAATCGCATCAAGAACAACGCGACACTCGAAGAATTCGAGACAATCGCGCGTAACTGGAAACGCCTACTGGAACAAACAGGGAACAATGGAATCAAGTAATTACGCGGCACTCTTTACGTTGGGTGATATCAAGGCGTCGGGGGAGCATATGTTGTGGGTTTCCGTTGTCGCGCAGAGCATGGTCGATGCGTCATCTCGGGATCGGGCAATACGCCGGGGGATCGTGGCATGGCTGGCGAGCGAAGACTTCGAATTCGTGTGTGATCTCGCGTCCATGAAGCACGCCGCGGTACGGGCGATCATCGAAGACATCCTGTCAACGCGGAGCAAGCGCAAGGCGTTCAAGAAGTCCATGCAGATGCGATTCCTCCTCCGCGATTATCTCGAAAGCTTGATGGGCGAGGCCGATCTTGATCGGGATTGAACAGGTTTGAACAGGCTTGCAATCCGGCGCGAAACGTCTTATGATTATCGAATAGCCAGTCCCCTACGGACCCCGACCCAGCGGCGTTAACCAGACGAGCGGCGGATCATCGGGCCTCTCAATGGCATGAGCGAAGTGCCCGCTACTACTTGGTGGGGCACGGAGTAGGCTCTCCCTTGCGGGAACCTACAAGACCGGCACCGGTTGACCGATTAGCTTGTGCCAATGGTCTGCGTCATATGAAGCCGCACGTAAAGCTGACCGAGTGACCCCGGCTGGCCTGTGAAAAGGTTGTGCGAATCGAAAGGGTTGAAGCGATAGCGGCTCCGTCCAGAGCAGAACCCTTAGCTTCGTTGGAGACAGCGAAGCTTTGCCTCCACGCAACAAGGTCTAAAGGCAAAGACGGGGCCTCTGCTCCGCTTCCGGTCTGAGCAGTCAGATTTATCACTGAGTTAAACAAAATTTCACATAGTGAAAAAGGAGATGGAATGATACCCGACATTGAATGGGAAGATGGATATCCGACAGAAGAGAGCGTTTCTGCGGTTGAGAACAAGATTGAAACAGCGCCTTCCGAGTGTTGGGAAGACATGGAAAGGTGGATTCGAGACACACTAAGGAACTGCGCCGCTAACTGCTGTGCTTTTTATGAAGAAGAGGAGGGCACGAGTAGGCTGGGGCATTCGGTAATCAAATGTTATTTCTCGACAGGCGGGTGGTCCGGCGCTGAAGAAGTCATCGGGATCATTGAAAATGACGTTTTTCTTTCTCGCTTCATGGAACAGTGGAACCGCGGCGGGCACTACATCTTTGAGTTTAAGACAGTCAAAAAGTAATCTTTTGTGAGCGAAGCATGAATCCTCATTTCCCCCTCCCCCTCCTCCTCGAAGAAATGCCCGGTGAATTCGGCTTCACTGGCAAGCAAATATACAAGCTCACCGCGAATTTCATGTGGCGTAATGTCGTCGTGCCTGCGGGGTTTAAAACTGACCTTGCGTCAGTGCCGGGATCGATGAATGCACAAGGCTACAAGAAGGCTGCGGTAATTCATGATTATTTATGCAAGGAAGTTCGCAAGGGCCACGGAACCTACGCCAAGGCAGATCGCGCGCTGTATGACGCAATGATCGATGACGGGGCACCCAAGATTGTAGCGAAGGTATATTGGGCGTGGGTGAGCGCCCGTCACGCTATCGTCGGATAATTTTCAAACCCCGCTCTTGACCTTGGCACCCGAAACGTCTCATCGTTTGCGGGGTCTCAAAATTATGGGAGGCGGGGATTGACCCCGGAAGACAAGCTCCGAGCTACCGTGAAGTTCGGGCAGCATAAGACGCGCTGTCCATGGTGTCACGAGACACATTCGAAACAGAACAAGCTTGCGACCGACCTCTCGACACACCGAGACGCGGAACGCATCGTGTTTAAATGTCATCGCTGCGAAGCAGAAGGTATCATTCCATTGCGCGATAACGTCGTGAAATTCGAACCCCGAACCAATGAGCCACCGCGGAGCACAAGAGCGCTAAGCGAGCTTCCGCCTCTCCAATCTGAGCATATTGCGTGGCTTTCCGCTCGCCGTCTTTCGCTTGAAGCGGCACAATTCTTTAATTGTTACGCCGCGTCATGGAGCAAGGGCGATGCTATCGGGTTCCCGTATATTGTTGATGGGGCCGTGGACGCGAGCAAAGTTCGTCTTCTTGCCGAGAAGAATGATGGCATTCGTTGCTGGCAGGCACCCCGAACATTTTTTGGAATACAGCACGTCAAGGAGGGGGATGATCTTCTGATTGTAGAGGGCGAACCGGATACGCTCGCGATGAAGGAGTGCGGGGTAGCGGCGGTTTCTGTACCTAACGGAGCACCCAAGACTGTTAAGGGCGGCACCATCGATCCCGCGAACGATGACGGGAAGTGGCAATATGTGTGGAATTCAAAGGCCATTATTGATGCTGCGCCGAAGATTATCCTTGCAGTCGATATGGATGAGCAAGGCGATGCGTTGGCAGAAGAGCTTGCCCGACGTATCGGGAAGGCAAAATGTTGGCGCGTCCGATGGAGAGAGAAAGATGCAAATGAAGTCCTCATTAAGCATGGAGTGGGCGCAGTTCTTGAGGATGTTAATCGCGCCGAACCGTGGCCCGTCGAAGGACTCTACGATGTCGAGCACTTCGCTAAAGATGTCCGGACGCTTTATACAGAGGGGCTGGGAAGGGGCGCTCCAACCGGATGGGGAGTAATTGATGAAATATACTCGGTTGCGCCGGGGCAACTGACCACAATCACAGGTTTACCCGGTTCCGGAAAGTCGGAGTGGGCCGACAACCTAATGGTGAACCTTGCATGTAATTTAAACTGGCGATTTGCCGTGTGTTCTTTTGAAAACGAGCCCCGCCTTCATATTGCGAAGCTAATCTCGAAGCGTGTTGAGGCTCCATTCTTCCGGAGTTTTGATCGTCGTCGCGTGTCGGAGACGGAGCTTGAGGCTGGTTTGGAGTGGGTGAAGGACCACTTCTTGTTTGTCCACCAAGACAACGGCGACCTCGCCGATCTTGACTCGATCATTGAGCGGCTTAAAGCTGCGGTCATGCGGTATGGTGTGCGCGGAGTAATTTGCGATCCGTATAATTTCATTGCGCGCCCCCGCGATATGTCAGAGACGGAATTCGTGAGCTTGATGATGACGCGCCTCAAGGTTTTTGCGATGGCGCACGGGGTTCATGTATGGCTTGTGGCTCACCCGCAGAAACTACAGAGGGGTGCCGATGGGAAATATGCGCCTCCCCGTGGGTACGAGATATCCGGCTCGGCCAACTTTTTTAACAAGACCGACAACGGCATCACAATTCATCGCGATATGGATGAGGCTCCATTTGTTCAAGTGCATGTATGGAAGATTCGGTATTCGTGGTGCGGGCAGGTCGGGGAAGCAAAACTTATTTACGACCGCGACACAACCACGTATAAGGAACCGCGTGGAGAGACGGAGGATTTGCTGTGATTTCAAAACCCGTCCAATCCTCTACGGCACCCAAGATCATGAAGCTTGTCTTGGTCAAATGGCACGATATTGTTGATGATGGCGGCGAATGGGCTCCGTCGGACTTCAAGCTTGAGCCCGTGCTTGTTCACACTGTCGGCATCATATGGCGAAAAAATAAGGCGCACCTCACGCTCGTGCGTGACGTGTACAAGGCGGACGATGGTAGCTACGTGACCGGCGGGCGCGTGGTGATTCCGACCGGCACAGTTGTGAGCATTAATGAACTGGATGAGGTGGATTTAAATGCCTAATTGGCAGGATCATTTCAGATATGAATACGGGAAATTATATTGGCTCTATAATTCGGAAAAGAGTAAGAAGTGGAATTCGCGATACGCCAATACGCGAGCGGGCAGCATCAACCACAAACGAAAGCGAAGAATCGTTAGTGTTTGCAACAAAAGCTTCGCCGAACATCGGATCATTTACGAAATGATTAACGGCCCCATCCCGCTCGGAATGGAAATTGACCACATTAATCGAAACTCGTTTGACAATAGAATCGAGAATCTCCGGTTGGCCACCCGCCGCGAAAACATAATTAACCGCACACCTAAACGGGTCTCTTCTCTTGGGGTTGTTGGGGTTGCGATGAATAAGTCTGGCAGCTACTATGCATACATTGGGGTTGACGGAAAACAAATCTACATAGGAACTTTTGATACGCTTGATGCCGCCTCGGATGCAAGACGGGCAGCGGCCAAAGAGATTTTTGGAGACTTCAATCCATTAAAAGGTAATGAAAATGCATCGAACTGATATCCTGAACGAAGCAAATGTGTTGATTACGGGAGACAGGGAAAAAACATATGGCCCACCAATCGTAAATTTCAGCCGTATTGCGACGGGTTGGTCTGTTATTTTTGGAAAAGAAATCAAACCGCACGAGGTTGCGCTTGCGATGGATTGGGTTAAGACATGCCGCGCAGTTGAAACCCCGACACACATGGACAGCTATATCGATGGTGCCGGATACAAGGCTTTGGCGGGGGAACTTGCGGATATTCAGTGGCGATATCGCCCCGGAGAAGAAACAATCCCCGCGGCGATGACTGTTGCTGATATGTGCGGCACGCCGGAAGTGCCGGGGTTTGAATATTCCGGCACATCCTTCATCGATCCGGAGGCTGATGGTCCGACGGATTTTGGAAGGTGATCATCACTTGGATGGCGCGGAGATTGTCCACGACTCCTTGAAGTTCTGTTCCGGCATTCATGGCTTGATCGACGGTGAGATGCTTCCCCATCGCGCGCACTCCGAGAGCGGAAAACACAATCGATATTCCCTCCATGGCGCGATTAAGTCTCTGTTTGATTTCTTCGGTTTGTTCGCTTTTCATTTCATCCTCCATTTTTTAAAACCCCGACGGCCCAGCGGCCCGAGCTTGATGTTTAATCCACCTCCGGCGCTGCGTTGAACATGGCTTCATAGGCTCGGGCCGCTCTTCGTTTGTTGTGTGCTGACGGCCCTTCCATGCGAACGGTAGGATGCTCAAGTGACACCGCTCCGCCATGCGACATCCCCTCCGTCGCCTCCCTCGGCATCAGCTTCCAGCCATCAGCCTCAAGAGACGCGAGGGCGGCGGTGAGGGCGGCTTGGGCGTCAACCCTGTGCATTGACAACCCACCTTCACAACCGCATTCATTCTGAATGGCTTTTGCCCCCGCCTCCACGGCCTTCTGCATCGGTGTCTGTGTCATGCTGTCTCCCTGCGGAACTTCGCGTTGATGATCGGAGCGGAATACAGATAGCGCACACCGGCTCCGCCGCAGCCGGGGCACACATGCCACTCATGCTTCTCCTGCTGGCACCAGAGATTGCCGGAACCACGGCATAGAGCGCATATTCCACGCGGTGTCATCCGAGCGATCTCCTTATGGCTTCCTCTTCCAGTCTCTCGATCCATGTCTGCTCCTCCTCTAACGAGCGTTTATACAGCCTTTCGCGCTGGAACGCGATCTTTGCAGCAAGGCTCATTGATTGCAGCCCCGCAAGATCGGGGTCAATCTCATGCACGCGTCGAGCATCAGCGCGTCGTTTCTTCTCAAGAAGTTGCGGCGCAAATGTCTTCAGCAAGCGAAGCTCTTTCAATCTGCGTGCCGTCCAGCTTTCGCCACTGATGCCAACGCTCTCGCCGCCCCACGAATCGCGCGCGATGGCGATGTCCTCAAGAACGGAGGTGCTAACTTGCGTCGTTCCCTTCATGTAGATATTCGAAAGGCTTGCGATCTTTTCTTCCGCCGCGGCTTTAAGTGCCAAGGGAGATGCGAGAATGCCTCCGAGAAATCCACGTCTCTTCATGCGTTGTCTCCGTTAAAATTGAAACCCCGACGGCCCTAGCGGCCCGAGCGTCATAACCCATCTTCCACATAAAGCCTTGCCGCTCTCCGTATAAGAGCTTCAGCTTCCGCTACAGTGATCTCCCCCGCAGTGCGGTTGATATCCGGCCATTCCTCAATGTGCTGCCAGTCGGGCTTATGGACATCCACGCCGACAACAAACTTCCATTTAAACCACCGGGCAGTGAAGAGAAACCTCTTCTTCCCGATAGTGCCTTCGGCCTCAATCGGGCAATGCCCCCCGATATAATCAATCTTCATCGGCACATCGATGTTCATTTCCATTCTCCATCCGGCATGAAATATGCCTCATCCTTCCCCGTGGTGGCGTTAGTGCCGACGATCTTCCATTGCTGGTTGAGATCGTCCCAGTCCAGCGAGCGGGGTCTGAAAAATATCGGAACCCCGTCCCGCCGGAATTTGCGCGTCCTATCATGATTCACAGTCCCTCTCCCTCCTCGCAGTCTATCTCGATCTTGACGCAGGCGAGACAGCCTCCGTTACCCATGATGCGGCCCATCTTGGCTGATTCCGCTGTCTTATGCAGACACTCAATTCCGTCATACACATTCACCCACATCGTTCTCTTGATGCGGGGCTTTACCTCGATGAGCTTTTTATCGTGGCTGTACGAATGGTCCCCATAACTTGTCCATGCCGTTGCGTGCCATTCATCATCTTCTCGGTAGGCTCCGTGCACACAGTGTTTGCCCGCGCCATCCACCGCATAAATCCGAACCTCCCGGCCATCGCGGGTGCGGTATGTCTTCGTCATGTCGATCAT
This sequence comes from uncultured Candidatus Peregrinibacteria bacterium, assembly GCA_937863435.1. Classification (GTDB taxonomy): domain Bacteria; phylum Patescibacteriota; class Gracilibacteria; order Peribacterales; family Peribacteraceae; genus JAGOTD01. Next base: position 15,142 of record CALMES010000096.1, read on the forward strand.
GTCAGTCTCCATAGATTTCATCGAGAAGTTTAAATCGAGGTGAGCCGTCATGGCACTTTGCGCCCCACCACCTTGTCGAGAACGCACAACCCGACCATGACGGCGATGATCATGATGCCGATGTATTCCATGTCAGTCCTCCATTTTTGAAACCCCGAAGCCACCGCGGCAGCGGGCTAAATCACTCTGGCACCCTCAATCATCCCAAACACCATATCAGCCTCAACCTTCGAATTACGGGTGAGCCTACCCAAAAGGAAGGACACCACCACAACCTTCGCCTCTGTGTCTGATCCGAGATGCACAGCCAATGCCTCATCGAGGGCTTGAAGGGTCAGCATCGCCTTCTCGACGCCAACCCCCTCAAGAAGATCAAGCGGCTTAAAAGGCTTCACTGAACCCCGCCCTTCATATTGTTGACCATCTCCGCCCGAGAAGCGATGCGATCCCGCAATGCCTTCGCATGATCGAAGAGCTTACCGGGGTCGGCCTTCTCAAGGGATTCCAGCACCTCAAGCGTGGCTCCGCCAGCGGCTCGCATCAGTTCGGCGGACTCGTTATCCCCTTGCATTTCCGCGGCAAGCATCCGCATCGCCATCTGTGCCATGTGTTCCTGCAACACATTCGCCAGCACGGCGCTGTATTTCGCGGGGAATGTCCATGTCACAGGCACATCCATCATCGCCTTCAGTTCCGCCGCCTCTGTCGGGGTCATGAGGTCTTCGGCATCGTGGAGGGTCTTCTTCGTGGAAGCATCCGAGAGATAATCGGCCATTCCACCTACAACACGCATCTTCATGGGCTCGTCCTTTCTGTGATTTAAGATTATCTGTTTTCGGCAGAAGGGTCAAGCTCTTTCAGAAACTTCCGACCCCGCGCGATTGATTTTTTGTAGTCCGAAAGCATCGCGGCAAACATCTTGTCAGATGCCGCGGCCTTCCTTCCTCCGCGCTCCAATAAGCTTGTCGCCGCAATAAGGTGAACGAGGAGGTCTTTGACTATTTCACGTTTTTCCATGGCACACATTTAAACCTAATGACGATATTGTGTTTCCGCTGAACCTCTTTAAGAGCCTCGCGCTCATAAGAAAAGCGGGCCACACAGCGATGGATACTCACGTTCTCCAACACGGTGTAGACCCGCCCGTTGTGCTCAGCGATGAGCGTGTAGTTCACTCACTTCTCGCGCCAGCAGCGAACGCCCTCGATGGAACCATTCTTCCACTTGGCGATGTGGAACCGCACCTTCGCGCCGGTTGCCTTGGCGATGCTCTGCTCGGCATAACGAATGGTCGGATAGAAGCGCTGCACGATCTTGTTCGGCACAAAGAAGCTGTCACCGACCTTCATCTGCCGGAAGGGGTACTTCTGCTTGGCACCGAGGCTCTTCTTCCGCGCGGGAATTGGAATGCCACGTTCGATCATCGGCACGTCGTTTTCGATATTGAGCATGTCTGTCTCCTTTGTTGCTCGATCTTGAATGTGAAGTGATTTGCAGCCAGTGTCAAGAGATTATTTTAGAAGAAGTCAATCTTCTTCGATGCGTCTTTGATTGTCTGTTTCTTTCCGTCGCTCCATTGAATGGTTATTGGTTCAACACTTGTAACGATTCCGGTCATCTGCTCTCCGCCGCGATGTTTCGTCACCACATCTTCTTTTGTGAGAAATCTCCGCCATCCGTCTCCAACAAACCTTCCAGCCATCTCGTCTTCAATCACAGCGCACACGCCGTCCGTTACATCCGTGAATCCCGTCGCCTCGGTGTCGTAAAGTTCATTCGGTTTTGGCACCCCGTTCGGGGTTTGAAAATCGTCCGCTTCGGCGTAGTCTCCGACCATCACGACATGGTCGCCGTGCCAACGGCCAACATATTCGTGCTCTTCGAGATCGCCGCCACCGCGCGGCTCGGGGCACGTCATGAGAACAACAAGCGCTCGCCCGATGCCGGGGTTCGCCATCTGCTCCCATGCCTTGAGGCCCGATCCAAGCTTGTGAGGATCGATGTATTCACGCTTGTTGAGGTTTACCCAAATGTGATATTGACCCATGATATCCTCCTTTGATTACAGTGGGTTGGGAATGAAATCAAAGCCGCGCTCAAGATAGCGGCATGTTGTCAAGACTCGATCCGACTCTTTTATTTTTCCGATGATCTCGTCATGAGAGAGCCCGTCGTCAATGCCGTTTTCAACAATATCCCACATATCGTATGCAACGCTTACGTTCACGCAATTTGCGAGAACTTCTCGTATGCGACGAGGCAACCTATCATAATCGCTCATGGTAAGCATGTTAGTCCTTCCTTGCGACGATCTCGATCTTCACGGCGGTGAGAATGGTCACGAATCTGTGTGTCACATGGTACGGCCATGTGATTGACCACCACCACGACTTGCCCGCCTCGCGTGAGGCGTCGAAGCCGCCGCCATAGATGAGCCCGATGAGCGGGGCTATGATGTATTCCATGTCAGTCCTCCATTTTAAAACCCCGCCAGCCGCGGAGCGGGCCTATTGCTCGATCAACTCCCCGCCATACTGCTTGATCTTCTCGATCAGCCATTTGTCCGGCTTGTTGAATTCATCCTTCTGAAAGACCGGCGGAATGAACAGCACTTCCCCGCCGAACCACTGTTCAATGAACGGGGTCGCATTTTTGCGCCACGTATCAACCGAAGCGAACGGCCATCCACCACCTCCATTGTGATGTTTCGTGATGTACTGATAGCACATTCCCCGCCCAACCCCGCCCGACGTAAGCTGGAAGGCCGCACGGGTGAGATCGAGTGGTGAGGTGTCAAGCTGAAACCAGCAAAACCCCGCGCGGTTTTTGTTGTATCCAGCATCGCTCAATCCACACCCCGCCCATATTGTAACGGGCCGAACGGCTGCAAGCGAGCGAACCAAAGCGAGGATGGCAACACCCCGTTTCGTGAGGTAATCAGCATCAATCCCAGCCGATGACGTAAGATCGACCGCGATGGTGAGTGGTGCCATTTGTTCCTTGGTCTTGCGACGTACCCGCATGGACTGCGGCTGATTGGCAAGATAGGCGGGGACATTCGGAACGCCTCCCGCCACCGCGTCGAACACACGATAGCGAGAGGTCGGAACCTCAATCTTGCTCTGAAGCTCCTCGATCAGCTTGTCAGATGCGGGGACTTCAGCATCGTCACCGCTCTTGAATTTGCGTTCGGTGTCTTTCTGACTGATACCCATCCAGCCCGAATTCCAGTGATTAACGGACGCAAAACACTTTTCATGCGCCTCGCTAAGCGAATCGAAGATTGTGCCATCAGCCCGACGGCCATTGATCTCGGTTGTGAACTGTCTCATGATGCAATCCTCCGTTTAAATTTAAAACCCCGAACCGCCGCGGAGCGGGCTTACACGCCTTCCACCATCTTTCTCTGTTCAGCCGAAAGCTCTGCGAGATATGTCATCTCTGCTGCCTCATCGAAGGAGAAACCACCCGCAATGAGCGCCGCACCCGCCGTGGTATGGCGAGCATCGATGCCGATCTTGAGGCCCTTCGCCTTAGCCCGAGCACGTGCAGCCTGTACACGCTCCGCCCATTTCTTGTTGCCGCTGATCTGCTGTTCCAGCGCAACATCAATGTTCCACGTCAGTTTCACCGGGAAGCGAGAGAGGAACGCAGCGTCAAGCTTGTTGCGCCCGATGAAGTCCGATGTGGCACCCAATCCCCACGTATTGGCACCGCCGATGATGATGCAGTCCTTATGACGCTCGACAAACTCACCGGACGGCAGATACATGTAGTTGTTCGCCAGCGGGCCGTTTAAAGCAAGCGTGGGCGCTGCCTCATAGGAGTCGATTTCGTCCATGAGAATCACGCCACCGTTGCGGAAACACTCGACAAACGGGGTCGAGTGATACTTGCCAGCGCCATCGACAAAGCCAATAGCTTGATGCTCCATGGAGAGGGTGCCCATGACGTAGAACTTGAGGCCGAGTGCATCTGACAGCGACCGCCCCGCATGAGACTTGCCGGAGGACTTCTCGCCAGCAATCCAGATATTCGGAGCATAGCCATTGGACAACCGACAGTTCGCGGCCTTGAGAAGCTTCGGGAACATCGGATGATGCAGCCCGTCGAGTTCAAGCGTTTCACCCTCGCGGTTTTCCAGCTTGATCGTGACTGTGGGAATCCCAGCGAAGCGCTCATCGACAAGATCATTCACCATCTTCTTGATGGCGTCGGTGTTCATCGCGCCACCCATCAGCGCGGCAAGTGCCGATGCAAGCTGCTGTGCGGGGTCCGAATTCGTGATAGGAACAGCCGGAGGAGGGGAGGTCGAAACCCCGCCCGCCGATACCGTGAGCCAATCCGCCTTATCGCAGCGCATCAGCTTGGCGTGTGCGTCCGAGTCGAGATCGAGCGTGACAGTCTCGCCATCCGAGATGCGCTTCGCCACCTTCGGCCCGATGAGCGGGACAAAGCGGATGGAGTTGATGAGAGCCGGACGTTCCTCGACAGAGAGAGTCCGGTTAAGCTTGATGGTATACATGTCAGTTCTCCTTTCGATGTGTTGATAGTTCAGTTCGGCATGACGTGCAAGTAATTTTTACGCACTGCGTGCTTGTGATATTTAATCACCGTGCAGTTCAGAGAAGAGGCGGAAGCGCCGCGCCCCCGACGGGTCGCGCTCAAAAAATGCGCCCGACCTTCCGTCGTCGCATGTGTCAATATCGATAAGCCATCCCCGGTGGGTATCCACCCCTTTCGAAGGCCCATCAACGCCTCTGACGCAGTAGCACAAACCGACCGTAAGGATTTCCTCGCCGTTCCTTGTACAACTATCGCTGTTGATGCACTCGACAAGATCGCCCGGCTTGAATGGACACTCCTCCATGATCATTCCTCCTTCGGGAAACACTGATCGCCATTCGGATCAATGGGATAGCCAATGTCGAGATGTTTCCGTGTCGTCCACACGGAATATCCACCGGCACTCACACATTTGATGAGCCGCGTTGTCTGACGCTTGCGCTTCGAGTCGTCCAGCGCGGCATGTGGATATGTGCCGAGGATGGGGAGTATGGTGTCGGTGATGTCCGTCTGCATTGCCGAGCACGGCAGCATCTCGCTCGCCTTGCCGATCAGCCCGACCGATTCGCCAGCACGTTTAAATTCTTCACCATGCCCCTTGTCATTGCCGATGCAAGCATGGACAAGCTCATGTGCCAGCACGCCGATGACCTTGAGGGAGTCATCGATTATGGGCGAGATGAATATCTCGGTGTTACCGGACTGGCTCACTTCCGGTGAGAAACACTGCCCGAGAATTTTCTTGCCGCCACGCGCCCCGATACCGAAGCCGCATGACACCTTGATCTTCGCGGGAATGGAAAGCCCCGCATCAGAGAAGCGGGGTTCCAATTCTTGGACAGCGGCCATCAGCCATTGTTCGCGTGTGTCGAAATACGCGGTCATTTAAACCTCCTGTTCAGCGAAAGAAGCAAGTGCCGCAACGATCTTTCGCGGGAGTAAAACCTCACAATAATCGAAGCTTCCGTCATCCGTTTCTGAGCGAAGGAGCAGGGCGAAATCTGATCCTTCCCAATAGTTCTGATCCGGTGCGGAGTAAACCCACAAGCGCCGGGCTGCATTGGGCGCGGTGTCGGTGAATTCGTAGTCCGTCCAATCACCATTGCGATTGACGTTCTCAAGGCGCATGGTCTCAATTGGAAAGCGCATCTAAACCTCCTGTTGAATTTCAAAACCCCGAAGCCAAGCGCAGCGGATCAACCCCAAGTGTTGCGTGGTGTCCATCCCTCCGCAAAAGCAGCCTCAACGCGGGTGTTAAATTCTTTTCTCGCAGCGGCCCTCGCAGCGGCCCACGCAGCGGCCTCCGCAGCGGCCTCCGCAGCGGCCCACGCAGCGGCCCACGCAGCGGCCCCCTTCTTGCGGGCGTCGTCGAGGGCGGGCTGCGCCGCCTTCAGCGACCCGGGGTCGCGGAGCTCGGGGAGCGCGCGGAGCGCCGCGGCGGCGTCCGTGATGCCAGCGAGGCCAAGCCATGCCGGGGTGTGGACGCGGATCATCCAGTCCGCCGCGAGCCAGCCGCGCGCCTCGTCCTGCCCGTCCCCCGCCGTCCCGATCACCCGCGGCACAAACGCCTTGAGCTTCTGCCGGCCCTCACCGTCCAGGTCGTCGTTCCAGCGGCGCATGAACATCGCGAGGACCGGGCTCACGCACGCCGGATGATCGGAGTGCGGCTCCCCGGCGACCCATGCCGCGGCCTCCATCACGCACAGCCCCGACTCGGGGTCCGGGTGCGATCCGTTCTTGAGGGTGAGGGTGGCGAGCGCGTCGAGGCGCTCCTGCACGATCGTCATGCTGCGCTCCTGGGGTTGACGGTGTGGCGCTGGCAGTCCGGGCAGAACGCGGACCCCGGGGCAGCCGTCCGCCCGCACCCGCGGGTCACGCACATGCACCGGTGGCCGGCCTGGACTTGCACGAGGCCGGTGCGGGGGTGCGCGGCCATCCGCACATCACGCTCAGACAACGGACGCAACGTCATCGCCCCACCCGCCTCCGGCTCCCGAACAGGTAGCGCTTCGCCGTGCCGTTGATGCCGGCGAGCACCCCGCGGACAGGACCCTCATCGAGATCGACGTAGCCGAGGCTGAACTCGTGGATCGCGTCGATCGTGGTCTCGGCTTCGGCGAGGCGGACGCGGAGGTCTGCGACCTGCTTGGCCAGCGGGTCGCCGGCCAGCTCCACGGTGACGGGCTGCGAGATCATGGCCGGGGTCATGCGGGGCCGTCCCCGGCGACCAGGAGCACGAGACGCTCAGCCTCACGACGCAACTGCGACAGCCGCCGGCCGGCGTGCTCCTCGTACGCGGCGCTGCCCGCGACGCGACGCGCGAACGCGAGCAGCTCGTCCCGCTCAGCCCTGGCCGCCGCCACGCGCTGTTCGGCATCCACAAGGGCCGCGGGAGCCGTCATCGAATCGGTGCCCGGTGTCGACTCGGTCACGTCGCTGACGCTGC
>CALMES010000097.1 GCA_937863435.1 uncultured Candidatus Peregrinibacteria bacterium
CGCTTGATCCAATAGCCTGAATCTGCAAATCACACTTCTCATCATCATTACCATAAAGCAATAACCATTCATGGTAACGCTTGATATGTCTCTCAGTTACATTCTCATCATAAATGCGAGCAATTCTACGCAACAAAGACGATGCATTGCGATGCAGCAATTCCATTCCACCAACGGTATCAGGAGCGGAACCTTGTTGACCTTGCAGCAGAAAGTTTATTCCAGTCGCATCCTCCGCCATCTTGGTGGCAAGTTGCATATTCGCAACCAATTCATCCTGCATGGTTGGAGCAGCCAAAAACTGTATAGATTCACCGATGTTCTTAACCATTTCATCGGTTAACCACCAAACCTTACCTTTCTTAATTTCCCACTGTTTGTTCTCTGGCTCAATCCCGTCGCGGCGGATCGCGATCATAGGAATAGCGGCCAATCCCATGTTATCTACCAGATTGCGAGCAGAAACGGTCATGAATTGCTGAGGCTCACGCATTTGACGCGATACGCCAATACCCCAAGGCATATTTGCCACACGTTGCCACACCATCATATCGTAAGGAAACGTGGTGTCTAATGGGCTTTCATGACCCTTGATGATGGTGTCATTGACCATAACAATAACGAACATGCGAAAATCTTGGCACTCGTCATCATCCTCGCCTTCAATACCTTGATCATCAGTATCAAATATCTGAGTCTGTTCAACGTCGATCCAGCCAGTGTAATACCAAACCTCAAACATATCCTCAGACTTAGTTTTGCCTGATCCATCGGTATACTTTTTACCTGGACCTTCTTCAATTACTCTTTTGATCGCATCAGGAAAATAACCAAGCTCAGGAGAATTTGCAAACTCATTCAGGTCTTTGGCGGTAATATAATCACGCTCAAACACAAACTCGCCATCCTGAATATCTTCACCACAATTAGGATAATCAGGAAAGAAATCCCAAATATCGATTGCTTTGGATGAAGGCACAACTTCCTCGATTATCTCAAGAGTATTATTGTAAAATGCTTTTGTGCGCCGTTTCTTCGGATAGCAGCCCTTCAGCACGCCACTTCCAAGTCTTGCTGATGACTCTATAACCTTCCGGCATTCCGCATGATAGCGCGTTTCTACTAGCCAATCCTTGATTCTATTCTCTGCGCGTTCTTCGCGCTCCGCATGATCTGATGATTGAGCATAGTCAGGCTGAATTATCGCGCCACTCTGATCAAGAACATTTCCTTGCGCGATTTGATCAACATATTCAGGAACCGGAGTCTTCGCAATCGACCAATTCCAATCACCTGCTGGCAATAATATATCACCCATGCGCGCTGATGCTGAATCAACGAACTGGCGTGTAATGTTGAAAAACGCCGTGCATTGATTCATGTTTTTACCGCCAGCAGCATTCGACATTATGCCGCCATCAGTTGACCGTGACTTAGTGTACTTTGGCTTCAATCCGCCACGATTGAACTCATCAACACCTTCATAATTGTGCTGATCCTCTTCCCAGATTTGCTCAACACCGCTAGACCGACGCGCCTTAACAACCTCGTCACGCTTCTTGGCAATAACTTTGCTCAGTGCATCAAGCTGTCTTTGCCGTTCTTGCTCGCGTTTTTGCTTTAGTTGGTTATGGATATTCAGTATTTCTTGCAAATCAGGCGGCAATTCATCCGCTATTTCTGCTTCAATTATTTCCATTAACCACCCATGCCTGATACTGTTGTCCCGAACGTTGCGAAGTTTGTGTTTATGTTGCGTCTTTCAGTTTCGTTTGTTAGCTCGTCAGCCACCAAAGATAAGTACCTGAAGCAATCAGCTCCATGAGAATACTGATCGTGGACTGGCGACCCTGGTTCCTGCGTGGTTCGATTTATAGAGCGTTTGTATCGTTTTAAGCATTCAATCAGTCGCGCTGACTTGTTTTTGTCAAAAACCATCTGTCTAAACGACATCCTGGCGATTTTAATTCCATCCTCGATAGGTATGTTCTGGGTAATTTTGACCTTTCTGCCGAATTTCTCCAGAATCTTTTTGGCACTTAATCCGGTTTTGAAGTCTCCATGCTCGCCATCATGCGGCAGAAAATCATATCCCCAGTTGTATCTTTTGTTCTGAAGCTCTCCGACATACCAATCAAGAGTTTTGTGATCTTCTTCAATGACCTCAATGATGCCAATCTCATTGCGCACTCTTTGCGCGAGGATGATAAACATTGAGTCATTCCAACCCAAATCCCATATCGCATGCACTTTCAGCAATGGATTGTACGGAACATTACACACTCTGCCATCACGTATTGCGGCATCCACCTCTTTGGCATAAATAGCGCCAATGACAGAAGATCGGCACTTGCCTTCCCATATCGTTGGGTAATCCTCTGGATCAACTATCTTGCAACGCTCACGTTCCTTTTCCAGAACCTCAGGAAACCACGGATTATCTGAGTAGTTTATTTCCACCGATATGCAATCGTCAGGTGGATTAACCACAAACCGCATATAAGTTTCATCAGTATCCAACTCTGGATTGAATGTAACCCAGATTTCCGATCCATCCTTCCTGATCGTCGGTACAAGAATATCCCACGATCGCTTTGATACCGTTTGCGCTTCTTCAACCCAAACAATATCGCAACCTTCAAACGATTTTATCGTAGCAACAGTGTGATCAGATAGCCCTGAAAAGCTTATATACGTTCCATTGCGGCCACGTATTTCAGTCTCAAAAACCTCATATTCATTCTCAAGGCCAAGCTCAACAATCTGATCTGACAATAACTTGTGAACAGATTGCTTAATTGATTTCTGAATCTCGCGCGCACAAAGTATTCTAAGCTGCTCATCAACACCAATAATCAGCAATGCCCTGGCAAACGACCACGATTTTGCCGATCCCCTGCCACCATATGCAACTTTGTATCTGCAACGATCGAACAAAAATTGCAGTTTCTTAGGGAAACCGGCTTCAATCTCAATATCAGGCATCGTAGAAATTAACCTTAATACTCACACGCTTGTTAGAATCAACGTTTACATCATCATCAATCTTATAAACCCTACGCTCAAGATCAATAAGAGACTTCATCGATTCAGTCAGCTTCTTTGTGCAATCAACACGGGCATTAAAAGATTCCTGAGCCTCAAGCTCCTCGGCCAACTTAGCAACAATATCACGCATCCTGGTGACATCCTTGCGCTGCTTGATCTGTATGAGCGCATTATTTTGTGCGTTTACATCAATTATTTCTGATTCTTTAAGTCTTTCTTCTTTGGTAACTTCTTTGTTAACTAGGCTTTTGGAAAGTAACGCCTCAGTTTTTGCTCGTATCCTTGCTGTTAAATCTCTTGTCCATTCGTCACGATTTGCTCTTTTTGTTATCGCAACATGACTGACATTATGCTCATCAGCAATTTCACGAAGAGTTTTTACACCAGCGCGGTAATCCAGTTCTATCTTTTCCCAATTGATTACGCGCTTTTTTTGTTCCATTTCACAAATAAAAAAGCCGCCATGAATCTAATCATGCGCGGCAAATGCCATCTCCCAGGCGTTAATCTTTGGCATTAGTCGATACTTCTGCCACTATAGAAAATTCTTATATCATGTC
>CALMES010000098.1 GCA_937863435.1 uncultured Candidatus Peregrinibacteria bacterium
ATCCAGATAACAGCGGGTATCCGATGGCACCTGTATAATCCGGATAAAAGTTTTCAGGTATAACCTCGCTCGCATTAAATGTACTCTCAAGAATTTCTATGTAATATTTCCCTGAAAGGTTGCACTCAATATGTATGTGGTCTGTCTTGTTTTCTGATGTTACAACTGACAAAGCCTGCATGCCGTTGTACACGTCATTTATTCTGTCAAAAAGATTTGCCGATGAAGATGTTATTGATACAGTGTCGCTTAGTGTGCCATACAAATAAACATTTATTGTATATGTGGTAGTGGTTGCAAACGAGAGGCTGTTTAAATATAAATTATACGTCCTTCTTTTGTTTGTTTCGTTTGCCCTCTTGATATTAATGTATTTTGGATCGTTGAATCCATCTGTCCAATACAATAAATCATCAACAAGATTAATCCTGCCTGTTATTAAACTGTCTTCTTGAAAATTAAATGGATTAGGATTATACTGATCATACATTGAGGGGTTGGTAATTTTAAAAACCTCTTCAATGTATCCGTTTGGGCTAACTTTAAAATCCGCATACCACCGGTAAATCCCGTGGTACCCATATTCGTTCCAAACAAAATAAATAATGGTGTTTGACGCAAGATCTTCATAAGATCCAATAACCTTATTTCTTCCGTTTGCTAATAGCGGATTTGCTGTTAGCGTTGTTCCTTTTACAGAGGCTTTGCTCCCTAAACTGTTTTGGTATGTATCAATTAAATTCAACGCATACCGGTAATTCTCAGGTGCGACCGCCCATGCAGCACTGTCCTGATCCATAACACCGGTTAATACTCTTGTGTCTTGTGGTCCGGAGTACATAGGTTATCGTTTAGGTGATGATCGTGTGGACTTATAGGTTGTATCGAGGTAGTCGTCGATGGTTGGGGCGGTCTTATTGATCCGGTACGCCTCCCGTGCGCCATAGAACATCTGCGCAAACCGTGTCTTGTCGGCCTGATTGACATTATCAAACAGTGAGAGCTGGTGATGCACCCCGTATCGGATTACCGGCACTGCCAGATCATCAACCATTGAACCTTCGCTGGCGCCGTTACTCACGTATTCAATGACGACTTCTGTGCGTGGTACGTTGGTGAACTGAAACCGACGCAGCTTCTCGTCAACTGTAAAATACCCGGCGCGGTTCATACCACCGCCAAGACCATACAGTTCTCCAACAAAATTTCCGGCTCTGAAGTGTCCGGCAAACATATATCCGTATCCGGCGGAAGCAATGGTTGGAAAGTTCATGGTGCCGTTGTTGTCGGCATCATTGATCTCGTCACCACAGGAATCCCATCTCCGGTTTAATGGCATGTCAGGATTTAAGGTAAGGGTCAAATAGCGCCCATTCACCAGGATTGCCACTTTGGTATAGTACTCGTAATCCTGTGGCATATCAACTACGCCCAAGGTGTTGTCGGCAAGATTACCATACATGACGTTGACCGATGGGCTGATGCCCATACCAATCTCTTCCTTATATGTATTGATTGCGTATTGCAAATAGCGCTGGTAGTTCCGCGAAGAAAAATCATCGCGGTCTAATTGAACCATTGATACGCAGTACGCAAGAGACTTCATGCCTTAACGTTTGAATTTGAATCGTTTATGTATTTCGCCTTGGTAGTAATCTGCACCATAAAGGTACGGGCAGTCTCCTCCAACAGGCGTTGAGCAAATATAGAAGGAATTGGCAATACATCCTCATCACCGTAGCCATCAATACCGGCCACCATTCGCACCAAAACCTTCTTTCCCTTATGACGCTTAGGCATGGTTCTGAACCTTGCCTGATTACCAATCAGATAATACGGGTAGTCAGCACCGGTGAATCCGCCTTCAAGCAGCCTCCACGCATCCTGACTGCCTTGGCTTTCCTGCGGCCACGACTGTCCGCCTTGAGGCCAACCGATCCACTGGATATCGTAATCGTCTTCGAGGTTAATGCGGGAAGAGGGTAGTTCGATATAGCACTCTGCTGTAACGGAATCGTACATGATTTCAACCTTGGGGTATTGCCTTACCCATGCCGCATCAATGTTATTCCTGCCCTTCTCACGCATCTGCATACGCATCTCCTCGGCAATTAACTGCGCGGCCACCATGTCCATGGTGACATAGATATCGCGCTCGTCAATAGAATTGGTAACGCTCAGGTGCCCCCCGCTTGCACGAAGGATTATGGATTCCGCTATCTTTTTCTTTGTCAGCATTATGATCCCATTTGTCGGTTACGCTCTGCCCACTGTATAAGCATGGGTTCGCGGATACTGATACCAAGGCGGTTCAGGCACATGTACACTACTTCTTCAGCACAGATTTCAGGCATCTCAATGTCCTGACTTCCTACCGGATCGTACTTTGAGAAACCGCCAGATGTCGTATAATTCCAGAACGGCTTCTTCGGGTATCTGAGGTATGTTAGCTCTATCTTCCCAAGATCAATCGGCGCCACTTCAATCTGCAAGTCCTTCATGCGTGCAATCGGATACTTCTTGCTTGGCGTGCGGATAGCACTCTGCCGTTCTGCATCGAACTGATCATCGGTCAAAAATCTTATTGGACGGTAATCGGTCTTGCTTTGAGTCTTGGCCGGTACCGGACCTTGTATTGTTCCAGTGGTGCCATCGTCATCGCATCCACAATTATCGTTATCAAGAGTTGGCTGAACCACTTTTGAGGTGGTGATCAGCTTGTATCTTGCAGTAGATTTATGAATGTAATCAGGCGGTATATCTGCCATCCCTTGGTCGTCAACGGTAAGTTCTTCCGTAGCCTTCAAAGCGCTGAGGTAATCCACTACGAGCTGAGTCTGGTCCATGCCGATTGTTGGCATCGGGTTTCCGACCTGGTACTGCTCCGGTGTCCCATAGTACTTCCGTGCCAGTGACCTTACCACATTAGGAATGGTAAGATTAAACTGATCGGGGCTGAACACAGCTCCGCTTTGCCATTTTTTGGCAAGGAACTCTGTGTACTGTTTTACCTCGTTGATGTTGATCATATTACAACAGCTTGCTCATTTATAGTATAAACAGAACCGTTTTTAACTAAAGAAACAAAGTCGTACAATGAGGCCATAACAACAGCTCCGGTTGCCGATACAATTTGATTTGCAACTGGCGGTGTTGCTATTGCGGTAGGTGTAACTGTTAGTGTACCAGCACCCGACATACGTATAATTTTTCTTGGACCTTTGTATGGCATTCCGTACGTGCCAGAAGCATACACTACACTTGTTATATTTTGTCCATTACAACCATACATATACCACAGGGCGGCGTGTTCTGCATATCTTGGAACTGTAAGAGTAGTACCTGAAATAGCAACAGTGGCGTCTATAAAGGCGTACGCATTATTTGAACTTGGCGTGATGCAAATATTTTCGTAAGCTCCAGTCGTAGATAGTGGTGATAACGTAGGGGACAGCGAATAAATTGACTTTGTGAGTCCTTCTCCATATATACCAACATTATCAAGAGTAAAATGATCTAAAATAAATCCGCTACCACCAACAGTTTGTTTTGCATTTCTTGCTACCGCCTCCACATTACCAACAGCAACAGTTACATAGGTATCAATAAGAATGTTTTGTAAGCGACCATAATTACCATTTAATGTACCGCGAACTATTTTACCTGTTGTATTCCATGTAATACCATCAATACTCGCTTCATTGCTTAATGAAATCTCAGAGACGCCACATGACGCTTTATTGATAGCTATAGTGTTGTTGTTGTTTTGAATATACCCATTATGAATATTAATATTGTATTGTATGATTATATTGGTGTTGGTTTTTATGAAAAATATATCCCCAGAAATATCAAGCATATCAACATTTGTATTCCCTCCTATTTCATTAAAGTTTGTGGTGTTATTGATCCCGGTAATATTAGACAACGTACAAGATTGATTATCGTGTACATAAATAGATCCATAGCACTGGCTAATTATCGTAGATGTATTGTCTGCAACTGTTGACTTAACAAGATTACATTCAGATAATAACGATCCCGTATTTGATGTAAAAGAGCATTCCGTAAATGTGTTGTTTGTAATCTGCGTATAAGTATTTGACGTTGAAGTGGACTTATTATAGATATTCCCGGATACAACAGAGGTTGCCCCTGTAACATCATCAATCACAGATTCGTTTATAAATTGATTAGAAAAAAACGTGTTTGCCTGATTCACACAGTTTACCAACGAATTAATAACTACATTATCTCGGCAATTATCGTTACCCCATTGAAAGATATTTATAGCCGATACACTTGACACAACATAACTTGCGTAACTTTGGCTCACCTTATTGCCTCTTTTATCTTGTCGATAGTACATAAAATTATTTTCAAGATCATACCCAATGGTATCAATTTCTCGAACATACCGAGAGTTGCTAAAGCTCACTATTGCCCAGTTTGTGCTATCCCCGTCCGGGGCAGTGCCTACTGCGCCGGTAACACTTGTGTACATAGACCCGTTGTAAGCATATAGTTTTGCAATGGTAGGGAGGGACATTGTCGAATACCATACACCCCCAAAATCACCGCTTGTATTTTGATAATCCGGATTAATGGCAATCATATAGGCACTCGAACTTACGCTATTAGAGGTTGTGCCTGTTAATAAAATACCATTAACAACGTCTGTTACATAATAAGTCTGTGCAATGTCAATACCGTTTGTAGCAACAAGGCTCATAAGTTGAGATCGGGTCAATGTTACAATACCACCTGTAAAACTTCTGGACATTTCTACAAAAATACCTCCAAGCGTACTATCATAAGTATATCTAAGCATCAATACCTTATTGCGCTGTATAACAAAGTTGTTGCCATCCGTTAGATAGATATTGGGGCTTGATGTTGTCGTAGCATTATTAGAATCAATAACGGTTAGTGCCTGTGAGGTACTTACACTTCGGATAAATACAATATCACCCTCAATAAAATTTACCGGATTGATGTATTCGAGGTTATCTGTAGAGGCCCCTCCTTGGTTTGTGCTAATTAACTGTGTAATAGAACAGTATCTGTCAACAGAAGCATAACTATCTCCACTTACTGTAACATCAAGGCTTCCGACGCCGGTTTGAAAACCACGCTGAGTAATGTACTTTGTAATTTCCTCTGCATAAATCAGAGATGTAGGCGTTGCCGTTCCGCTTCCTGGCGTTCCCTCAGAACCATAATCAGCATCTATATAAAACCTGTAGCCGCTGGTCGTATCGTACGCACCATGCTGACTCATCCCATTAGTAAAATTTGTTGTGGATGTAATAATGCTTGGGTCTGTTGCGGTTATTGTTATTGTTAATCCATTTGCCGACCCTCCATAACTTGGCGTAGAGAATACGTACACAACGTCATTGCTTGCCTGTGCAGAAAAATCATCTCCAGAGCTTGGCGTATAAGCATTTATTGCATTTGCAATTTGCTTTGCCACCACCGATTCTGTAGAGCTTGACACATTAATATTGGCGCCAATTTGATTTACACCTGCTATTGTAATTGCCGTAATACTCCCTGCGCCAGCAACAGATGTTACGGTAATCGTCCCGATTGCACTTCGATCTGCGGCAAGCGGGGCATTAATAAGCCCATTTGAGCGCATAGTCCTAACGCCATCAGGAGTGTTTCTCTCTGTGGATATAATAGTTGCACCGTCTGGTAAGGTCTTATAAAGCCACCCTAATCCATTACCTATGTCTTGAATACCTTTTGCCATTATGCGATAACGTTGAATTTAATGTATATATCATCAAAAGTAGTCCCTTTGATGTCGTTTAATCTGTATGGTTGACCTGTGATTGGATTAAACAAACGCAGACAAACCGTTCCTATAGTATCATCAATCCAAAAAATTTCAGCCTCAATATTTTTAAGGCTTGTAAGATTAAGAGATGTGTTACTCCTCATTACACAGGCGCACGCAGTAAAATGATCTGTGCCGTTTACTAATATTCCTGAAATAACAAAAACAGCAATATCTGACGCTTGATTTGGCACTGTTGTTCCAAGGGTTACCGTTTGCGATCCTACATGGTTAATTTTGGTGCCGGTATTTACAAGGTCGTATTGCGTAAATGATAAAAAGTCAGGCGTAGCTATTTCGGAGGGCTGTATTACAAATAGTTTTTCAACAATATTATTACCCCCAGTAATTGCCGTAGGGATAAAGTTGATCTCGTAGTTCCGCGTCGTGGTAGTCCCCGTCTGCACAATTTGCAGATAACTTGGGGTTGTTGTAGATACAGTCGTGCTGAACATGTTGTTGATCAGCGTCTGTATGGCCGAACTCACCTGAATATGGTACGTGGTTGTGCTTCCTGTTACTTCAGGCACCACCTGGATGCTGAAATCAGGAGAATCCACCACAAAGCTGTTTGCCGAAGCATTCAGCGGGTATATCTGTTGCGGTCCATCAGCACTGCATCCGCAGTCTTCCCCGCATCCGCTTCGTTCAATGATCTGGTTGTACCAGTAAGCCGCACGGTTAGTGTCTCCGCAGTCAAGAGATGACTTATAGAACAGCATCGCCTCTTGCGTGGGCTTTACCGTCTCTTCGTACATTTCAGCCGCCGCTGTTGGATTTTGCGTGGTCAGGCGATCATACCGCTTCTCCAGCTTGTCAAGGCAACAGAATATCTTGCCCAGTCCGATGTCGCAGTTCACGCCAAACTCACGACTTCCCTCAATGAGAAGGATGGCGATCAGACCGTCTGGGAACGTATAGGTTGCCGTAGTGCTGATAGCCTGCGTCCATGTGTTATCGTAAATGTTGGGCCCTGCCTGAAGGGCAGCCTGCGAACCGGTGATGGCCGGCAGGTTTAATGCAGGGGGTGGATACAGGGTATGCGTCCGGCTCAGAGAACTTACATAGCTACCGTAGTCGGTTTCGTCAAAACTCATGAGCAGCGACGCCTGACAGTTTATACTAACCGTCAGACATGCCTCCGGCAGTGTCATGTCGTAGTCATACGTCTGCATAAATGTGGCGTCATAGTCAACAACACCATCATTAAGAGTTACATAGTATGTTATGGTGTAACTGCCGTTAAGGATGTTTCCCGAACTATCTTGCGGCAGATTAATGGTTGAAGAATTTACGCTTGACGTATTGGGGTTAATATCCGGAGTGCCCCCGCCAATATTATTGTAAATCGTAGAGGCGCCTGATGCCGAAGTAACATCAATTTTAAGATATCCGCTGATTGTCCACGATCCATCCAAGGGTACTCCCTGTCCGACATAATCCGTGGTGTCCTGCACCTGAATCAAGGAATTGACATTGTTCAGGGTAGGGATTATAGATAGAGTTGTTACTGCCATGTCAATTAAGTTGCGGTAAAATTACGTCTGAAAACTATAAATAGTAAGCCCCCGTAAAAATAATTACGAGGGCTTCTGTGGTGCTGTATTACTACTTCGCTCCGGCGGCAAGCTCCTTGTTCATTTTGTCCCAGATGTTCCACAACTTGTTGAACACCTTTGAGTTCTCAAGGGCTTCGGTAAGCATGTGCTGCTCGGGGTTCTTGCGCTGATCAATCTTGAGGATTTCCTCAATGTTCCCGTCGCGCTTACGATAGGTGTATTTGCGCTCGGTCTGGTTATAGTTGAATCCGGAAATCTCACTGTACTTCAGGCACTCGTTTATCATCCTCATGATATGAGACTCGCGGCGGTCAACGAGTAATTCCATGGTTGTCAGTGGGTCTCGCATAACCAGTTCCATAATGGCGGCACGAAGTGTCGGTACGTCCTTCTCGTCTTTGTACTCCTGATAGTTGGCGATGGCATTGGGGATCTGACCCATCTGATGCGCAAGAATGACCTGGCATCCATGAATCACATCCTGCTCGTTCCAACGGTGCGGGCTTTCAATGTCGATGTACGCCTGAATCTTGGCAATGGCGCGTGCTTTCTTACCGGCAACTTTGTAGCTGTCCTTGGGGTTGTGTTGCCAGAACAGAACCGATACGTTTCTGTATGGGTTGTTCTCGGGGTTCACCTCTGATCCCGATGCGGGGTCGATCCGGTACTTATTGTTTCGGTTCCACGGGCAGTTGTCAAGGAAGTAGTTCAGTTCGGCGTTCTGGGTCGTGATGATACCCTTTGCGTCGAACTCGATGGATTCGGCCGTGTTCTCAACGATGTAGAAGTCCTTCTTCAGGCCGTCATCCCATCGTTTGTCGGTGTAGTACCTCACCTCGACCATGTTGTTACCCTCCTTCATGAGATACTTGTTGGGTATGCTCATGCCTGCGCCGATTCCATGGCGATGATTTTCCTGATCAAATGGACGTGGAGGTACGTGCCAGATCATTTTTTGGTTGTAGTTGGCAGCGATTGTCTCTGGGAGAGTGAATGGCTGTCCTGCTTTTAGTAATGGCATATTGGTATTATTAAGTTTGACTTATGGCAAAGATAGGCATAAAAACAGACAGCCGGACTCTTGTGAATCCGGCTGTCTCTATAGTACTACGTTATCAGATACGCTCAAGGATGATCGCCTGATTACCGCCTACGTGGCAGGCAGCAACGTGCGAACGGAAGTTGAACTTCGCGATATCCTGAGTGATCACCTTCATGCCTTCACCGGCACCGTTTACAGCCCATACCTCGTGAGCACGGTTGTAACCGCCAAGTGAACGCTCACCGATACCCATGTAAGGCAGGTCAAGACCGCTCTTGGTGTCTTTCTTCACGCCCATCGGCACGGCAAATCCAAGACCCGGTCCCTGATATCCTGCGATACCCATAGTGCGAGGGTTGTTGAACTCGTCGATCACTGTGAACAGGTAGGTACGGCGACCCTTGGTGAACTTGGTGAAGCGCACAGCGTTCCATGAACCTTCGTTCAGTCCGAAGGCATCGGCAACGTCGCGTGAGCTTTCATACGCCTGCATGGTGTTCTGGAAGTACGCCTTGAGTGCGTTGTCCTTCTCGTTGTACAGGTCACGACCCATACCGAACATGTAGTAGGTAGGTCCGAAGTTCTTGTCGGCCTGCGCGTCGATCTGGTCAAACATGTACGGGGAGAACGAACCGGACGCGTAGTTGATGGTGTAACCACGACGTTTCCAGTACGTGATGTAACCTTCAGTAGTCTTGTTCGGCTCGGTGTTTGAGCCGGTGAACGTGTAGTTGGTGGTTGGACGCTCGAAGAGCAGTGCGCCACTGAGCTTGTACTCATGCGCAAGCTCCGCTGCACGCATACCGATGGTACGGTAACCCACGATGTTGCCACCGCTGTCGCTGTACTTGTCCATCCACAGGCCGGTCACCATCTGAGTACCCGGGATCTGGAAGCTCGTCTTGATGATCTGAGCGTACTCATAATCAATGTACGGCTTGGTCACAAGGCCATCAGGCTGATCGGTACCCTCTGCCCATGCGTTGCCGCCGATGTAGAGTTCTGTACCTGCCGGATAGTTGGATGTGGTGAATGTCTGCGTGAGATCGGCCTGCTTCATAGCAACCGTTACGGTCGGGTATGATCCGGTTACCGCTGTTACCGTGAACGGAATCAGTCCGGCACCGGAAGTGCCCTGGAAGAACAGACGGTCATTTACCTGTACAGGAGGGTAGTACTGCGCTGAGCTGTACGGAGCCGAGCCTGAGCTGGCAAGGAAGTCGTTTGCGCCGGAGGCTACGCTCAATACGAACGTATAGGTTCCTGCCGGAGCGCTGACAGTGGTGATCCCACCGGTACCAATGTGAGCGGTTGGGTAGATGTAATCTTCTGAGAATGTCTGACGGGTATCGTTTGTCATCTGATACACCTGTCCGAGCGCACGCAACCGCGTGAATACGCTCATGCCCTGATCACCATAGATTCTCCAATAGGTGGGGTCAATATCTGGTTTCCACATGTTGAATGTGGAGAGCAACTGCGAGGCTGGAAACCCCGAGAGTGCACTTACTGCATCTGCCATTTTGTTTTAGTGTGTTTTGGGTTAGTAGTTAGAATCTTCCGCCAGCTATCGCTTTATAGAGGTCAACCTCACTACTCTTACCCGCAGGTGGCGCCTGTTGCGTTCCTGCCGGTTGGGGGACGTTGCTTCTTTGAAGCTGCTGTGCTTTCTCCCATTCATTGCGCATGTAGGTCACGATCTTCTCGAAATTACGGGCGATGTAGTGGTCGCGGGCCATGGACTGCAAGGCTTGAACATCCTGCGGATTGCTCATGTCCATCTGCACCCCTTCGGTACCTAAGACGGTAGCGAGGTGTTGCCGCACATCAGCAAGTCCCTGCTCGTCACCACTAAATTTAATGCCATCAATAAGTTCGATACTACGCAGTCCTTCAATGCTTTTGTCAATCTGAGGAGTCCATGTCTGTACCTGTTCAGCGTAGTCGTACCTTGGTAGAGGTTGCTGTTGCTGCTCCCGCCACTGATTGATAAACTTATCAGCGCTGGTACCGTCGATCTTCAACTGCATTCTGGCGTGCACTACCGCGGGGTCTTCGGCATCGAAGTCCTCACCCACCTTGTAGGTGAAGTTCACGTACTGCTGAGCTTCTGCGGGTGTCAACCCGTTCTCAATTTGCAGTTTGAGTGCTACTTTTTGCTCCGGCGACATCTTTTCCGGATTACTGTAATAAACCAAGTCATGCAAGCTGTCGTCGCGGCCTTCTTGTCGCCAGGACAGACGACTCTTGATGTAGGGGTCTTCTTCGACCGCCTTCACCGTCTTCTCATAATCGGCAATTTTCTCCCGAAGCGTCGGTACCTCTCCCAACAGTGTCTTCACCTTATCCACCTCTCCGTACTCTTCTCCGAAGATCGACTTCAGATCAACAGGGGCAGGGGCGGCAGGCTCAGCAGCGGCGGCAACGGGTGCCGCCGGTTCTGCCGGAGTTTGTACTGGCTCAGCGGGAGCTGAGGGTTGTAGTTGTGCTGGTTGTTCAAAGCGGATTTCCCTTACGGTTGCGGTATCCGCCGGATTATCGCCAAGACGCTCAACGGTTAGGCCGAGACTCTGGGCAATAGGGTCAACAATTTGTGTCATAGTGTTGTGGTTTATGCGTTAAGACTCGCCACAAGAGATCCCACTTGCTGATCGGCACGAATCGCTTCCACAACAGTCTGTGTTGCGTTCTCAATGCCCACAAGGGAGTCAAATGTAGTAGTCGGGTATGCGTAGGCGTACACAAGCTCAGAGACATTAATGCTCAGTGCCTGCGTGGTGCTGTCTGCGTTGATCTTTGTGATCGCAATGTTTGTGATAGAGTTCGACGTGTTCGCCGTGTTCACACTCGCACGAATATCAGAGGCGGCTTGCGTTACCACAACCTGATATGGATTACTGCCATCACCAACCATATACTTGATTGTGCAACAGTTAATTACTGACCTGTTATAGGTCATAGTGCCTTGTGTGAGGTCAAGGATACGAGCCGACATGTACATGCAGGGCTTTGCTGATGGGTAGGTAACCCCGTTCTTGACTATTTCGGAAAGGACTAATGATCTTGCCATTTTATTTGATGTTTTTGCAAATGTATGGTCATATCATGCCCGTTTTTCGCTTATACGAAAATTTTCTTGATTGGTATCCACAAAGATATGTAGTCAGCGCCCGTATTCCAAATTACAGT
>CALMES010000099.1 GCA_937863435.1 uncultured Candidatus Peregrinibacteria bacterium
AACGGATCAAGTATAATCCCGCCTTCCGGACATCCTGCCTTAATACAGTCGACAATCAGGTCTTCAGGAAATGTAGCAAAATGTGCTTCCTTAAATGGCTTGGTAGTGACAGTCCAGACTGAGCGTTTATTAGCTTTACCAGTTAATAAATACTCTTGAGGTGATCCATCTGATCTGTATCCTCCGCTGTGCCCAGTTATATTTGACCCACCGCCTGCCTGATCTTTTGTGTATTCTTTACGACCACCTCTGGAATGTTTCATTTCACCTGTCTTACCAGAATCAAAGGAACTTCCATTCCACGAAGCAACCGCCTTCATATTACCATTACTCTTGCCCGGAACTCTCGAAGACCCTTCCTGCGATTCTACATCTTGACTTAATCGCTCGATACTCGCCTCTGCAATAGGTTGCTTAATCGCCTCCTGATCGTAGTAATACCGCTGACTTTTGCTCATTAAAAATATGTACTCATGTGCTTTTGTGCACCGGTCAGTAACGGATTCCGGCATCGGGTTTGGTTTGTGCCATATTATATCCTGTCGCAAATACCATCCCGCTGAACGCAAGGCAAAAGCGACCATCCACGGGATTCCGATGAGGTCTTTAGGTTTTAGGTTTTTTGGAGTTGAAGATTGCTTGTATTTAAAAAATCCTTCCTTTTCTAATTGACCAAACTGATTTCCTGCGCCTCCTGAACCAGCATAACTATCGCCAAGATTCAGCCACAGCGTGCCTTCTGGCTTCAACACCCTTCTTACCTGCTCAAATACCTCGACCATCTTGGATACATACTGTTCCGGTGTTTCTTCGAGTCCGATCTCTGCTGGCTCAAAATACTGAGCCAAATCTTCAGGTATATCAGATTTTTTGTATAAATTCTCCATTGGTATTCTTTTTTGAATGAACCCACCTATGACACACTTCGCATAGTAGAATTAAATTATTAATATCACTTCTTAGCTCTTTATTTGAAAAAGAAACAACATGATGAATATGAAATAACATACCCATATCATCTTCTCTTTGTAATTTACACCTTTGACATGTAGCATTGTCTCTTTGCCACACTTCTCTGCAAGCTAATTTCCATTCTTGGCTTTGATAAAACAACTGCCTTTCTTGTGTAATACCTCCCTTCCATCTTGGGTTTAATTCCCCTTTTTTATTCCACATTGGATTATCAACTCCTGATAACCCCCAATATTTTACTTTTCTCGTCTCGGATACAATCCTTCTCTTAATATTGTGTTTGCGAAGCCAGAATATAATAGCAGAGTCTGTCACGCCAAACTGTTTTGCAATTTCACCACACGATCTTTTTTTGTCAATATACTCTTGTATCAGCCATTCTTTATCGCTAAATTCTTTTCTTTCCCTCCAGTGTTGTCCCTTTTTAAATTGCGTTGACGGATTATATGATATGCCTTTTACAAATTGTCCTTTATTGTTTCTCATCCTCCATATTATTATTTTGCAATAATATGGAGGTGTTATTATATTTCAAAGGAACTATGCCTCTTTTTTTCAACTCAATAATAACCCACTCTGGAGCATCGTCTTTAATTTTAACTACGCCAGGTAGATATGTACGGAGTCCAAAATAAGGAGGAGATGTTACACAACAGTCAATACTGTTGTCAGGCAGTTCTTTCATGCCGGCAATACAGTCCATATTCTTTATTGTATTCATGCCTTCTTATCGGCCTCCTCCACCTCCTGCTTGATCAGCTTGCGTATGACCTGGCTCATGCTCATGTCCTTCTGCTTACACAGTAACTTGAACTTCATGTAGAGGGATTCTTCGATCCAACTCCCTATTTGTAACATTCTCATGGGTGCAAATATATACAATATTCTACAAGTTTATAATAAAGTTTTCAACAATTGAATACAGTTTGTTCATCCCACCTATATTTGTAACCCTCCCCGAACTCTTCGGGTGCCACACTATGATCACTATATACCCGCATTACTCCGCGGTCAACGAACCACGGCATATTGATATCGCAATAGCCTTGCAACGCATCCGCACCGGACACCGCCATAAACACCTCATCGAACAAATAAGAGAAGGTAATACAGACCTTAAAAAACAACTCCCCGCCTACTCATTTTCAGGGGTATTCACCGCACGTAACGACAAGTCCTGTATTGAACACTCCGGATTTATCTGCCTTGACTTTGATAAAACTACAAAAGAAGAGATACTCCAGAACTCTAAATACATCTATGCCGCCTTTCTATCCCCCACCGGTACCGGCGTCAAAGTACTTGTCCGAATCCCCGCCGATATATCCACCCATGGTGCCCGTTTTGACGCCCTGAGAGAATATTTTAACCACGCCAGTTTTGACCCCAAGACAAGAGACCTGTCACGACTCTGCTTTGACTCCTACGACCCCGATATCTACGTCAATACCGATGCCCCCGTATTCGAGGGCAAGCTATCAGTGTCAAGTTACAACCACACCGAGAAACAACCTGATCTTCCCATCACCTCACACAGCAGGATATACGATAACCTGCGCTCGTGGATGGAACGCAAGGGCGAACATTTCACTTCCGGTAACCGAAACAACTACGTATCCAAGCTCGCCGGCGCCTGTAACCGCTACGGAATACCACGCGATACCTGCATCGCCTTGATGACCTCACTGTGCGACCACGACTTCACCCAGACAGAGCTTGAGACCACCATCAAGAGCATGTACCGGTACACCGAAGAGCATGCCACCGCCTACTTCGAGGACAACCACACCCGCCCATACGTGCAGGGGCGCCTTCAGAAGGGTGCCACAGACACCGAGATCGTCACTGAACTCATCGGCATGCAGATCCCACAGGACTCCGCCGTATCGGTGGTTCGTGATGTGCACTCCCACCTGAGTAACCTCACCGTGTTCTGGACCGCCACCAAGACCCGCACCTCCTACACCATCGCCATCCACCTTCAGGACTTCCTGTCATGGCTCCATAAGAACGGCATCTACCGCTACGAAATCAACGACGGAGGTAAGTGGATACTGATCAGAATCATGAACAATATCGTTGAGGTCGTTGATGAAACCTACATCAGCCACCTTGTGATGACCCATCTCAGGAGCCTTCCGGACACCATCAACGATGTTCCCACCACCCTTGTTATTGAATATTTCATCAGAACATCAGAAAAAAACTATAAACCCACCATCCTCGCCCATCTCAACGCCAAACGCATTGTCTGGAACCGTGATGACCGGCATAGCGCATGGTTCTTCTTCCGAAATACCGCCGTCAAGGTCACCAAATCAGCCATTGACCTCGTACCCTACACTGATATCCCGCACGCGATATGGAAAACCCAGATCATCGACCGCGAGTACACCCATATCGACAACGACGATGAACTCATGTCGGGTGTCTTCGCCCGCTTTTTAGCCCTTGTCGCCTGCGGTTCAGACAATGGCGACCCAGCACCGTTTCATAAAATGATCAAAATCACCGGATTCATGATGCACGGGTTCAAGGACCGCAGCCAGCCTGGCGCCCTGATCCTCACCGATGAGAAATCACAGGACCGCCCCGAAGGAGGCACCGGCAAGGGCATCTACATGGCCGCCCTTCGTAAGTTCAAGCGCTCGGCCGTCTTCGATGGCAAAGCCTTCAACTTCGACAAGTCCTTCCTGTGGCAACGCGTGAGCCAAGACACGCAGATCATCTACATCGAGGATGTCAAACGGGGCTTCGACTTCGAGCGCCTGTTCTCAGCCCTGACCGAAGGCATCGAAATCGAACGCAAGAACAAGGACAGCTTCTACCTGCCCTACGAACTAAGCCCCAAAATCGCCATCAGCACCAACTACACCCTCAAGGGCGATGGTAACTCCAACCAGCGCCGCCGGATCGAAGTCGAGTTCAAAGACTTCTTCAACGCCACCAATACCCCCCTTGACTACTTCGGACACATCCTGTTCGATGACTGGGATACCCGACAATGGAGCCTTTTTGACTGCTTTATGGTCCTGTGCTGCCAGTTATACCTCGCAAACGGCATCGACCGCACCCTTTCCGATAGCATGCGCCTGAAGCACCTCAGAGCCGAAACCGCACAGGAGTTTATGGAGTGGGCTGATGACTACATCAAAATTGGTGAGTTCTACGCTAAATCAGACCTTATGGCAGCGTTTGTGCGTGAATATGGAGACTTCCATTGGCTCAAGACAAGAACGTTCGTCCAATGGCTTGAAAAGTGGTCAGCGTATAAAAACCTGACAATTATTGATCGTAGAACAAACACAACAAGAGGTATGGTTTTCATGAAATGACCGACTGTGACCAACTGTGACCAACCAATGACTGACCAGTGACCAAAAAATCACTGGTCTTTTTATTTATAATCAATTAGTTAAGTTAAAAGTGACAGAAATGACCACTAAAAAATGAGTTTTCAGTGACCGAAAAAGCCCTTTATATTCTTCCTATAAGAGATTTTTTTTTCTCAATATTTAGAAATAGAAAGAAATATTAGTCACTTTAGTCATCTCTTAGAAAATCAATATGTTATAAAGGCTTAAAGTGACCGAAGTGATTTATGTTGTAACATGGATTGAGGAAACGTGTTCAAACTTTGACTTTAATGTTTGAATGTTTGAAAAGGTTGTGGTATTGGGTGACTGCGTACAACACCCCCGCCGGCGTCCGCAAAAAGGAAACAAACTGAGCGCACCCGACCCTCGAATTTGCATTATCAAAGCAGCCTGCATATATTTGCATGGAAATAAACCATCCCAACCGTGAAAGCGACCAAGATAAACAGACGTAACAATGCACAAACAGACGTTAGTACATTGTTACATGTAATCGGTGAGGAGGGAAAGCTCATATTTTCAGTTAATTAGCCATATTATTTAGAAACGTTATAAATAATAGACAATGCCAAAGGGCAAAAAGAAATCTTGTAAAGCATTGAAAACCAGCGAAGAAGGTGGTTTATCTGGATTTGTTCTAAACAGAAGGCTAAAAATTAACGACAAATTAGCACGCATGGGGTTGCATGCGGGCGCAATTATGGCTCATTTACTTTATCAGAACCAACCGGTGGAACTATCTGTTTTATGTGGATTAACCAATGGGACGCTTGAGAACGTGTGTCAGGTATGCGGTAGATTGATACAGCACGGGTTTATTCATAAGAACGAAGGAAAGTATAGTTTAACGGATCAAGGGCGCAAGGAGATGCTAATTTTACGATCTTATATGTTTCCTGAGCAGAAATTGCCCGTTGGCATGTGCTAACTATTTAGAACCATTCTAAATAAGCTATTCATTGTAATTTATTCCCGTTGATATTCAGCAACTTGTGATTTTGTTGAAACAAAGCGCTTGAC
>CALMES010000100.1 GCA_937863435.1 uncultured Candidatus Peregrinibacteria bacterium
CTATTTTTTTGTATGTTTTTTTACTTCTTCGCAGTAATCCCGGTACTGTACAACAAAATTACTGTAAATCGGGGAGATACACATACACTTCACTTAGTATTTAAAGCTAATAATTCACCTCTTGATTTGACCGGAGCTATAGTATTTTTCACTGTAAAGAAAGATTTGAATGATCCTGATAGCTTAGCTCAAATCGCAAAAAGTATTGCGCCTATTCCGAGTCCTGCCCTGGGTATTGTTGATATTGAACTCACAGAAGAAGATACAAGTATTGCCGGTGAATATTACTATGACATTCAATTAAAACAATCGAATAATAGTATACAATCATCACAGAGAGGTAAATTCATTATTGAGCAAGATGTAACATTACGAGTTTCATAATATATATGTCAAATGTAACGATCATAAATATAACAATGCAATTACAAGGGCCGACTGGACCATCGCAAGATCTGACTCAGATTCTTGATGATGCTCATACGGTAAGTAATAAAACGTGGTCATCGGATAAGATACAGCAAGAGATAACGGATTCTGGAAGTATTAATAATTCAATTGTCATGGCAATTGCCCTCGGATAACTATGAAAAGACTAATCCCTACAACAGACTATTCATTTAATGCAAGCGCAAAAACAATCACATTTTCAAAGCTCGCGGCTATTGATTTACAGCGTGTTCTTTTGGTTGCGCATGTTCTTTCCGGTGTTATTATATACAATTTCGCTGATCCAAGTTTAGGCGGAACTAAAAGCACAAATGTCCTCACGCTCGAATATGATACGACTACGATGAGTAATTCAGATCCACTCATGATCTGGTATGAAATGCCAGATGTTATGCCTATGCCTGATCTGGGAGCTCCTAATATCTATTCAAATGTCGGAGGTGACTTCGCTGCAGTCGCTAATTCAGGAGCAAAAACGATAACACTATCTTCATACGCAAACAGTGTACTTTCCTCAGTCATCGGAATTAATAACCTTATAACTGGATTAGTAGTACGCAGAACAAGTGGAGGCGCAGTTGATGTACTGCCACTCAGTAACGCTACATACTCAGCAAATGTATTTACACTTCCTGATATGGGCGCTAACTTCGCAGCAGGAGATACGGTTGCTGTATATCTGACTGGTCCTGATAAAGCATATGACAAGACATCTGATTCAAAAAAAGTAACGATGGGTACTGGATTAGTCGCAACACTCGATACAATCTCAGCAAAATTGGCAACAGATGCAGTTATGAATGACAAAACTGAACTTGTACCACAATTCTTGACAGCTGCGCCAGCAACTTCCGGAAACAATACATTACTTGCGGCCGTTGCAAACAAAAGGATACGTGTACTCGGAGGCTGGCTATCATTCTCTGGAACAGTAAACGCAAAATTTCAATCAGGAGCAGGTGGAACAGAACTCACAAACTATATTTATGGTGTAGCTGGTACTTTTGCACCTATTCCGATAAGTGCTCTCGGATATTTTGAAACCGCTGTAAATACATTGCTGAATTTGAGTCTGAGCGCATCCACAGCAGTCAGTGTATGTCTTGTATATGTATTAGTTTAATAGAAATAGATTTATGTCACAAAATACAGCGCCAGCCGGTGAATTTATTAACGCAGGTCATGATGAGTCTACTTCAGACAGCACACCTTTAGTTGTCAGAACTGCTCTTATTCACCAGCAATGTCAGCTTTTTGTAGCATATGGATTCGATGGTATACGTCTCAATCTTCCATCCTGGCAGACTCAGAATTTAAACACTACATTTAGGGATGCATTATTTCTCTATGCACAGATCGCTAAATCATACGGATTATATGTGATCATGGGATATAAAGCAGCTCCGCTAACAAGTAGTAATTTCGCTGATTTTAAAGTACAAAACAGAGCAGGAGCAGCTATGGCTGCTGCACTCGGAGTAGATGAATGGCAATCAGGAAATGAAGAAGATTTATATGTAGGCTTTAATCCGACAGCACTCAATGCGCTACGGCCTCGACTTCAAGAAACAAGTGATCTCATAAAAAATACTGATGGTTTCCCAGGTGTTGTATCTACCGCAATAACTACGAACGTATATGATGCAATACCTACACTTGATACGACTGGATGGAAAAACGATACTGCAAATTGGATCAGCTTTATGCAGCTTGATTTGCATGTATATTTCTCAGTTGCTCAATCATCTCAGTTTAATTTCTATGCAGATAATATGGTTCCGGATCTCGGTGCTTCTCATGTATACTGTGGTGAATATGGTGTAAACGGAGCTGAGGGGAACGGTAGATTATCAAGTGCATTCGCAAATGATGAACAATGGGTGAAAGAGCTCAAGCGCAGAGATCGCAGATTATTTGCAGGAGGAGTATTGAAACGCGCATATTTTGCGTATAAAGTATTTGATAGTGATGAATGGAGTGCTGTACGTGTTTCTGGAAATTATCACACGACACTACTACCTGAGTTATCAAATTCAAGACCATATAAAAAGAATTTAATTTAATTATGTCAGTCGCACGAATAGCAGAACTTATATCAAATCTAAGGCAGGCGGTAAAGGATTGGGGAACCTGTTTGCTTTTTGATGGCGTAAATGACATTTTAACAGTCGGTACAGGCAATCCATTCTCAGGGAGCTTCTATATTCACCAGTGGATAAAATGGAACGGCGTAAACGGCGGATTTCAAACACTATTCGCAAAACGTGATTCTTATGCTCCTGGTCAATTGATGTTTTCAGCTTCGATTAATCCATCCGGACAATTCAATATTGATACGATCACAAGTTTTATAAACTTTGGATATACATTCCTTATTAGAAAATGGATTCCGGTATGCTGGGTCCATGATGTCGCAAATAACCTCGAATTATTATATGTAGGTGGATTTCTTGTTGCTTCACGTACACTTGGCACACTTAATACAAAAACTGATGCTCTTATTTCATTCGGTGCTACTCAAAGTACTCCTGTAGATACGTTCTGGGGTGAAATGGACGAACCAGTTATCGGCATAGGTGCGCCGACTGCAGACCAGGTATTACAGATGGCACGCGGATCAGTCTATCCGAATCCCTATACGATATTACCTCTTGACGAGGGATCAGGAACGACCGCTAATGATATTTCCGGTAATGGTAACAATGGCACAATAAGCGGAGCAACATATATTACTGATAAGATATCAGGAGTTCGACCACTCATCACTAATACTGATATATTGAATGATCCACGAACAAATGTCTGTGTTAATCCACATCCGACATCTGTTAGTAATTTTACTCCCGATCCGTCAACACCTATATATGTCTCATCACCTGGATTTGACGGAGCGACCGGATATATGAAAGTTGTTGGAACTAGTAACTTATACGATCGTATACGATTCATTCCTACATGGAAAGATGAATATAGAGGGAAACGAGTTGTATTTAGTATTTACCTGAAAGCCGATACCGGTAATACGGCTGCTATAAATATCGAAGTAAACGGATCAGATGTCGCAACTAAAATGATCACTGGTCTTGATAGTACCTGGCAGCGACATTATGTAAGCTATGTTCTTCCTAAAAACGCTACATCATGGCGATTTATGATCTATCCTAAAAACTATCCTGATGCTGCAGTACAGAACGTACTCGCAGGAGGGATATTGGTTGAACTGGTGCATCCGGTATCGACTAACTATCCTACAAACTACTTCGATGGCAGTTCTCCTAACTGCTCATGGGCTGGTACGGCTAACGCATCTGAAAGCACTCGCAATACAACTCCTGCACGTCCGACCGTATCGCGGTCATCGTTGTAATATGCAAAGGCTGACTAATGGTTTATAATAAATCTATGTTAAATAGTATCAGGTCAAAAATAGCTAACCTCATAGCGCCACAGAGAAATTCAATGTCTATCCCTAATCATTTTTTGAGATATGGTAATACCAGGATGACACCTAATTGGGATGAGGTCACTATGAAAGACTCTGATTTTTATAGTGGTTATTCATATGCAGGAATAAACATACGCGCAAATACCGTTGCACGTATTGCCCTCGATGAAGTAAAAACAAAATCAAATGGTTCTCAGAAAGATGACTATATACATCCATATCTGGATGTTATAAGTAAATCTCCATCTTTTTCTGACTATTCGTTTTGGCATGATATATCGGTATTTCTTGATTTAGAGGGTATTTTCTATCTGTTTGCGCTTCGTAATTCTGATACTAAAAAATATGGAGATATTCAATATTTTAAATTACTGAATCCTTATAACGTAACTCGATTGTACGATCCAACAGGTGAGACATTAGTCGGATATAGAGAAGTAAAAGGCGGACTCATGAGAGATATTCCACCTCACATGATTATAGAGATCAAAGAATTGAACCCATTTAATGAAAAAATGCCATTTGCTATCACAGATGCGGCGAAAGAGTCACAATTCACCATGAAAACGACCGGTGATTATACACGACATACACTCAGAAACAATATAAATGCTCCTGGCATTATCTCGACCGGCATACAGCTCACGACTGAACAATTTGCGAACTTTCAGAAACGAATCACTGAACATACAAAAGGTGAACCATTATTCGGCAATGGAGCAGGGGTCATATCATATGAAAGCATGCAGAACAATCTAAAAGATGCAGCTCTTGAAAAGGTGAGTGAGGTCGGACGTGATGAATTACTAGCGACACTCGGATTATCAAAAACGGTCATAGGTATTGAGCAGTCCGGAACCACTCGCGAAACTTCAAAAACACAGAAAGATTTGCATATCGAATCTCAGACACTTCCACGTATACAGCTCATTGTTGATGCTCTGAATCAGGATTATAAGAATAACTATCCTGAAGAATACAAAAAGACAGGAGCCGATATGTACGTCAACAATCCAAATGCTACTGATCATGATGCTGAACTAAAGATCACGACCGTTAAAAAAACACAGTTCGAATTATATGATTCATTAGTTGCAAAAGGATATACCGAAATATTAGCAGCACAATTTGTAAATGGAGAAATAGGACTCGATGAACTCGGAAAACCTACACAGGAGCCGCGAATTGATCCGGCCCTTGCAGCAGATATGCCTATGGATCCTAAAAAGATGCCTAAACCGAAACAGAAACCTAAAAAGAATGATATAGAGGATGCGATCATTGTAACGCCTGATCCGGTAAAGAATGAGGATACCGGTATGGCTGGTATCGTTCAGCAGCAGCAGGGATTTCTTAAAAATGCGATCGTAAACGTAGAAGAACAGATAGTGCTTAGAGCCATAAATAACGTGACGGTAAAGACTTCTAAAAACACCCTGGAAGAAGATTTCACGAACGAAGCTGATGTTATCACCGTCAAAGAAAAGAAAGAATTTGTAAATGAATTAATCCTCATATTAACTACATTTTATGGTGTAGTTATGAATTTAGAGGGTGGAAAAACCATGCGAGATCGTGCCGGTAAGTTCGCGCTACCTGGTGATTTCAAATTCGATAACGATATTCGAAAATACATAAAAAATATAGCTGAAAAGACTGCAGTAAGTCACGTTGATACAATCGTAACTGATTTATTTGAAATAGTACGTCAGGATGCTCTTGCAGGATTAGGTCAGGCTGAAATGATATCTAATATACGTAACAAATATGCAAAAAGCATGGTTGAGTCTCGCGCTAAGACAATAGCCAGATCAGAAGCTAATCGTGCATTCACACGCGCTCAATTTGAAGCAGATAAACAGTTTATTGATCAAAACGAACTGCATGATCGCGCATATAAGAAATGGCGAACACGCTCAGCAAATCCATGTTCTTTCTGCCAGTCACTTGCGCAAGAACCACCTATCCCATTCAGTCAGAACTTTAGAGCTTTAGGACAAGAAATAGAGTCTGATGGTAAAACACTCAAGGTAGGATTTGAGAGTCTGCAGTCTGGTAATGCTCATCCTAATTGTTCATGTGAATATGAACTGGTTATCGTCTCAGCATCGAATCAATTGAAAGAAATGCGAGAGGAATTGAAAACCGGAATTTCAGAAGTAAAAAAAACACAGAACGAACTTGAGGGATATATTGATGAGATGAGTAAATTA
>CALMES010000101.1 GCA_937863435.1 uncultured Candidatus Peregrinibacteria bacterium
AAAAAAGCCGTGCAGTATACTACGCTCGGCGTTACTTTTTCGGACGAGTTATGTCATATTTTTTTGGCCCCTTTGGTGGCCTCGTGCGTATTATATACATGCACGCAAGTGCTGGTGGTACACTGGCTGCTCGGTTGACCCCGCCAGCCAGAAGCCATTTTCGCGGTGATAGATTGCCTCACCGGGACAATGGCGCAGACAGCGGATGCTTAGCTTTTGGTGCAAAAAACACCGCTGTCGATTTTTCCTTGTCTCTAATACGCGCAAAGAAATGGCGTAGATGTGGAATGCTTAGTATGCTAAACTAAAAACACGCCACATCGCTCTTTCCTTTCGATGCGCACCACTGCGGGGTCAAAATGGGTTTAGTAAATTTACGCGCTGTCGGCACAACCACACACGAAGGCGGCGCCTCGATACCACTTACAAAAGAGCAACAGCTGCGGCGCGCTGTTATGTGCTGCATGCTTTGGGAAAATCAATTCTATGAATCCGGCCAATCTATCGCCGACCGAATAACGCAGCTTGCATCTGTTGTGCCTGTCTTGACGGTTCAGCAAATCGCGCGCGACGCAAAACACAAGTTCAAGCTGCGGCACGTGCCGTTGCTTCTTTTAACCATACTTGCAGAGCGCAAGGCCGCGCCGAAAGAACTAATCGCGGACTTGATAACGCGTGTTGACGATCTCACAGAGTTGCTTTCTCTTTATTGGTTAAAGGGTAAAAAACCAATCCCCGCCCAAATGAAAAAGGGGCTTGCATTGGCTTTCGCGAAGTTCGATGAATACCAGTTCGCAAAGTACAACCGAGCAAAAGCCATTAAACTGCGTGATGTCATACGCTTGGCACACCCGAAGCCAAAAGACGATGCGCAAAAGGATTTATGGAAGCGCCTAATAGCTGGCGAGCTAAAGACGCCATATACATGGGAAACTGAGCTTTCAGCCGGTAAAGATAAGAAAGAAGTATTCACCGCGCTGCTTTCTGAGAACAAGCTTGGTGCATTGGCATTTCTGCGCAACCTCCGCAATATGCTTGAGGCAGGCGTTGACATTGGCCTGATGCGTTCCGCGCTTGCCAAATCCAAAAAAGACCGCATTCTGCCATATCAATTTATCGCGGCGGCAAAATACGCGCCATCGCTTGAGCCTGACATTGAGTCATCGATGCTTGAATGTCTCGCCGGTAAGGATAGGCTGTTCGGTAATACAATCCTGCTTGTGGATGTCTCCGGCTCGATGGATGACAAGATCTCTGCAAAGTCAGAACTCACACGTCTTGACGCTGCCTGTGGCCTCGCTATAATCCTGCGTGAACAATGCGAATCGTGCCGGGTAATCACATTTTCAAGTACAGCCGTAGAGGTACCGCCGCGCCGTGGTTTTGCATTAAAAGACGCGATCAACCAATCTCAACCACATGGAGGTACTGCGCTTGGCGGTGCTATCGACCTGATAAACAAGACAACGAAGTATGACAGAATCATCGTCATCACCGACGAGCAGGCGAGAGATTCTGTAAACGCACCGCATGGCCTCGGTTATATGGTTAATGTCGCGTCATACCAGCACGCCGTAGGTTTCGGCCCGTGGGTGCGGGTTGATGGCTGGTCTGAGGCAATTATTGACTTTATCACCGAGTCAGAAAAGGCAGATTAATTGACACGCCACCCGCTGGCGCAAGTCCCAGCGTGTGGAAAATAACCTCGGCCTAAAAAAGCCCCTTTCGGGGCAAGTGTTCGAGAGGAGACTATGAAAAAATTAGTAT
>CALMES010000102.1 GCA_937863435.1 uncultured Candidatus Peregrinibacteria bacterium
AGGGGGAAGCGGTGAACATCGACAAACTACACCCGGCGGTTTACGAGTCACAACGCGACAACGTTTTTGACGGTTCCGTCACCTGTGCCGTCACTTCTCTATCAATGCTGATACAGTCCAAGGGCATGCAGTCAGGGGAGAAACGCGAGGCAAAGCATCTTGAGGACGAGATCCTGCGCGACTTAAAAGCCAAATTTGCAAACCATAAGGCGGTTCGCGAGGACTTCAACTTTCTGGCAAACTATGCCAAGCAGCGCTACGGGGTTGCGCTGAAATATGCAGCCCATACAAAAAACGATTGGATCGCAAAGATAGTGAACGATGACGCACCATTCATGACGAGCACGTCAAATGGCCTTACGTCATTCGGGCATATCGTGCTTTCACGTGGAATCAAGGCCGACGAGTCCAGCGTGATGCTGTACTTCAATGATCCATTCGGCAAGCATCCATACAAGACAAAGGAAAGCGGCGAGGGTGTAATGTATCCCGCCGATCTATTCCCGCACGACGACGGGAAGGGCACCGTCAAAAAATATCACACACTTTCTTACGCATAAGAGGCTAACATGGCAAAGCAAAAACTTTTTTCACTCAATGACGTCATCCGGTGGCTTTTCGCGGCTGCCGGTATTGCCGTCTTCATCCATTGGGGAGCCGATACAAAGGAGGCCTGCGACTCGCTTTTGTTCGGAATCAAGACGAATTCGACGCAGGTTCTCGGCGCGCTACTCATTGTGGTTGGCCTTGGTTCGCCAATCATTATGAAGTATTTCGCCAACAAAAAGACACCATGAGAACCCCCGCCCGTGTCATCGTCTACGCGATTGCTATTTTTATCATCGGTTTTGCTGTGGATAAGGATCTGCGATGCGCCCTGTAATCGTCCTATTTATATCCGGCCTGACTGGCCTTGTGCTGACCCGGTGTGCATCGCCGCAGCTCCGCAGAGAGATAGTGGAGGCGCAGGTTGAAAACGCCGAAGCCGTGGCAGTGGTACAGAAGTACATCCCGGCCGGGGCCGAGCGGCAGAGGGTGGAACGGGCGCTGTCTCGGTCTTCTGAGCTGCTGGAAAAGACAGAGGCTGCCCGCACAGAGGCAGAAACGACCGCTGCCGAGGCACAGGCCGATGCGTCAAAGTGGCGATGGCTAAAGGGGCTGGCAATAGCTGGCGGAGTGGCGGCGCTCGCGTTCGGCGCGTTTCGACTGTTTAGGTAATACTAATTTTTTCATAGTCTCCTCTCGAACACTTGCCCCGAAAGGGGCTTTTTT
>CALMES010000103.1 GCA_937863435.1 uncultured Candidatus Peregrinibacteria bacterium
CAGCCGGCTGTCGAAATCGGCAAGCAGATTACGAAAGGGCTTCTTTCCAAAGGTCACTGAAGCGTACCGAAAAAAGTAGTTTATATCTCAATTATTGATTTTCAATTTTCACTCACACCCGCTACACTCTCCCTATTATCTTCTCTTAACCCCGTATGGCCAACCCAATCACCGATGCAACGTTCGACGCCGAAGTCCTCAAGTCCGATATGCCGGTCTTTATCGACTTCTGGGCTCCATGGTGTGGTCCGTGCAAGGCCATGCTCCCGATTGTCGAGGAGCTGGGCGAGAAGTACAAAGGCAAAGTGAAAATCGTCAAAATGAACGTGGATGACAACACCGATGTGCCAGGCAAATATAACGTAATGAGCATCCCGACCTTCCTGATCCTCAAGAAAGGAGAAGTGGTCGACTCGTTCGTCGGCGCACGCTCGAAAGAAGAGCTCAGCACCAAGCTGGACGCGGCTATTGCTGCTTAAATCTGTATGACAATCTTCGTAGGCCTCCTCGGCATCATCGCAAGTGTGGTCTTGGTTATCAAGCGCGAAGCAGTCGGCGACCTGTTTGGCGAAGCGGAGTGGATGCAGAAAGTAGGCGGCGTGTATAACGTGGTCATCGCTTGCGCCATTTTCATTTTCTTTTGGAGCCTGGCCTACATGACCGGCACCATGGATGTCTTGTTTTCGCCCATTGCCAACTTCTTCCGGCCGCGACCGATTTGAATACGGTTTATACGGAATGAAGAAATATTTTATCGTATGGCAGACAGACGATTATCTAGTATCGCCGCGCCCGCGAAGGGGCGCTGCTGAAGTGAATGGATAATCTTTTACTTAATTCTGCATTACTCATAAATAATCCAACATTGTCACAAATTCCCGCAGCAGCGATTCGCAAATCGCTGTTCTGTCATAAGTGATTGCCTTATTGCGTCTTCTATTGAGATCTTCCTCTAATAATAACTATGCCCAGCATGCACATGACTATCGCGCACACGCTTTCAGCTAAAGATGCGTTGAGTCGTATCAAAAAACTGCTAACGCAAGCAAAGAAGGAGTTTGGGGATAAAGTGTCCGATCTCGAAGAGAAATGGACAGAAAATGCGGGGGAATTCAGCTTTAAAGCATTGGGATTCGCTGTATCGGGCACATTGGTGGTGTCGGATACAGATATTCAGATCGACGGCACCCTGCCATGGGCAGCGCTCCCGTTTCGCGGACAGATAGAGGAAACAATACAAGAGAAAGCCAAGGAAATGCTGAAATGAGGATCTATAAAAAAGACTATAGCCAGTCCCGTATTTTCGGGTACAATCTTCCGGCATCTACGTGGGGCTGTAGCTCAGCTGGTAGAGCATCTGCTTTGCAAGCAGAGGGTCAGGAGTTCGAATCTCCTCAGCTCCACCATGACAAATATACACACAATGTGCGAATTTGCTCGCTGAAGAATAAAAGGCGATTTGAAGACTAATACTCCAGAGCTTGTATTAGTGATTCCATTGTAATAAAAGGCTTTTCTGCCAAAATAAAATTATGCAGATTATCGAGCTTTTCACCCAGAGAATGAAGCGTCAGCAAGCAAAAGCTGAACAAGAAAATGAAGAATCTGTGAAGTACAAAGTGCCACAAGAAATGCGTGTAAATATTGTGCAGATTCTTTCTGATGCCTTAGGTCCACGCTCAACAAGAAGAGATACTTGGGGAGACATAGAAGAAACTCATGGGTACCATTGGGTAGCTGTTGAACATATAGTTGCAAGAAATCGAGGTACGATGAGTATTGCGCCAGGAGAAAGTCCCGCAGAAAAGGTGATCAATGCCGTTCTTTATGGAGAAGATGCACTCGTGCTCGATGTTCTTGAAGTAGCATTTAGCCGATTGGAAGACTCAAAAAAATATTGGGATGGCATGAGAGGTGGGTATGCCGATCGTATTCATCCTTCCGAAGCGATAAAAGAATTAAACAGTCGCTTTGCACAATGGAAAGTTGGATATAGATTTGAGAAGAGTCAATTATTGCGGATTGATTCCGAACTGATGCACGAGGAAGTGACAAAACCAGTATTAAGGCTTTTGGGTCAAAAAGGATTTGCAGGACCTGAGAATGAGTTCCTCATCGCCCACGACCATTTTCGGAAAGGTGAATATCGTCAGGCAGTTACTTTTGCTCTCGCTAGTTTTGAGAGCACTATGAAAGCAATCCTTGATCAACGAGGGTGGCCATATCCTAATACAGCAAGTGCAAAAAATCTCATAGAGATTTGTTTTGAAAAAGGATTGATTCCCGAATATCTGACATCACATTTCAGTAGTTTGCGTAACACACTTGAGAGTGGTTTACCGAGTTTGAGAAATAGAGAAGGACCACATGGTGGAGGAGCAGAGGTGAAAACGGTTCCGCCGCATATTGCCGGATACGCACTACATCTCGCTGCTACAAATATTATTTTTCTCATGGAATGTAATTCTGTACTGCTCAAATAACTTTCTATGGCTACCAAACCAAATCCCTTCGGTCGCGTCCTCTACAACATTGAAATATTTACCCTCATTGTAGCAGCGGGCGCCCCTGCCCGCGGTGGTTGATCATAAATCGCCGCACCCACGGAGGGGCGCTGCTGAGAGATATTCATCTTTTCTTGGCTTCAACTCACGTCACAATCTCCCCTACTCTGCCTGCTTTCACGGCTTTCTTGAGCTCCAAACCAATGCGCTCCCCTACACTCATCGATTCGCCGTACAAGTAACCCGAATACGGTGTGGCGCGTGTTCCTGGCGAACCTGGAATGCGCAACGAAACATCGAAGATCACTATGTCTTCCTTGCCATTTTCGGCTACCACTGCACCCTGTAGGGCAAACGGACCGATGATGCCTTTGCCAGATGGATCAAGTTTCTTGTCCAACTTCTTCGTTGTTTTCACAAACTTCTCACCAAGATCAAACGCCTTTTCCAGGATGGATTCTTTGACAGTACATGCCACGTGACCAGTCTCAATCATTCTGAGATCGACGTAATCCAGAGCCATTTTTTGCTGGTCGGCTGTCATGCGCAAAAAGCCATCCAGGTTTGTTTGCCTGCGCATATCGGTGCCAATCAGCTCCAATTCGTTTGTGAGTGGACTATAAAAGAAGTTAAAATTTACAGGCGCACCAACAACAAACTCTTCAATAGTAGCCGTACGCCAATCGGCCGACACCTTGCCTTCCTTTTCAAGCTTGGAACCCTGTGATTCATAGTGAGCTGGCGATGTTGCAATAAAAAACGCACGTTCGTAGCTACGCTCCACTTCGTGGGCCTTTACAAGCACTGGACGATCGATATCTGTAGAGTTTTTGAAGATCTTCGGCGTACGAATGCCAGCATCGTCGAGTAAGCTGTACTGATTGTATGGCTGATCGCGCTCTTCCAACTTAAGGAGTGTGCGTGAGCCAAAAATCGGCACATGAAAATTCTTTTCCACTTTACTAAAGTCCTTGAAGTACACCCAAAAATAGCGGTTATGCACGAAGATTGTATTCATGTCCTGCAACTGCTTCTGCACATCTGCATCGAGCACGTCTTCAAATTTTTCCACCGTAATAACTTCGTCAATGCAGCCACGGCCATCGTGTGACTTGAAGTATGTATCGTACGTTTTTGATCGGCCTGCTTGCGCAATGGCGACTGTTTTAAAGCCATGCCTCTTGGCTCCGTGTGCGCAATCTAATGCGCTATGACCACCAAGAACGCCGACTGTGAGATTGGTCAGATCGTAACCATTCAGTAATTGATTGATATCCATGCTTTGATTATAGAAGAGAAAATACCAAATCCCAAGAAGCCAATTCCCAAATGATAATAACTTCTTGGTAGTTGGTGATTGGTAATTGGTAGTTTACTAATCCTTATCCTAATATCTCCTCCAACCTCCCCTGCTCAATTGCTGTACGAATTTCACGAGCAATACGGCGACCTGTGCTCATTGACACATCGTATTTCAGCGCTGTGTACGGCGATCCTTCGATGAACGGGTTGGTGCCGGCAACAATACGCGCACTGATTTCGAACACGAATGTCTGGAGCTTGCGTGTAATAATACTTTCCAGGCAGAACGGACCGAACAGTCCCTTGCCACACAGCTGCTGACTGATTTTCACGACTCGGTCCCCCATTTCGAAGAACTCGGGCAGCATGGATTCGCGCACAACAATCGGCTGATTACCAACAATGGTGTAGCTGGTGTGAATATTGGCAGCCAGCTGATCTTCGGCCTTGATGCGACCAAT
The DNA here is from genome assembly GCA_937863435.1 of uncultured Candidatus Peregrinibacteria bacterium. Classification (GTDB taxonomy): domain Bacteria; phylum Patescibacteriota; class Gracilibacteria; order Peribacterales; family Peribacteraceae; genus JAGOTD01. Next base: position 4,268 of record CALMES010000103.1, read on the forward strand.
GGAATCAGCATTGGATTCGTAGCGACGGTCGAAGCTCATGATCTCCAGCTCGCCCGTAATCGGCGAGTAGAAGTAATGAACGTACAGCGGCACACCGATAATGTATTCCTGAATGGTGTAATCGTGCTCATCGGGATATTTGCGGTTCTTTACTTCGTAGAATTGCTCCGCATTGCGGACAACGAAGTAGCCGAACCCGCCGCCGGCACCGTGGAATTTGACGATGACCGGACGATCGATATCTTCCGGCTTCTTAAACACGCGTGGCATGTTGATATCGGCTTTCAGAAGCCATTCGCGCTCCATGGTGCGGTTAGATTCCCACTCCAAGATCTCCTTGGTTCCGTAATACATCACCTTCATTTTTTTCACTCTGTCCGTTCCCATGTACGAAATGAACGAGCCATGCGGAATGATGATCGCGTTGCGGTCGAGCAATTTCTGTTCCAATTCGTCGTTCCACTCGTTCCAGTCGTCGACCAGAATAATTTCGTCAGCTACCCCGTACGTCTTGTACGCACGTTCGTGGCCTTTCTTGCAGATGACTAAATTGCGGATGCCTTCGTCGCGTGCGCCTTTCAGGATTTGCAGCGCGCTGTGGCTTCCAATCGTTGCAATAACGACGTCAGAAGGTTTGGTAATACCAGCCGACTTCTTATGGGGCTTCTTTTGCATTTGTGGGAATATAGAGTGCGGAAGGAATTTATGCAAATGGAATATAAGAAGAAACAGAGGAACCAGACGATGCAGACGAACCAGAGGAAGAATATCCGCAGCCGGGACGTCGCGTCCCGGAGACAGAGAAAATATTATATGGAATGGCACGCCACGCATGGCGCTCCCGATTACATAAATAATCAATCACCAGACATAC
>CALMES010000104.1 GCA_937863435.1 uncultured Candidatus Peregrinibacteria bacterium
TACTGTTTAGGCGTGGAGTAAAAACAAAAATAAAGCTCAGAGATCGTGAATATCACAGTCAGAAAATTCTGGATATTCTTATTAATCTCAGTAAGGTAATTGATGGATTTGACTTTGAGATATCGAATGCACGTCTGTTTAATATATCACCACAGATCGGTATATATAGAGGTGCTACAGTGAAGCTGAAGCATGGAGAAAATATGCATGCAAAAAGTATCTTAGAGGACTTTACAAATCCGGTGAATCGTGCAATCGTACAGGGTCAGCCTATCATTGAAGATCCTGAAATATTACGTGTCGAACGGAATGCATTAACTGAGCAGGGCATATACAAGCTCCGTGAGGATCTATATTCAGATCTTGATATTAGTGAGGAAGAGACATTTCAAGAAAAAGGTGATGCGCTCCTGCAGAAGTATAAGCAGGCGCTCATTCAGATTGATATTGATATAACACCTACTTCTCCTAAGATAACTGATTTTTCACTCGGCGATATCGTTCCTAATATCATTAAAAAGGGTATCTATGATATAAACGAAAATTATCGTATTTTTGAATGGAAAGTCACATATACTCCTGACAATGTTGAAAAAATATCGTTAGTAATGGGAAAGTATACAATATAACTATGGCAGATTTATCAATGATTGATATCATTCGTGATATTCAGCAAATAAAAAGAGACATAAAACGATTACAGAATATAAGACTCGGACAGTCTATACCTCCATCTACGGTCGGTAATTTGAGTGATATATATTTACTGCAATTAAATAATCTATCTGATTTATTGGATATTGTCGAAGCGCGTGCTAATTTAGGCCTGGGATCAATGGCGCTTGAGGATGCTGGTGACTATTACCTCGCAAGTGCCATAAATTCGCTCTTAAATGGCAAATTAACGAAGTCAGGAGATACAATGCTCGGATCTATCGGTTTTCCTATAACTACCGTCACAGATGACATTACACTCGATAATACACACCATACAATACTCTGTGATGCAAGCCTGAACCCTATATCAGTAAATCTCCCAGGGGCCGGTACTTGCGCCGGTCGCATGTATTATATTAAAATAATAAACAATACAAATAATGTAACTGTTATCCCATCCGGAGTACAGACAATCGATGGCGAACATGATTATCTATTGAATATAAATTACGAAACATTACATATACAGTCAAACGGTGCAAATTGGTTCATACTTGGTGTACCTGCCGTATTTGTAAGTTAAGTGATATAATAAATTATGTCAGTAAAAGTATCAATCATTGACGGTTTAAGAAAAGACCCCATAACAGGCGCAGGCGGCGCTAATGAGGGTCATATACAAGGTTTTCAAGATGATCTTCTTGAGGGTATTATCGGCGGTGTTCATGATCTCGTAGGTGGTGATTGTAAAATCATCGAAAATACAACACCAGATATGAATGTAAAGATACAAAATGGTGTCGTATATGTTCCGAATGAAGATTATGACGCGACAGATATTCGATCCACAAAATTCTGGCGCTGTGTAATAAAAGATGAACCGGTAATTCCTATTACGAGTAATTCTTCAGGTAGTACGCGAGTGGATCTTATTGCAATCCGTGTAAATAAAGCGCAGTCACCTGACGCATTTGGAGGACTTACGGCAACAGTTTCAAAGGTCATCGGAACACCAGGAGCAGGAGCGCCTGCGACACCTGGTAATTACTATGCGCTTGCAGCTGTATCTGTCATAAACGGTGAAACAGATTTACATAATTCTGATATTACAGATCTACGTGCTCAGATTAAGTTTGCAAAAAGATTTATTCAGGATAAGCGACGTGTAGCAGTAGCGTCAAGTGCGACACCTACTCCTAATGCAGATACGACTGATATATATGATGTGACAGCTCTTGCAGCAGGCGCAACGTTTGGAGCTCCGACAGGTTCACCAGTTGAGGGTCAAACACTTATTATCCGAATAAAAGATAATGGTGTAGCTCGATCACTTGCATTTAATGCAGCTTATCGATTTTCAACAGAGCTTGCAGCGCCGACAAGTACGATTATTGATAAGACGCTCTATATGGGATTTATATATAACGCTCAGGTATCTAAATGGGATTGTTTAGCAATTGTTAACAACTTCTGATAAATGAAAACATATATAGTATATGAAATGGAGGGATACGATCATTATGATAAGGATCGCGATGCATTTATTAATGTTATAAAGATTTCGATTATTGCAGAAAGTGAGGATGAGGCTTTGGAAAAGGTTAAAAAGCGACATCCATCTAAAAAAGAATGCAGATTTGTTGGTTCAGTTGAATATATTAAGAAGAAAGATTTTGCATAATGGATATGATATATGAATATACCTCAGAATTTAATACTGATATGGGCTGGTACACATGCCGGAATTCCGGCTAATTGGGCGCGTGAAACTTCATTAGATGGTAAATATCCGAAAGCATGGGGAGATTTGGTAAATCCAAATGTAACCGGCGGCAATGCAACTCACACACATACTTCACCTGGTCATACGCATGATATAGGAGCGCATACACACACCTATACAAATGGTGACATTCCGCTTCGTGATGTTGCGGATACTCATGACCCTGGTAGCGCTGCCTTACAACAGCATCATCATACCGGCGTGACAGGAGCAATTAACAGTAATAACTCATTTGGAAGTACTGCGGTTACCTATGGCGCTGTATCGAATGATCCTCCGTTCAAAGAAATAATCTTTATAAAAGCGCAAACAGGAGCGCAGCTACTTGATAACATCATTGCTCTATGGGCCGGATGGAATGGTGATGTCACTATACCGACAAATTATCAGATGTGTAATGGGGCTTCCGGATCTCCTGATTTACGGAATAAATATATAAAGGGTGCAGATGCTGGACAGGATGCAGGAGATACAGGCGGATCATACACGAACGTTCATGATATTACGCATAGCCATAACGGTGCATCGCATGATCATTCAGGATTCACAACAAGTACAGCAAACGGATCTACGATAAATAATACAGGTTCATGTTGTTCAGTTGTTGCAGCACATACACATACCTATACAGGCACAAATTTGACCAGTGTGACACCTAATTCATATACAACACCACTCACGACAGCTGAAACGGTAGAACCGGCATATAAGAAGCTCGTAGCTATACAAAAGAAAGCCAATGCATCAAAAGTAAAGGGTCTTATTGGTTTATGGCTCGGAAACATAGCAGATATCCCTGGTCAATGGAAGATTTGCGATGGTCAGAATGGCACACCAGACCTGAGAGATAAGTTTATAAAAATAGCTAATGATACGACTGAGATTGGAAATACCGGCGGATCAAATACTCATACGCATGCGGCTCAGGCACATAGTCATACAACACCGGT
>CALMES010000105.1 GCA_937863435.1 uncultured Candidatus Peregrinibacteria bacterium
GCCATCTACACCCCCACCCCCCTCTGGCCCGCTCATCGCTGCCGATCACGGTATTGTCATCAGTCTCGATACGACTGTCTCGCAAGAGTTACTACTCGAGGGTGTTGCCCGCGATATTATCCGCAGCGTCCAGAAACTGCGCAAAGACAGCGGCCTGGCCTTTACCGATTCCATTACGCTCACGGTGAGCGGCGCCGACGACGTTCTTGCTGTTTATAAAGATCTGATCGCGCGCGAAACGCGCAGTGCATTCGGCACAGTAACAGGCGAAGCGCATCCGGCAGACATAGAAGGCCGCACCATCACGCTTCAATTCTCGAAGAACTGAGCACGAAGATGTACACTCTTCCATGATTTTTATTTTCTCTCCCTATGGCTAAACAAGGCTCACTCTCCCTTCGGCTGGTTCTGTCCACCATCATCAATATTGCCGTGGTGTATCTGCTGACGAAACTGATTCCCGGTGAATTTGAAGTAACCGGCGGGATACAGGCGATGATCGTCGTTGGCATTCTGGTAATGATTTTCAATGCCGTGCTGCGTCCGATTCTGTCGATCGTTACGTTCCCGCTGAAACTGTTTGCGAACCTGATTGCGATTATCATTGTGAACGGTGCGATCCTGTATGCGGTACTGAAAATCACGCAGTTGATGGATCCGTCACTCATCACACTGACCATCGGCGGCGGCTTCGGCGGCTGGATTGTTGCGAGCATCGCATTCGGCTTTCTCAACTGGCTCCTTAAACACCTGCTCTCATGACATCTGTTCGCCGCTCCTCACCGTTTCTCACCTCCGTCGGACTTGCCGGTTCCGCTCTCGCACTGCTGAGCGCCACCGCCTGCCGCACATCGCCACCGCCTGCCGCAAACATAACGACACAGACGTCATCACTCTCGTCTGTTGCAGCGGATGCAGCAGATATCGATACGCAACACCGGCTGATGACCAGTCCGAATACGTCGAAAATGTACAGCCTGCTGACCATGCTCACAGCCAGCGGCCAGACGGTCGTACTGCAGGATGCAACATTTTCACAATCACCTGTTCTGCTCAGCGGCATGCAAACGCTGCGTACGCAGTCCGGCAGCCTGGATTACCGCGGCCACACGCTGGTAGCCGTACAACGCATACAGGATGCCAACGGGGAGCACGATGAACTGTGGGCCTACACGACAGCGGGCGGCAAGCGTCTGATGCAGGGCCGCGACATCCTCTTCGCCCTTTCGCCACAGGCACGCTTTGTGGCGGCGGCCAACGCGCATGCGCTCCAGCTGATCGATGTACGAACAGGCACGCTGGAACGCACGCTTGCAAGCAGCGACTTGCCACAGAGTCTTGTTTCCCGAAAAGAGAACTTCTTTGGCAAGCCGACAACACTGGTTCCGCAGGCATGGTCGGACGACGGCTCTGCGCTGTGGTTCTCGGCGGACATCGGCCGTCCGTATGCATTTGCAAAACTGACAGTCGGCACCGGAAATATCGATACCTATGCATTGGACAAAGATTTTACCGCCACCGACACAGCACTCAACGCCAACACCGGCAAAATGGCTTTCAGTGATGCAAAAGCAAGTAACAACAATCAGAAGGTCACTCTCTCGATACTGGATTTGATGACGAATGACATGAAGACGGTGATGACCGCAACCGGCGGCGCACTGCATCCGCAGTGGTTGAATGATGATACGCTGTTTATTGTGAAGAACGGCAAGAAGATGCCGATGAGCTTGCAGTAACTACACTCAGGCAGATGGAAAATAAATGTCAAGCAGGGCTTCTTCTATGAAATCTCAAAACATATTTTATCATCCGCAGCTGCGACGCGGCGTCGCAGACGGACCGCAGGCCGAACCAACTCCGGGACGCCTGCCCGACTTTTACAAGTCATTCAGGCGGGCAGCGTCCCGCCTGCGGGAATCTAAAAGAAGTTTTTGGATTTCACATTACACATCACTAAAAGAGCCCTATTAGCAGTTATAGAGCCTAACTTGCCAAGCGAAGCACAAGCTTTGTGGAAGCAATTTCCCCACTACGCTAAAGCTTCGCGGGGCAAACTCCGCAGTGGAAGTATGTGGCTCGCCACGCGAAGCTCTTTTTTCACGAAGTGAAAAAGAGCGAAGTGTGGTGGAGATGCCGGGAGTTGAACCCGGGTCCAACGTGTAGAAAGGAGGCCCGTACTGTCATGGTCTTCTCGATACTCACGCCATCTTAGAGAAGAACAAAGATGATGGGTGAGGATGATGTCTGGATACGTGGTTGCGTACAACATCCGATACGCAAGACGCCTCGCTGGTAACGCCCTTACTCTCTAGCGAGAATCCAGAGGGAGCGCGGTTTCACAAAGGGAAACCTTAAGCCATTGCAAGAGCAGGCATCTCGAACTTGTCGAGGATGCTGCGTGCAGCAGCCATAATTTTGCTTTCGGCAAATATTTTTTGCAACATGTGGGTATCGGGAACCGTTGCCATCCCGGACAGAAGCACACACTCTCTAGTATCACGCTGTCGAAGCCTGTCATCCCCACGTAAAAACTCGCTATCGCTCGTTCACGTGGCGCCGCCTCGTAAAATCTTGCTTCGCTCCAGTTCATGGCAAGCCACGAATAGGAGTGATAGTGAAACTAAAAATGCGCTTATCGCAGTGGTGTAATAGAGCGAGCCGCTAGTATAGCACAATAAACGATCATAAATGCATTTATTTTCGTTTAGCCTGCGACTTTTTCCCGTACTTCTCTGCAGCCTCATAACTAAGATTGAAAATCGCCCCAAGAGCGTCGGCAATTTCCTGGCTCTCTATAATGATGCCGAGCTTGTCTTTCCATGACACAATATTTACTTTGTCATTGTAGATCTGGATTTCCGGAGTGAGGGTAAATTTCTCACAAGGCACAAGTACGCTCGAACGAAGTTCTTTCCTGTCCTGTTCCTGATATTCGCGTGAGAGTTTGGTATCCGGATGAATGGATATCATGGGGATTTTTTTCTTTGCACGACGCCTATAATAGGTCGTGAAATAATCCGGCAATGCATCGCGGTTGGCATCGAACGAACCCCATGAGCGCAAACCGTTTTTGGCCGTGAGCGTGTCTTCATACACTTTTTCCAAACCCGACGTTCCTTCGTAAAATGTGATTTTCGGACGGCTTTTTGCATAATGACGTACCGATAATTCATCACCGTATTTTTCCAGCAGGCCGATCTGATTTTTCACTTCCTGCTCGGTTTGTTCCAAACGATGTTCCAGAATACGTATAAGACTCTCCTTTGTTTCCGCGCTGTAGTACTGCGTATTGCCACGACGTGTCTTGGCAATGAGTCCTTTACGCGAGAGAGAATCCAGCATATTGCGCACCGTATTGCGCGGTAATTCTGCAATCCTCGCTATGCTGGAAGCCGGCTGCGGCCCCAGTTCCAGCACCTTCTTGAAGACAGTAATTTCCTTGCCGCTTAACTGAAAGGCTTTTAAGAGATTGTCTATCATATGCGCAAAAGTAGAAAAATGACCAAATATGACGGTCATATGTATATTGACATAAATAAATTTTGGCGTCAATTTATGCGCACTTTCTTTAAACCTTATGTCAAACGACGCCTTTCGATCAAAAGTCAGCATAGATGTTGGCATACCTCCATACAGATTAGGACGAGAAGATCCAACAGGACATCTGGAGTTCATTTATGAACTCATTAGCGAGTTGCAGAAAGCACATTATGCATTGCTGTGGCATGGCCGACCATCTTCTTTCAGCAATCTTTCGCAAAAAGAGCGAGAGCTGGAAGAGACACGAATGCAAAATATAGTAATTAAAGAAACACAGTTCCATGTGGAACGACTACGTGGCCGTATCGATATGTATTTGCGCCAGCAATGCGAAAACGGATCGCATATTTAAAACCGTTTTCTATTTCCAATTTTTATTATGGAATTCAGTCATTCAGACGTTGAGAAGGTCGTACAGAAGCTTGTAGAGATAGAAGCTTCACTCGAAATGCGTGACGAGGAGCTGGCGCGCTATGTCTATGACAATGAAGAAGGGGCGAACGTTATTCTTCCTCCTCACGGGCCATTGAATTTCAAAGAAGAAAGTGACTGGGCTACATTTAGTCCTCTACGTACGCAGATTGCCGATAAGTTATATACTCTACTGTGCGGTGCGTGCCAGTCCGATGTGGCAAAGTTATCAGAAATTTATAGACTGCTGATTGGCAAGACTCTTCCGGGATTTATATTTATTGAAGAGCTTTACCCGCAGAGGGATTTCTCAATGGCACTGGAAGGACTTATTGAAGAGTATGCGACGCGCGCATATGTCATTCTGCGACGAACCGATAGTACGTTGCCATTTATTTACGAATGCGGAGATGAAGAATCAATCCGTCAACATTTGATGGGATTGGGAGAGGATTGCAAAGATGAAGTCGATGAGTGGATGGATGCAATTTATGCTGAACTAAAAAAGATTTTCACTCAGTCTTGAACTCAAATTTTCCGACTATCATACGCCCAATGCAGCACAGCCTGCCGCTGCTTTCGCCGGCAAGTCATATCCCCTGGCCGGCAGTTCTTACGTATTTGAGCAATATGCCGGCGGATAGCGAGCCAGCGCTTTATCTGGCGGTCATCCTCCTGCGGCATGCGGCGGCCTTGGTAGTAGCGACAGTACCACTGGAACCAGCCGCGCGGATCGGCCGGGTGAATCCAGCCTTTTCTGCGCCACTCGGTAAGAGGCTGACTCGCATTTATACCGAAGTAGTTGAGCGCCGGATCGTGCTTTTCGTGACACAGCTTTGCATGTGTAAACCAGTCGGCCGGGAATTCATCCTGGCAATCGGTCATGTATTTGCCGCCAAAGACGCCGAGTGCGAGCATCTGTTTGGGCGTCAGCTCTGGCTTGAATCGCGGATCGAAATTCTTCCCTTCCGGTTCGCTGAGAGTATAGGTCGCCACCTGCATGGTGTCGTGCACGTGAATCGTTGCCGGCCGTTTAGTCGATGCGTGCATTTGCTGATACTAGCACAACCGAATTACGAAGTGCGAAATTTCGTACTTCGTAATTCGTGCCTCGTACTTCGCCATCAAGCGCGGCTCGACACTCGCTCCCTATTTCTTGTTAAAAATTTCTTACCAAAGCGCCTTGTACTTCTTGCGCTCAGTCCAGAGGAAGAATGCATTGAGGATGAGCAACAGGTCGGCAAGGATGGCCGATGGATGGAAGAGGCCGTATTCCGCAAAGATGTGGAACAGCACCACGTTCACGGTAAAAGGTGCCAGGATAATGGCAGCCAAAGCCGTGCGGTTGATTGCAAGCAAGACAGCACACACCGCACAGGTAGCGCCGACGAGCGGCATCATGTAACCCACTGCCATAAGTGCACTCATAAATGCCCAACCGTTTGGTGGATACATATCAGCTGTTGGAGCCGGGAAGACACCCAGTACTCCCAGTACCGGCATAATAAGAACGAGAATGAGGAGAATACGCAGGATAACGCGAAGTATTTTCATAGAGATGAAGAAGAGGAAAGAATAACCAAAGTATATCGCTGGCAGGAATAAAGAACCGATTGACCCGTACCCTGAGCATGATGTGGTAGCAAATAATTGACACAATAAATTATTATTATATTATATTACAGCAACAATCACAGATGATTGCTTGCATTGATCATTTCTATCGAAGTTGTGTTTCTTTCCGGCAAAGAGTTTTCCATGAAAATTGTTTGCCGGGAAGAGTGCTACCCATCCTCATGATTCGGAGACGACCCATGCAGTTCCGCGCCAATTTTGATCCGAACACCGACCAGTACACGGGCCATGCGTTCCAAATCGATCCGTGGGAATATCGTGCTCTTAACGCTGATAACAACCCTTTTAGAAATGAAGCGCTGAGATTGAATACATGGTACTTAGGACCATGGCCATGCGGCAGCCCTGACGAACTCCTCGTTGTCATACGAGACCACCCTCACGTCTACTTCCGAAGACCAGTGGATATCGAGCGCATGCAAAAATGGGGAAGCGGGCAGAAATTCCAAATCTCAGCCGAGGAAATACGATAGCACAACTTCCACGGCCCTCGGACTCTGCTCCGAGGGCCGCCCTTTTATTATGAGCGACATTTTTGCTACACTCTGCGCATTCTTTTCTTTCCCCCTTTCTGCATGAAAGCCCGTGTTTCTTCTATCATCGCGTGGATCTGCGTTATCCTGGTTGCAGTATTCAACCTCTTTGCCGCCGTCATGAAATTTGTTCCGCAGGCTCCGGATTCCGAAGGCGCTAAGTTTATGACTCTCCTCGGTGTTACTCCAAGCATGGAACATATCCTTGGCGTACTGGAATTCGCTATCGTCATTCTGTACCTTGTGCCACGCACTTCGACAGTCGGCTTTGTGCTGATGGTCGGCTACATGGCCGGTGCACTTGCCACAAACCTCACGCACGGATTCAGCAACATGGACGCGCTGCCAATCTACATCTGCTTCCTGCTCATGACCGTTTCGGCGTACTTCCGCAACCCGGAACTGTTGAGCCGGCTGAAGGGACAGAAGACTGCATAAAAGATGACAGTGATTCCACTGAAGACACCATAACAAAAAGCCCCGAACCAATGGAACGGGGCTTTTTCATGGAGGTGCATTATTCGCCTGTCAGAACTCCCTCCTGCCCGATGATCGGGTCTGGCAAGTCGCCCAGAGCAACCTGCTTGTTCTTGCACTTCTCCCAGGCAGTAAGGGCATTGATAAAGGCGACAGTAGCATCTTTTACAGCTTTTATGGCCTTTTTCTGCTGTTCAACCAATTCGTTTTCCTTTTTTTCCAGCTCTTTCATTTTCTCCACATCTTCTTTCGTTGGATTCTTTTTGTCTTCCAGGTTCTTGAGTTCATCCGCAACCGCTGTCAGCTGCTGTGTCACTTCACCCATTTTTTTACTAGCTTCTTCGAGAGCTTTTTTTGCACTCTCGTAGGCATCTTTCTCTTTCTTGCAAGGATCGGTCACCGCTTGATCGGTCTGCAATGTCATCGTAATTTCCTGAGCATGAACCGATACGGATTGCAGAGGGAACAAAACAAGGCTACAGAGAATAACCGCTGCTGATGTATGGAATTTCATAGGAGAGAGAAAGTATTGCATGATTATAGCAAATTTCTTTAAAAAGTACAGTACGTTCATGGCCAAAAACCAAGACACTCCAGCAGCGCAATGAGGGCAGCAGTTTCGGCAGCTTGTGCCTTATGCCAGGCATCACGAGCTTTGACCATCGCAATATGAGATGCGACAGCCGTGGTTTCCATAGCCTGTATTTCTCTAACCAAATCTTTCATTGCCGCTGTATACGCATATACATCTCCGTAGGGGGCATAATTTGGCCCGTTTAATCTCGTCAGCGCATCGAATTGAATGTTTAATTCAATCAATTCATCCTGGTCATATCTCCATATCGACCAGGCATTATCGTATGCGGCCTTGGCACTTACGGTTGCTGCGTGCGCTGCGGCAAGAGCTGCATCCTCTGCAGCACAATCATCTCCTCCGGTGCCAGGCGGATTGGCGCGGACGGTCGGCACAAAGCCGGAAGTCGTCAGAGACAATGCGAATAATAACGTGAGTACTATACTCAAACTTTTGGTGCGTAGTTTCATAAAGGGAAAAAGGGAGGAAATCAGAAAAATGCGTTATTCAGACATGCAAGCTTCGTATGCATCGATGGCCGCGACATACGCACTTGCGTCTCTGGAAGCGATGAGTGCTTCAAATGACGATTGCAAAGCGCTTAATGAACCGGACAGAGTGAGAACATCTGCGAGATGACTGTTGATAATCGCGATTGCGCCGCTGGAAGCAGCATTGAGAGATCCGGTTGCGGTAGAGAGCGCGTTGGTCAGGCTGTAGGCGCTGCTGATGTGGCTTTGTATGGCTTCGTCGTCGGAATCGATGGCTGCGGTCAAAGTGGCGCCACTATTAAAAAAAGAGAGCAAGCCACCGGTACCTGCCAAAACGGCTGCAATTTGCGCTGAACAGTCAGGCGTTCCGTGCACCGGCTGCGGCTGAAAAAAATAGGTGCTCACACCGGTTGCGACAAGAACACCCAGCAGGATCAATCCTGATTTTTTGGGAAGAGATAATGGAATCATAGAAGGAATAAGGAGAAGAGTATTCCTTCATACTACAATCATTTTTCACGCTTCCCATTGTAACAACAGCAAAAGGTAGTATGAACTTTAAATGTAAAAATTTTTTACTTGATTTTATGTTACTCCCGTAGCGCTCTTCATTGAGCATTCTTTCAAATCTATTGCACTCACCGCCAATCAGGAATAAACCATAGCAAAACAACGATGACCATGAGGATATTTCCTCATCATCATTTCGCACTCCCCCTCTCGAGAGCTCCAAACAAGCAGACACACATCACCATCGCTTTTTTTATTTCTTCCTCATTTTTTGTTATGCCAACATGTAAAACTTGTGGCGTTCCCACCAAATTTTTCGGCTCGTGCTCTTCGTGCAAAGCAAAGCAGTTTAAGGACAATGCCTATCGCTATGGCACTCATACATGCAAAGGAAATCACTGCACGACTATTATCTCGAAAGACCAAACGTATTGTCCTGGCTGTAAATATAAATTGTTTGTGAAGAAGTAATACCGTGTTCGCCCCTCACCCCCAACCCCTCTCCCTGCTCAAGCAGGGTAGAGGGGATCTCTGATTAAATTATGAATGGAATTTTTTCTGGCATTCCTCTCTCCTCGCCGGAGAGAGGTGGCGCATCAGCGCCGGAGTGAGGCCAGATTCTAGCGCATCAAATCCGTCGCCAGCGAAATGATCTTCGCCACTTCCGCGCGGGTAATGCTGTCTTCGGGCCGGAACTTGCCCGTCGGCTTGCCTGCGGCATCTGCGTCGCCCGAGACAATGCCGAGGAATGCGGCAATGCCGATTGCGTTTGTGTACGGATGGGCAAGAGGCACATCCGAAAAATCCGCCCTGTGATTGCCGATCGGCATATGCAATGCCTCCAGAACTGTCTGCACGACTTCACCTCGCGTTGCCGGCTTTGAGATATCCACTTCCGGAACGTACACCGAAAGACCCAGATCCTCGGCTGCTTTCGCGTACGCACTCGACCACTGTCCTCTTGCAGACTGGTTGCGCGGCGTGCCGGGGTGATCTTTCAGATTCACTTTCGCGGCCTCCATCACCATTTTGAGCAATTCCGAACGCAGAACAGGATTGGCGGGGCCGTAGCGGCCGGTCAGTTTTCCCTCTGCACTCTTGTAGCCGCTGACGATGCCGCCTTCGGCAACTTTGTACACGAAATACGCAAACCAGTCTTTGGTCTTCACGTCTTTAAAGACGACACGCTCGCCGCTCACTGTCGCCTGCAGACTTCCGTCTTTCTGCGGCAAACGGGCGATGGCATCCGGCGTCGGTACGGCAGGCGCGATTTTGTTTTCCGCAATCACCTTCTCAAACGCCTGGGCCGCGCGCGTCTGCTGCTGCGAACCCTGCCTGGACTGGGCGTAGCGGATGAGCGCCGCTTTGACGATATTGTAGGACGGATTGTACCGCGCATATCCCCCGCCGCCGCGCTGAGTCGTTCCCTGATCAGCTACACTGCTCGATGTACTTGAGGCAGAGAACGTCCAGTTCGTATTGTTGCCGGAATCAGTACAGAACTGAGCGGAAGTATAACAAACCATGGCAGCGGCATTGATGTTCTCGCTGTCTTTGACATCCAGGTACGCCAGATTGCGTACTCCCTGGACATCGATCTTCCACTGGTTGCCGGCAGTGCCGGAGCGGAGGGAGAGCAACGCGCTTGACGATGCTCCGGTGAGTGTCAGTGCGCCAAGAATTGTCTGTGTGGAGCCGGATGCGAATGTAAGCGTGGCGCTTGTAGAAGCAGTTTTTTTGAAGGCATTAAATGTTGTGCTGCCCGACAGAGTTTGATTCGTTCCATTGAAAAAGACCAGGCCGCTATTATGCGTAAATGTTCCACCCTGCCTGTTCCAATTGCCCGACACGGTCATAGTGCCCGACGGAGCGAGGAAGGAACCCGTATTCATGAGCATATTGCCATTGATGTTCACCGTGCCGGCCGTACCGTTTACCACAGCACCAGATAATAGTAATCCGCCATCCAGTCGAGCGTAGCCACTGCCCACTGTCAGCGAACCGTCACCGCGCAGCAATTGCATCACACTCCGAATGACGGTCACAGATGAATCCAGTGTCGACAAAAGCCCGCTGTCTATCCTGAGTGCGTTTACCACCAAATTTGCGCCAAGACTGAACAGAGCTGTCGAGAGTGCGCCATTGGCATAACTTCCGCGGGAAAGGTTTACGACTTCGTTTGCCGACAGCGCCCGATTATAGATTCGCACATCGTCCATCGCACCATTAAAGAAACGTTCATTGTTACCAAACCATGTGCCGATCCGCAGTTTACTCAGGCTATTGGACGTATAGTTGATGGTATCCGCACTCGTCTGCGAACCTATAAGCGTGCCGTCCTGATAGACTTTTGCCGTCGCGCCGTCCCATGTCGCAACCACATGCGACCAATGACCAGCAAGGGACGTCGGATTGGGCTGCAAGTCTATAAAGGATGTACCGGCGCCGTTATCGAGACGCAATCGCAGTAAGTTTGCCGTTTGATGATAAATAAATGCGACCGATTCCGTGGCGGCGGATCCGCCAATATTCACACCCTGCCCGTACGTGACAATCGCATTGCGATCGCCGGCGGCAGATGACAGATTGATCCAGGCGGAAATAGTGAATGCCTGCAATTCGAACTGTGACGACTGCGGCACATCGATCTCGTCGTTATAGCCATTGAACTTCATGGCAAACGCATTATCAAATTGAATGAGCGACGGAAGTGATGAACCGCTCCACGTACTGCCCGTGCCAGTACGAACCCCTGTGTGTCCGTACCCGGATGAGTCGCGGATGATTGCCTGACCATCATCCAGTTTCCAGTAGGCAATGAGTCCGCTTTCTGTCGGGTCTTCGATGTGCAATGTATTGAAGTGTGAAAAATTGGTGACAGTACTGTTGGCCGGCGACATCAGAACCACGCTACCCGATTCCGCCGAAAAACCGCCGCCGTTTTCATACCAGGTTCCAGCATGAACGGTATAACTGCCCGACGCATCGAGCGTACCCGAAGTGAATGTAACAGTGCCACTCGCTGTCAATCGATCACGCGTATTCCACGTACCGCCGCTGCCGAATGTCATATTGTTAAACCATTGCCCGCCCGACAAAACTTCGAGCCCGGCCGATGAAGAGCCGAATGTGACAGTACCGTTACGCGCATTGAACGTCCCTCCGTTGTTCAGCCACGATCCTCCGACCGTAATACCGTAATTCGATGACGAGACATCGAGCAGTCCGCTGTTGAGCGTAAGATTGTTATTGACTGTCAGCGCGCTGCCAAGCGTGAGTGTGCCCGACGCTGTCGCCGGCTGGTTGCCGGCACCCAGAGCCGCAATTTCACCCTGACTCAACACTCTGTTGTAGATACGGAAGTCATCCATTTTCCCCTGGTAGTAGGCATCGACACCCCAGTTACTGCGGCCGATGTAGTTGAGTGTACGCGTAATATTCACGGGCGCATTCGTTGTGCCGCTCGCAAGAAGTTGACCGTCTTTATACAAACGCACCCCACCGACTGCCGTAACAGTAGCAGCGTAATGGTGCCACTGATTATTCGAGATAGCTCCAGTAGCCGTTACCCCGCCTCCTGTAGCACCCGTATAGATCTCAAACCACAAATCGGACGTGGAGGATTTGCGTCCGAACAGAATATTGTTACTCGACTGGCCGTTTCCGAAATCCATAAACCTCGCCCAGTTGCCTGTCGCTGACGGATTGGCCCACAGCGCAATTGTTATACCATTGTGCAAATCGCTGAACCCGGCGGGAACCGTGACGTGATCGTTGATGCCGTCGAAACTCAGGCTGCGCGGATTATGGAAATTCAGCGGCGCGACAACTGCTGATGGAACGGCTCCGCCGACGAGAGTGCCCGACCCGTTATAGCCGGATGCATCGGCAGCGCGCGTGCCCGATTTTTCGTCAAATTTCAGATACGTCATCAGTCCGTCATTGATAGTGAAGTTGTAATACGTGCCGCCAAGAGGCAGGCCGGAATAGGAACCCGTTCCGTAGACCATCGCGGTGCCGTGCGACGTATCATTTGCCGCAATGCTGATGGTGCTGTTTCCCAAAACCGCCAGCGTGCCGTAGTTGGTGAAGAGTCCCACATCATTGAGGGTGAATTTTTTGCCCGTCAGCTGCAATAACGCCCCCGTGTTGATCGTCAGCGCCGCGCCCGATACGGCAACCGGTACAACGGGACTGCGCGCAGTGGCTGCAACAACAATATTGGTATACGGATCGGGTACCGCACCGATATCCCAGTTGGCTCCGGTCTCCCAGCTGGTCGACGTTCCGCCCGCCCATGTTGCCGTCGTATTCAGGGAATTGGCGAGCGCTGTCACTTCGGTCTGCGACAGGACCCGGTTGTACACACGGACATCATCAACTTTTCCGACAAAATAGTTATCGGGGTAATCACCGGCATTACCGAAATGAAACACTCCCCTCCCGCCGGCACCCGGTGTCCCCACCCAGGTGGTAGTTCCCTGCAGAGATCCGTTCACATAGAACTTGATGGTGTACGTCGTTCCGGACAATCCCCAGGTCAAAACCAGATGATTCCACGTGTTTTGCGTGATAGTTGCTGACGCAGTAATGGCCGCTTCGGCATTGCCGCTGTTGTTCGGCCGAAAAACACCGCGCCATCTTCCCGGCGAGCCGGCCCCGCCTTCATCGATGAGCGCGTAGCCGTTCGTCGCACCCAACAGCTTCCATCCGGCCGGGCTGATCCAGTCAGTATATGATGTCGGATAGGCCCAGAGAACGATGGAGCCGGTATCCGTCCAGGTGACGGACGTTGTTGCGTAGTTCGACCCGTTAAACTGCAGACCGTTGATGAACTTGCCGGTCGTCCAGACTGGCGAGCCTGTCAATGTTGCCGTCTTGCCGTCACCCGATGCATCGGCAGCGCTTGTGCCTGTTCCTTCATCAAGCTTCCAGAACCCCTTCAAAGCATCGGTGTTATATGCTGCCAATGCAGGCGATATGCGTATCAGCAAAAAAACAGTCAACAGAAGTGTTGCAAAAAATACAAACAAACGCGTGCGAAATGACAAGAGGCGAGAGGGAAAGATAAAGCTGATTGTAGCAACGGAATGTGTCACACACGACCTTCTGTGACCGACTTCGATTGCAAGACATCTGCATTTGTGATGAATGGGCAATACGCTCAGCATACCGGCATGACGGCTAAAAAAAGAGCCCCGTAACCGGAGCTCTTTTCCTGCACCTCTGAACGTCGACAGTTACTGGGCGGACGTTCCGGGGTTCATGACGCCGCGCGAGCGGAAATCACCGCGAGACGGAAGCGTAATGCCTTTTTCGGCCGCAAGCTGCTCAACGGTCTTGCCGCCGCTGATAGCGGTCTGCAGCTCAGCTTCGGTCATGCCGAGCTTGGTTGCCAGGACGCCCTTAGCCATGCCGCCGTGACCAAAACCCTTATGACCACCACCATGACCAAATGGCATCATGGCGTACTTCAGGTTGGGATTCGCGGTAATGGCGGCCTCGATTGCCGTACGCATATCCGCCTGGGCTTTCTCGACGGCAGCCATGCGCTGCTTCTCATCCGTAATGGCAGCAGCGGCAGTCAAGGCAGACTGATGTGTTGCAACAGCGCTCTTCTGCACTGTTACCATCGCGTCAATATTCGAGAGAAAGAGACCGTCTTTCGCTGCTAAGTCTGTCACCTGCTGCTGCGTGAGTGGTGTGTGCTTAAACATCGTGGAGCTGGTACTTGTTGCCGTAGGAGTCGTGATTGTTGCGGCAGACTGCGCGCTCGTGATCTGTGCAAAGAGTGGAACTGCCAGAGCGAGAGAGGACATGCCGGCTACAACGCCGAGTGTAAATTTGTTCTTCATAGAAAGAGGGGGGGGGAGAAATAAAGAAGTGATCGTGTCGCGACAATGCCAACTATAGGCAGGAGATGTTAAAGCTGAGTTAAAGTGTTATGCGCGAAAACAAGCGAGAGCTATTTATGGCTTTCTGCTGACGTTTGATAGATGAAATAATTTTAATACTCAACGTACCCTCACCCTAACCCTCTCCCTTTGCGAAGGGAGAGGGAACATGGAACATTACCTTCTGAAATCAATACAAACCTATTTTCGTGTCATGAATAGTATAAAGCAGCATCAGCTTATGCTATCGACACGCGTTCCCCGAGCTATCAGCACAGCAAAAATGTTGCGCAAACGCCAAACGAAATCTGAAATTTTATTATGGAATACATTGCGCAATCGCCGTCCGGGCGATTTCAAATTCAGACGACAATCACCTATTGATCGTTATATTGTTGATTGTGTATGTATAGAAAAAACTCATTGTGGAGATTGATGGCGATGCTCATTTATACAAAGAAAAATCGGACTACATCCGCGAGCAGATGGTGATACGAGCCTGCTTCATTGTTCAAAGATTTACCAATGATCAACTATACGAATCGATGGATTTTGTTCCTGAATCCATACTCTCTGCATTACAAAATCAGTAACAGAAATACTACTACATTCCCTCTCCCAGCCGTGGCGCGGAGAAGGCTAGGGTGAGGGGCGCACCATCAGAAGAAGAATCTTATTTCTTCGTCTCTTTCTCTTTTTTCGCCGGAGAAAAATGCATCGTGAACGTTGTTTCCTGTCCGTGCGTGCTCTGGGCGTGAATAGTCCATCCGTGCAAATCCACGATGCGTTTGACGAGTGCGAGGCCGAGGCCGAGGCCCGTTTTGCCCTTGGTGCGCGATGTATCTTCCTGATAAAAGCGATTGAAGATATTGGGAAGCGCGTCTTGCGCAATGCCCTTCCCCGTATCGCGAACGGCCAGGGTATGGGAGGTAAGTTTTACCTGTATCTTTCCGCCGTCTTTATTGAACTTCACGGCATTCGCCAGAAGATTGGTGACAATCTGACGAATGAGCGATCCGTCACCCAGCACTTTTACAGCAGGCGCGATGTGACGTTCAATGACAATGTTTTTCTGATCGGCAAACTGCTGGTGCCTGTCGATGGTTTCTTCAACAAGCGCCGACAGATTCACCTCTTCTTTGCGCAGAAGAAAATGATCCAGCCGTGCAAGTTCAAGTAATCGTTCCACAAGCGTGTTTATTTCCTTCAGATCATTTTTCGCACTCAATACGTTCTCGCGGAATTCACCGGTTGCAAGAGCAAGATCAAGAGACGTGCTTATGGCGGTCAGAGGTGTGCGTAATTCGTGGCTGGCATCCTGGGTGAACTGCTCGAGTCGCTCCACCATCTGCTGGGCCGGCTTCAGACTGCGCCGGGCGAAATACAGCCCTACGGCAAATGTCAGAAAAGAAATACCCAGACTCACCCATACAAACAGCGTCACCTGTTTGGACAAATCATCGGGCGGTGACCGGTCGGCAATCTGCAAAAATCCTCCCGGCTGGCCGGTTTCCAGCAGCAAAGGCGTGGTGAGAATATCGTATGTTTCCGCCTCCACCGTAATGGTCGACATGCCAACATCCAGTTCGAACGGAATCTGCTCGTAGAGTTCGCCGCTGAACAGACTGTTGCCGCTTGCATCCAGCACGCGCAAGCGGCTGCGCAGCACCGGCGGCACGGACAACGGAAGATCCCGGCCGCCTTTCTGTCGCTGCAAAATCGCCTGCTGCATCTGCTCCAGATGCGCGCGCTTGTGCCGGTAACGGTCAGCGAAACTGGCACCAAGGAAAATCATGCCGGTTATAAAGAGCATCAGGAAAACAAAGGCGGTAAACTGCGCGGCGATTCTGTAACTGATGCGGTTGAACATGCGAGGAGTGAGGACTTAGGGGTTAGGGCTTAGGACTGAGGGCTTGGGAATTGGGACTTTGGGAGTTGGTAATTGCGATCATACGACAGCTCTTATCGCTTCCCGCTGACCACTTCCCGCTCATCAACTACTCAGCAATCCTATACCCCTTTCCAGGAACGGTAATAATCGCATCCGATCCCAGTTTACGACGGAGGAAGTTGATATGCACGTCCACCGTATTGGAAAACATGAGCGAATCGCTGTTACCCCACACGTGTTCCAGAATGCGCGGACGCTCGAGAACGATTCCCTTGTGATGCATGAGGTAGGCAAGCAACGCGTACTCTTTGGGAGACAGATTGATTTTCTTCGAACTTTTGAGCACCTCCTGCGTGTTGGTATCGAGCGTCAGTTTGCCGGCTTTTAGAATGGGCGCCTTTTCCGTACTTTGGCGCCGCAGCAATGCACGTACGCGGGCGAGCAACACCTCCAGATCAAATGGCTTCACTAAGTAATCATCGGCGCCGAGGTTTAAACCTTCCACCATTTCGGCCTGCTTGCTTCTGGCAGTCAGCATCAGAATCGGCATTTTTTTGCCGCTGTTACGCAACATCGAACAGATGGTGTAACCGTCCATGCCCGGCAGGTTGATGTCCAGAATGAGCAGATCGACTCCCTGCGTCATCGCCATTTCCAGCCCGTCACTGCCGTTATGGGCAACGCTCACGACAAATTGCTGCAATTCGAGAAATTTTTTGATGTTGCTAGCAACTGTCTCGTGATCTTCTATAAGGAGGATGTGCATAGGAAGAGGGATGATAACACTGTTCAGTGTACGTCTGGGGTATTAAAGCGACATTAAATACACAGAGAACCGCCAGATTCACAACATGTCTCGCAGGCAGGTATACCTCCGTCTGAGTCCGCTGGCGAAAATATTATTATATTGATCAAAATTTATGTTCAAAAATTTGTTTTTCTATAAATGAATTATCTGAACAAATAATAGATACATATTTTATTTTCCGTCTTCATACCATAAACGCCTGCGTTCCGGCCAGCATCAGGAATATCCCAATCGTATTCAGCGCAAAGCACAGAATGGCGAACTTGCGACCGTCGATATCGGTAAGCCCTCCAAGCAGCGTTGTCGCGAGTTCATCTGGCAGCGGCGACGCAATGACAATGCCAGAGACAGACCATAGCAAGTATTCCTGCACGCGAGTGGGCAAACGCCTATGGTGTGCAGCCAGTATGCGGAAAAATTTGACACGGCGCATGCGATCGAATTCGTCGTGCAGAGAAAATCGTACGAACTTAAAAATGGTCATGTCTGACAGTAGTGCACCAAAACCCCCAATCAGTGCAGCCGCCAGCGGATGGACATCGGGCGCCATCACGATGAACATGCCAATGGCAAACGGGGTGGTAAAACCGAAGCTGAACAAGAGCCCTGCCAAAAAGACCGACGCATAGCCGTATTCGTGCATACCCGTCATCAGCGAACCGAATGCGCCAACGTGGAACAGCACATACGAGAAAATACAGCACAGCAACAAACAGAGCAGTTTGGGATACTCCACAATATTTTGCCATGTGTGTGTTGGATAGTGCACTATTCATATTATAACATAAATAGTATATATTATCAATCATCAAACCATGCTCGTGCCGCTCTATAAGCGGTTTCTGCTTATTGCATATGACATTGTCTGTACAATGTCATATGTGTCACGTATACTGGTGACATGGATACCACTATTCAAATCCGCACCAATCAGAAAACCAAGAAATCCGCCCAGCTGATTTTAGAAAAGCTCGGACTGGATTTAAGTACGGCGATCAATATTTATCTGGTGCAGATTATCGCCAAGAAAGGTATTCCGTTTGAGATTCTGACAGAAAACGGCATGACGGTTGCCGAGGAAAAAGAACTACTGGAAGATATTGAATGGACGAAGAAGCATGGAAAATCGTATACATCGACAAAGGAGATGATGGAGGATATTCTTGCAGAATGAAGGAATATGTACGACAAACATCGAAGCAATTTCGTAAAGATGTCCGCCGTCTTGGTAAATCGGGATATGACCTTACGAAGCTAGAGAGGATAATCGACTTGCTCGCCTCCGATAAAAAGCTACCCGATACCTATAAAGACCATGAATTACGCGGCAATTTTGCCGGAAAAAGAGAATGTCATATCGGCCCCGACTGGTTACTGATGTATGAAAAAGATGAGGGCCGGCTCATTCTGCTGCTCATTCGCACCGGTCGTCACCGGCAGGTTCTGGGTATTGAGTAAAAATACACAGATCTATTTTTGCCGCTTATGAGCAGCAACTGAGAGACATGTTATTATCGCATCCGCCGCGCCTAGAAAAGGCGCTCTCGTGTGGAATGTATTTCCATTATCCTCTCCTCCTTTCCTCCTCTACACCCTCTCCTCTTCTCCTCTCATCTCCCCCTCATGAAACGCCTCATCATCAACGCCGACGATTTGGGGGTGAATAGCCAGCGCTCGCATGGCATTTTTCAGTGTATGGAGTTTGGCGTGGTGAGCAGCACAAGCCTGTATCCCAATGGAACTGATAGCGACGCAGCGGCCAAACATGCGCGCGAACGGGGTGTATCGGTTGGCCTGCACCTAAATCTGACGGAGGAATTTCCCTTGAGCAAGCGCGAAACGATTGAATCGATTTTGGAAGGCAACGGTATGTTTATGGAACCGCACAGACTGGAAGAAGCACTGAACGACGGCGAAGTGGAGCCCGAACATTTGTCGCGCGAAATCCGTACGCAGGTTGAATGGTTTTTCGATACCTGCGGCTATCCGACCCACATCAATAGCCACCATCACATGCATTTACACCCAATGATTGCGACTGCCCTGATGCCGATTATGGAACGCTACGGACTCAGCAAAATCCGCATTCCCTACGAAATGCCGATTCCGCCGTTTGGTTATGTGGTGCCCGAAGAACAGGTCGAACGTGTTGCAAAAATGAATGAAAAAGCGCTTATCGCCAAGAAGATCTACGCAGGCAACGGCTTTGAAACGACGGATCATTTCCGGGGCATGTGCCTGGCCGGCAATGCATCGATCAAGAATATCAAGCATATCATCAGTAAATTGCCAGACGGTACGACCGAACTAATGGTTCATCCGGGTAGCGCCATTACCTATGGCACGAAGTATGATCTGGATCCGCAGCGACAGACGGAGCTTCGGATGCTGCTCGATGATGTGGTGAAGGAGTTTATAGCGGAGAAGGGAGTGGAGTTAGTTGGATGGGATGAAATTTAAAATTAGTATTCTTATTTTTTGTTTATATATAGCTAAATTATTAGAGTAAATTTTGTGTGCATACTTCCGAACAAACGCACGTATCTTTTACGTAAAACATTCCATAGATTTACTATTTATGGTATAATAATCTGTTATTTATGTCTCTCCGCAAAGAAACCGCCCACAGGCTCTCGGACAATGTGCGAGAAGAGGGGTTGTCACAAGAAAAGTCACATCTATTCCCTGCTTCAGAAAGCCCTGAACAAATAAAGAGAATTTTGGATCTGAATGTACTCGATGAACATGAATGGAAAAATCTTCATGCCGATTGCGAACAATATCGACAGCATTCTGATGAATCAAAGCGGCAGTACATTCGCTCGCTGATGCAAACAGTGTTTCAGGATCCGAAAAAATTAAACATGTATGCGCTTGTCGAAATGGCACTACTCTTTGCAGATGACAGACAGAATTTTATGAAAGAAAACGTGCAGCACATTTTTGAAAATGTCAGTAAAGAAAAATCTGGGATTGGAAAAACGCAGCTTCAGAATCTTCTGCAGCAACTGAATCTACTTGAAGCGCACGCTCATACGCCAATGATCCGTTATCAGTTGCATCTTATTTTGGATCTTATTACCGAATGTCTTGAGCTGATAGATATAGACAGTTTTGAAAAAGCTGCCAAGGAAAATTCTGTGCCATCACACGGTATATTCCGTAAAGAAATGGCTCATTTTTCGACTGAAAAAATGCGCACATCATCGAATTATCTGCTTTCGAGAAAATATCAGGATATATATGAATTGCTGCATGCAGACACGCTCGATAAACCTGATGCGCTTCATGGAGTCTATGGAGCACCTCTCAGCACTTATCGAACTAATGCAAGGCAGAGCCCCAAAAGCAAAATCATCAGAAGGAACCCGCACATCGTTGGGCAAACTTCTTTCCGGTGTATTGGGCAGTAATGATGAGAATACAGGGGAACCGGAAAACCCTCGCACTCCTGTTTTGTCTCATCAGCCGGCAAAACCGGTGCAGAACACCAAGACGGAAGCACCAACCAAACCTGCTTATAGACCTCTTGCTGATATGACTCCGCCAGAAAAAGAGGCAGAATATGACGAGAATGACACGGCAATTCTTGCGCTCGCAACAAGAATCAACGAATTGGAAAGGAAGATCGCGGATGCAGAAACAATGCTCAGCACACAGACTCCTGTTCTGACTGAAAAAGCAACCATACTCGGCAAAATGAATGGCGCTTCCAGGGCCTGGAAAGAGGAGAACGGTCTGGACACAGACGCAAAGAGAATTGCTTTCCGTCAATCGCATACGGAATTAAGCACTGCATTGCGTCTGCTGAAAGAGTCACTTCCAGAATTGCGCGAGACACTTTCTGCGCAACAAACACTGAGAGCGGCTTTGCAAGAACGCAATGAATCGCTGCTAGCCAACTTGGAATAATCCGCATGAGGTTCCGCTGTCACTGTTTCAGGGAACAGATCTGAATTAACCTGTATTTGCATAATTTTAATAATTATGTTATAATATATAAAATACACCCCGTATGGCCAAACACACATTCATTCAGGCGCGCAGTAACTGGCTGGCCCCTGGCGCAGTGATGGCTCTTATTATCGGCAGCGGCGTATCGCTGTGGATACAGGCCTTGCACCCGGGGATGGCCACCTTTCTGCCGGCTGCAGCCATAAGCCACTTTACTCAGGAAACCGATGTGTCGCCGAGTGCGGCCGCGCGTTCTGTGAGCGCCGATGCAGACGTGCACCGCGCAGCCGATTCGGTTACCGAACTGCTTGCCCAGACCAAGCCAACACTCATGCGTCTGCAGCTGTCTTCCACACTTGGCCGCATGCCGCTGCGCATGAAAACCGGCACCAAACTAACACTCCAGGCACGCGGTTTTTACAGCAATACACCGACAGAATCCAAACTTGTAACAGCAACCTATAGTATGAATGGCACTGTTATTCCAGAATGCCAGTCTGTGAATGCCTGTACGTTCAAGCCGGCGGCATCCGGCACGTACACGCTTCGCGTCAGCAAAGACGGAAAGACGGCGGATGCCATCATCAAAGTCCGGTAACAACTGTGTCTGTCCGATTGCATGGCGTTTTGCCGCAGAATGACGTACCGCATCTTGAGCGGGCGTTCCCGCTGCAGTAGCATCACCTCCATTCCCTCTTTCGCACACCTGCGGCAACACTCACACGCACGTACCGACTGGAAACCGTGGACCGGTGCCGCGTTTGTCGCCGGCGTGCTGGCCGCCATACCGGCAGACGGCCTGCCTTTCGAGCTGCCCAAAACCGCACTGCTGGCGCTTGGCGCATGCATCGGTATCGCTGGAATTCTGGCCGAACGCGCAGACTGCCTTGGCCGTCTGCGCCGAAGCAGGATCGGACAGGCGGGCCTGGCATTTTTCCTCATCGCCATTCTGTCGCCCGCATGGTCTGTCGCACCGCTGCAGAGCATAGTCGGCGCATCGGCGCGTTTTGAAGGAGCGTTCGCCTACATTCTGTATTTCGCCTGGATGCTCATCGGTATGCATATGGCAAGCACTCCACAGGGCAGACGCTATGTCGAATACACGCTGCTGGCAGCGGCAAGCGGCGTCGTTCTGTACGGCATTCTGCAGATTCTGCACCTCGATCCGCTGCAGTCGCAGTGGCAGAGCGATGTGTTTCTGGGCCGCAATTTCTCCACTCTCGGTCAGCCGAATGCACTGGGCCTGTGGCTGCTTCTGGTTGTTCCGATCGTCTCCCGGTACATGATCCGTGCTGCCGGAGCCGCGCGCATTCTGGCGGCCGGACTGGTTATAGGAAGCTGCATTCTGCTGCTTGCAACCGTCAGCCGCGCCGCGTTCTTCGGCCTGGTTGCCATGATCATACTGGGCGTCTGGTGGCACCGCAGCCGTGTGAAAAAATTCCGATGGCCGCACTGGGCGGCCGCTCTCACCGCCAGCATTGTTGTCCTTGGCCTTGGCAGCTGCTTTGCCCAGGTGCGCTTCAGTACGGCTGGCGAAGACACGCGGTCGCAGTCTTCGCGGATTCTTCTCTGGAACGCGGCAGTGCGCATGATCGCCCACCGCCCCTACGGCTACGGGCCGGACACTCTGGGACTGGTCTCGAGTACATTCCTCTCGCCGGAGATCATACGTTACGAGCCGCTGACAGTCCGCATCGACCGCGCGCACAGTCAGATTTTCGATCTCGCTCTGTCACTTGGCATAGCAGGAGCGGTGATTTTTTATCTGTTTGTACTGTCACTTATTGCGACTGCTACCGATGCAAACAGCCGTCCGCACACACACGACCCCCGGCCGTACGCGCTTGCGCTCGCAGGCAGCAGTCTGTGCCTGCTGTTTGTTTTCCACACTGTCACAACCGCCGTCACCTTCTTTTTTATAACCGGCGTGACACTCGGCCTGCTTTTGCCGTCGTACAAGCACGTTCGATCGCAGCTCGATACCCTCAGCCTGTCTGTCGTTCTTTTGCTGCTTGGGACACTGGTTGTCGGTACGCTCTGCTGGATGCGCAGTGATCTGCAGATGGCGCGCGCCAGGCGCGCGCTTGCCGGAAACGATCTGCAAGCCGCACTTGTTTTCTCGGCGCAGGGCGTCCACACGTTTCCCTTCGACAGAGTACATCTCATAGACGCACTCGAACTGCAGCTCGATCTCGTTACCATGACAGACGACGCGGAGCTTACCCGACAAGCTGGCAGACACATCACGCGTGAACTGATGCTTTTAGAACAACTCACAGGCGGTACAGACGGCTTTGCGTACCTTCTCGCCGCCTGGAAAACCGCGCTGCAGGGCGACCGCATCCTCACCGAAGCCTACCTGGCGAAAGCATCCGTCCATTCCCCGGGCCGCGTGACATACCTGCGCATCGCCGCACACTGCTTTGCCCTGCTCGGCGACCGGGCAAAAGTGGCACGAGCTCGCGCACTGCTCATCGAACTTCTGCCGCCGGACTGGAGGAACCCGACCTCTGTTCCGACACGCATTCTGCTTAAAGAAAATCCCTGGCTCAGCGACATCACTCATTCTAATGAATAAATATTGTGATCTGTTATTTTGCTTTTTATATGCAGATTTAATAGATCAGAATAATTATACGTCAATACGACTGCATCGATGAACGCTGAGCAATCCTGTTCACAGGCAGACCTGATTCCGCTTCTTCGGCTGATGTCCTGCTAGATGGCTTGCCTGTGCCGCAAATCATGTCCTTCACCTATATTTCCCTGCTATACTCCGTTTATTCTGTCCTTTTTCCTTTTTATGAAAACACTTCCTTACAAACCATACATCGCAGAAATTATCGGCACATTCACACTCACTCTCGCAGTCTCGCTGTCCCTGCTTGGAAAAGTCGGCGCACTCCCCACCCCGCTCGTCGCCGCAACCGTGCTGGGGCTGTTTGTCTATACCATCGGAGCCATCAGCGGTGCGCATCTAAATCCGGCTGTCACACTTGGCTTATGGAGTATCAAAAAAATCAACGCCCAACAGGCGGGTTTGTACATTGTTTCCGAATTGATCGGAGCAGCTGTGGCTATGCTCGTGGTCGGTCTTTTTGCCTTCAATCAGCCGGCTGTCACAGTTAATACTGATGTTACGATTCTCGCGGCCGAGACAATCGGCACGTTCTTTTTGGCATTCGGTGTGAGTTCGGTTGTGTACGGAAAAGTATCGGACGTTGCATCCGGTCTTGTGATTGGCACCTCGCTGCTGCTTGGCATTCTGATCGCCGCAGGTCTTGGCTCCAATGGCGTCCTCAATCCTGCCGTTGCTTTTGGCATCGGCTCGGCCGGACCGATGTATTTGCTCGGTCCGATCGTGGGATCGATTGCGGCAATGCAGTTATATAGGTGGATGGCGAAGTGAAGATGAGACAATGGTAAAAATTACCAAGATACAAGAAACAAATGACAAAAAGTTCCAATGACCAACTCCCGGTTTTCCAATCAATCATCATCGAAGCTCCCCTCTCTGCCGCTTTAGCGGGGAGAGGGGTTGGGGTGAGGGGCCAGGCCTACGAATGATGAGCCTCATCTTAATAGCAGTACACTGTATTTCCCATCTTGTAAGCAAGTATGACTGCACGCCATACTGCCTGCCTATGCTGAAAAAACTTCTGCTTCCGGCCTGCTTTGCGCCGATCACTATCGCGCTGCTCCTGTCGGCCTGTACCAAAACCCCGCCAGCGCCGAACGCGGATATCTCGGCTGCACTGTCATCTGCCATTGCCGCAAAAAACGCTCAGAATGGCATCGAAACCGGCACCGGCAGGACGCGCTCCACTCCCCCTCCGTCGCTGCGCACATCCTTTTACGGCTCGATGATCGAGAGCTACCAAACTCTCGATGCAAAAAAGAAGAACGTCGTTGAAGCCGGCATTCTCATTCCGGGCAGCGCAATGGAAGAAGCGATCAGAACGCTGAGTGGCGGTAATGTCTCTTTGCCTGTCGTTCAACTGGATCTTCCGGCAGAAGTAAAAAAGACGACGTACCTGGACCATGTGGAGATTACATTCGTTCCCACGGCAAAAAATTCAACCGATCCCTATGCACCCGGGCATTTTGCGTTTCATTTTTTGACTGTTACACCCGAGCAACAGAACAAAATTAACTGCCTGCTCACACTCGATGTATCGGCTGACCGTTTCCCCGATAGCTACGCGATGGATAAACCAGGGCTGCCTCCCAATGGCGACTGTGTGCCGTTTTTCGGCAATCGGGCAATCGATATCACGTCTCCGGAGCAGGATCTGGTCAATAAGCCACTGTTCACCCATACGATGTCCCTCCAATACTACAGCGGGCGTATGGTGGCACTCACGCCTCTCATCACACTCGAGAAACTGCTGACAAAAAAGCCCATCAGTATGCCTGTCAATCTGCCTCTGACCGTGGGCAAGGACACGCTTTTTCCGACTCAATTCACCGTCACGTATGATCGGACAAAAAAAATGTTCAATCTGGCGTTTTCGGAATGGGTGACGATGAAATAAAGAGGATACGATGATGTAGAGGATATGAAGATCAGAGGATGCAAAGATGAGAGGAAATGACAGTCATTAAAGCACAAAATTTGTGCAATCATTATCCACTTTCCTCTCACCCTCTGCTCTTCTCCTCTTCTCATCCTCATATTATAGCTTCTGCCTCTCCCACAGCTCGAAGAACTTTCCCTTCTTTTTCATCAGCTGATCGAAAGAGCCGGATTCCACGATCGCGCCTTTTTCCAGCACGATGACCGTGTCCATCTCGCGGATCGTGGTCAGACGATGGGCGATGACGACGGCCGTTACTGAACGGAAAAATGTATGCAGTGAATCGCGTATCTTCTGCTCGGACTCCAGGTCGAGGTGAGAGGTGGCTTCATCGAGAAACAGTATGTCCGGCTGCTTGAAAATGGCTCTGGCAAGGCCCAGTCTCTGCCTTTCTCCGCCCGAGAGCTTGATCCCCTTCTCGCCGATGACCGTTTGCTCCTTGCGCGGCAGCTTGGTCAGAAAATCCTTCACGTGGGCGATGACAAGCGAGCGGTCAAACAACTGTGCGTCGTCCTTTCTGCTCGCGTTTGCAATCGTCACATTGTCTTTCAGCGATACATTGAACACTTCTGTTTCCTGCAACACGGCGGCAGTGCGCTCGAAATATGCATCGCGCCGGATGTCGCGCAGGGAAACGCCGTCAATCAGAATTTCCCCTTCGTACTCCTCGCGCTCTTTCAAAAGAATGCGCATGAGCGTGGATTTTCCGGCGCCGGACAAACCGACAATGCCGAGTTTTTCACCGCGCCTGATGGTGAACGAAATATTATTCAGCACAGCATTGTTTCCGTAGGCAAAGTGCAGGTTACGCACGTCGATCTTTTTCCAGTCCGCAGGAAAATCCTTGTGCCCGGCCGGCTGCGGCGGTTCGCGCAGGATGTCCGTCATCCGCGCTATGGAATATTGGGAACTGGAAAATTCCTGTGCCACCTGCGCCAGCTCATCGACCGATGCCCAGATACGATCGAAGTAGCCGTAAAAAAGAATGAGGAAGCCGACAGGATAGTAACCGTGCCAGATGCCATACATAATCCCCATTACCGCACCGAGCCGGAACACCTGTCCCCAGCCGCTGAGCACCACCTGGCGTATGCGAAACCACAGCACGCGCGATCGTATCCTGACAAACAGTTCGTCCATATGGGTGCGCAGAATATCGAGCAGCGACCGGCGGATACCGAGCACTTTCACGGTCCGGATATTGTTCATCACCTCAAAGGCAAAACCCGACACTTCCTCTTCGGCGATATTGACCCTGTTCACCTGCGCTACCGTCTTGCGCGTCAGTTGTCGGGAAAACAGGTAATACGTAACCAGAAACGCCAGAATGACAACTGCCATTCTCCAGTCAAATCCGGCAATGATGATGCTCATGCCGACGAAGTTCACAAAAATTTCAATGAAGTTGATAAACCACATGCGCGTGATGATGGCAAGACCGTCCGCTCCACGCTGCAGTCGCTTGACCTTGTTTCCCGTATTTTCCTTCTCCTGCCAGGACATCTGCAGCCGCAGGAGATGGGAAATCGTTTCGTACTGCGCATCAACCGCAATGCGTTCGGCAATCAGAAAGCCGATGTATTTGGCAGTGTCGATAGCGGTAAAACGGATGACGGACGCCATCACCCATGCCGTCAGAATGCCAAGAATACTGTGCAGCACTCCGGGTGACGGTGACTGCGCAAGCAGCGTGACAATGTGCGAGAGCGCATAGGCCGGGTACAGCCAGATAATATCGGCAGTCAGTCGCAAAAGCGTGGCAAGCAGAAACTTCCACCGGTACGGCTGGATACGCCGCCAGATTTCCGCGACAAGCTGCGTGGCCGAATAGGGAGAAGGAAGAGCGTCTTTCATGGATGAGCGGACATGTGCCGCGATTAATGAACATATATTGTATACAAATTTTACCTCTTTTATTTGCTACAAACCTACAATGACGATTGTAATCCATGCACCCGGATAAATCCACCGGCCGGGCCAGACGGTGGTTTTCAGCGCTCATCACACCCTCCTTCCGGGAATCTGGCTAAAAATAGCATAATCTGGTACAATGATGAGATTATGCACACAAAATACACCCTTGTACAAAAAGCCTATCGTTCCAACTGGACGATTGCGGTGTATTGCATGACCATTGTGCTGATCGTTTCGCTGATCGGTCTCATGTTTTTCGTGCGCGGGAAAATCATCATGGAAAACCAGCTGAAGGACAAACTCCGCAGCACGGCTGCCGCTGCCGCAATGCAGTTTGACGGACAATTACTGGAAAGCATCCGCGGTCCGCAGGATATGACCGGGTCCACGTATCTGGACACCGTGCAGCGGCTGAAACTGATCAAAGACACGGTACCCAACATCCGCAGTGCATACCTGATGCGACGCACATCTCGTCCGCAGGAGCTGGCGTTTATTGCCGACAGCGACGATGCGACGCCGCGTGACCTGCGTGACGCCAACCACAACGGCATGATCGATCCGGAAGAAAACGCAGGCGTTCCCGGCCAGACGTACGATATTTCCAGTCAGCCGACCATGCAGAACGAGGCGTTTTTACATCCGTCGGTCGACAGCGAAATCAACACAGACCAGTGGGGAACTGTCATCTCGGGCTACGCCCCCATTGCGGACGCATCGGGCAAATCCGTCGCCATCCTCGGCATTGACATGGATGCGCAGGACTATACCAGCATTTCACACAGCATTTTCTCGCCGCTGGCATTTCTGCTCATCATTCTGTCGGCAGTGCTGATTGCCGGGACGATTGTGTTTTACATTTCCACGCGCCAGCTTGAAATTCTCAAACGCCTGGATCTGGAACGGGCCGGACTGCTGCGCCTTGCCTTCCATCAGCTGGGCAGTCCGCTGACTATTCTCAACTGGTCGCTGGAAATGCTCAAAGACCGCAAAGAGAATGAGCCGGTGGACAAATACGTTGCAAGCATGGAAGAGGGCATGAGCCGGCTTGGCAATATTCTCAACTCTCTGCGGGACGCCGACCAGGTGCACGAGGGGACCATTCTGTACCAGCCCGAAGTCGTCTCGCTGAGCCAGATTATCACCCACATCGCCCGGGAATTTGAACCGCGTCTGGAGCGCTACCGCCAGAAGCTCGTACTGTCTCTCGACAGCGATACCAAAATGAAGCTCGACAAAAAACTGATCGATGCGGTGCTGCGCGAACTGCTGGGAAACTCCATCGATTTTTCACCACCGGGAAGCACGACAACCATCCGTGTCACCCAGACAGTGAGACATGCTCAAATCGAAGTGCACGACCAGGGATACGGCATTCCGGAAGTCGATATGAAGCGCATCTTTGAAGAATTCGCACGCGGCTCCAACGCCAACAAGTATAAACCGGACGGCAGCGGACTCGGCTTGTACATCGTGCGCGGCATCGTCGAACGCGCCGGCGGCCGCATATGGCTGGAAAGCAAGCAGGGCAAGGGAACGAGCGTGTACATCCAGCTGCCGATTGCCTGAGACAACGGAAGCAGCAACGAGGGAGTTGGCTGACACTGCTGCCGAGCACTCTTTCCCCGTACACAAATCATCTTCCTTCGGGGAAAATTATCCCTATAATCTCCTCTGTCGCCTCTTCGAAAAAGCGACACTTCATCCAATTTTTCCACCCGGCTTATGAGTATCGCTCTGCTTATTACGTTTCGTGAAACACTGGAAGCGTCGCTGGTTGTCGGGATCATTCTTGCGTATCTGCGCAAAACGGAGAATGCGCACCACGAACGATTCATCTGGAGCGGTGTCGGACTTGGCGCGATGTTCAGCCTGGTGCTGGCTTATGTCTTCGACCGGCTGCTGGGCGGCTTTACCGGCAGAGCCGAGGAAATCTACGAAGGCATGACCATGCTGGTTGCAGCCGGCCTTTTAAGCTGGATGATTATCTGGATGATGCGCCAGAGCGCCTCACTCAGGCGCTCCATCGAGCAGAAAGTCGAAACGCACATTGAACGCGACCACCCTGTCGGACTCATGCTGCTGGCGTTTTTGAGCATCGCACGCGAAGGCACGGAAACAGTGATTTTCCTGAAAGCCGCATTTCTGCAGGCGCAGTCCGCCTACAGTTCTGCAGGCGCGGTGCTGGGTATCGTGCTGGCAGTCGCCATCAGCTACCTGCTGTTTAAAGGAATGCGGTATCTGCCGATCAAATCGTTCTTCCGCATCAGCGGCATCATCCTGATTCTGTTTGCCGCCGGCCTGGCCGCTCACGGTGCACATGAGTTCATGGAAGCCGGTCTGCTGCCGGAAAGCATGACGCTCTGGAATCTCGCCGCTCACCCCGTGCTGTCAGCTGATGCATTTGCCGGCAGCATGATGAAAGCATTGCTGGGATACAACGACAAAATGACTCTGCTGGAAGGCCTGGTATACCTTGTCTATGTTGGCGGGATTATCGGCGTCTGGAACAGCATCAACCGAACGCCTCGCACAACAATACGCTGAGTTCCCGACTCCTCCTGCTTCAGTGCCTGCCAAGCAGACTGGCCGACACGCCTGCAAGAGATGCCTGCAGAGCGGGTCCGACAACAGGCGTTTTCAGGAGCACCAGTACGGCAACAATCAACGCAAACGCCACTGCAAAGCTGCGACCGATATGATTCATGGTGACATCTTGAAAGGACGAAGGCCGCCCGTCAATACTTCGCCAGCAATGGTGCCGGCGGAAGGTGTGTTGCAATCCATGTGTCGGCAACGGCGCGCAAGGCATACTTGTAACGCGATACCAGCTGGTCCGCCGCGACAGTCCCGTCTTTATACGTGACTGAACGCAGCCAGACAATTTCATTGTGACGCACAGACCGGTTATTCACTTTCAAATCTGCCGGAGCGTTTTGGGCGAAGTACGGCCCGCTCACTGTCACCGACCGGCTGTCCGGTACGGCAAAGATGCGGACGTACGCGTCGGATCCGCTTGTCTCCGCCTGAATGACGATGGGCGTTGCAAAATCATTTTTGAAGCTGAAATCCTGGGAACCCAGGTAAATCGTCACATCCTGTCCGATGCCGTACTGCTCATAATAGTGCACGAAGAGGCTGTGGCTTTTGTGTTCGAGGAGCGGCATGCCGGCCTCCAGCGCGGCGCGGTAGAGAGTGGTGGAACCCTGACAGATACCGCCACCCAGTGTGGGCTTCAGCTGGCCGTCTTCAAAAATACCCAGCCCCATACGCCAGCCGTCTTTGGTCTGGAGGTCGCCGAGCATGGCATTGAAAGAGAATATCGCACCGGCGGGCACGATGATGTTATGCACCCTCTCGCTCATCACTTTGCGCACATTCGCCGCGCGGTTGGGATCCGATCCCTCAAAGTTCGAGCGCCCGACCGACAGAAGCGACAATGACAGATGGTGCACTTCGTCCTGCAATACAGGCTGGTCTGCCGTAAACACGACTGTCACGTCCGTGCCGCCAGACAGCAGTGCGTCACGCAGTGCTTCTTTGAGTGCCGCCTGATGGAACAAGACGCCGGTACGAGCGACACATGCACTGTCTTTCCATACCGGCCTGAGTGTTCCCTGTTTATCGGTGGTCGTAGCGGTCATCGTGCACGATACCGCCGGAGGGAATGAGCGCATCAATGATCGTGTGAGATCCGCCATCATGGCGTCCACATCGACCGCCGAAAACAGGCTGGCTCCGTCATCTTCCACGCGGATCCACTGCGGATGATCTTTGAATGCCAGTATCCACGGATCGATGCGGCGATTGTCCGGAAACACAAAGGACAGCCGGATGCTGGCGTTCATCACCGATCGTCTCTCGCGCATGGCACCGGCAATGCGATTGTCCGTAGACGCATCGGCAATCGTGCGGCCGGCTGCAAAGTCCGCAATCGGTACAATAGTACGGCGCTGGTTCTGTTCGCGTTTGGCTGCCGCCAAACTCCCCGACGCGTCGGTTCCCAGTGCAGTGAGAAATATGGCACACGCCAGAACACCGGACAAAGCCCCGGCGAGCGAACGCGGCGAAGCGGCATGTGGTGTTGGTGTGTGTGACATCTTTTATTATATTATACTATATTTTTATATTTTTGGCAAATTGCTCAAAGCACCCGAATTCTCATTCAAATCCGAACACCCAGGTGTTTACAGTGTGCGGAGAATGCTTCGTGAGGAGTTCTAATGAGAACGTACGAATTTTCACCTCACCCTCACTGTTTTACCGTCTCCCACAACTCAACAGGCGGCTTGATGCCGGCGACAAGCGATCCGGTCTGACGCAGGCGATCCGCCTGCAGTGCAAGCACTTGCAGCAACGCTTCGCCACACTGACGGACGGCAGCAATAAGCGGCTGTTGGTCAGTCTGCAAATTTGGTAATGATACCGATTGCCCGCTTTTTGCAAGACGGCTGACACGTCCGTCAAAAATGGTGATGCGATGTGTTAAAACTTCGGACATTATGTGCCACTGCGGGTCCAGGACATGCAATTGAACCAATCGGTGCACATCGGTAAAAAACGGGTCGGGCTGCAGCGTTTTGCCAGCATGCGCGCAGCCTGGGTTGGCAATGCGGACGGAATGCGGGCAAAGCGCAGCGTCTGGAGAAATAATTGGCAATTGCGGAGTGCTGGCCGCCAGCTGTAATTCATGTCTGCAGCCACAGACAAACAGTGCCTGCATTCTTTTTTCTATCCGGCGACGTATGCATTCAATTCCCGCAAGAGGATTGTTGCTGAACTCCACGATGGCGGGAAGGCGGGGCAAGGAATCCGCCTGGTCTGGGCTGCGGCGCATAGCGGTCCATACTATCACAAAGACACGGGCGCATCATACGCAATCATAAGCTGAAAACCCCGCTTGCGCGGAGTCTTTCAGCTTCTTCCCTTAGCCTACCTGTTTCCACAAAAGTCGGATGTTAGATAAGAAATCTCTTCATGCGGCGCAAGCCGAAGGCAGACGCCAGACCGCTCATGCTCGTAAGCATCATGCTGAGCACCCCCATATCTGTTCCTGTCTGCGGCATCACGTAGCCTTCAAAGCTGATCTGCGGCAGCGGCTGGATAATCTGCTGCTGCTGTTGCTGCTGCTGGATCGGCTGCTGGTATACCGGCTGCTGGTACACGGGCTGTGCATCGTAGTTGTAGGCGTACTGAGGATAGTAGGGCGGAGCTGAATTGTACGAGTAGTTGTTGATGACAGGGCTGAACGTGTTGGTATTCGAGTTGTTATTGCTGCCGCCACCACCGCCGCCGTCCGGCGTACAGATGCCAGGCGTGCCGACCAACTCACCGTCGAGACCGTTCACCGGCCAGTTGTTGTTCGGATGCGTATCCGTGCCGTACCAGACATCAATCTGATGATAGCCGGTTGGAACCAGCAGTTTGCCCGGATAGACAGAACGAGCAGGAATGGTGGCAAAGAATGTGCTGTACAGAGACTGTGTGCCGTTACAGGCAATGGCAAACGAAGCAAACGACGCAGGGAAAGAACAGTCCGTGTTGTTGGTAATCGTCAGCGTGTCTGTCGTTCCGTTACGGTTGATGGTAATCTGACCGGATGCGATGAACGCCTTCACCTGTTCCAGTGTCAGAGGCGACGTACAGGTTGTCGGTACGGACGAGGAAGACGAACTGGAGGAGCTGGATACGCTGGAGGAGCTGCTGGAAGAACAGACGGTGCCCGGGAGGATTTCCCCGTCGAGGCCGTTGACTGGCCAGTTGTTGTTCGTGTATGTCGAGTTGCCGTACCACAGATCCAGCTGGTAAGCGCCGCAAGACGGGACATTGACGATGCCCGGATAGACGGAATGAGGGGCAACGGTTGCAAAGCGCTGGTCAAACAATACCTGTGAGCCGCCGGTGAGAATGGAGAAAGAAGCGGATGTCACAGGGAAGGAACAGTCGGTGTTGTTGGTCACGGAGATGGAGTTGAGAGAACCGTTGCGGTTGATGATGATAGTACCCTGGGCAATGGCCACTTTTACCTGCGCGACTGTCAGCGTGCATGCCGATGGCACGGAGGAGGAGCTGGAAGAACAAGAGATCGCACTTACAGGCAAACCGTAGAGACCGTTTATATCCCACTGGTTATTCGTCGGATCGGTGTAGCCGAACCAGATGGCATGAGCACCGCCTACGCCACAAGGGATAGGAGCAAAAGTGACAATCTGACTGGTGCCTGTCTGCACCACGATTTTCTGGGTGTTAAGATAAGTGACCGGACTGGAATACACGACTGTGGTAGCCCCGAACGGGATACTGCAGCCGGTATTATTCACAATTCTGACACTACCGTCGGACTGCACCTCAAAACGCAGATCGCCGCGGGCAATTGCCGCCTTGGTCTGAGCAATGGTAAATGGCGCAAAACAATTGGTCGGTACGGACGAGGAAGACGAACTGGAGGAGCTGGATACGCTGGAGGAGCTGCTGGAAGAACAGACGGTGCCCGGGAGGATTTCCCCGTCGAGGCCGTTGACTGGCCAGTTGTTGTTCGTGTATGTCGAGTTGCCGTACCACAGATCCAGCTGGTAAGCGCCGCAAGACGGGACATTGACGATGCCCGGATAGACGGAATGAGGGGCAACGGTTGCAAAGCGCTGGTCAAACAATACCTGTGAGCCGCCGGTGAGAATGGAGAAAGAAGCGGATGTCACAGGGAAGGAACAGTCGGTGTTGTTGGTCACGGAGATGGAGTTGAGAGAACCGTTGCGGTTGATGATGATAGTACCCTGGGCAATGGCCACTTTTACCTGCGCGACTGTCAGCGTGCATGCCGATGGCACGGAGGAGGAGCTGGAAGACGGACAGGCAGGACGATTGTGACGATTTCCAAACAACGCGTTTACCGCCCAGTTATTCTGCGTCACTTCGCTCTTGCCGTACCAGGCATCGAAATCGAAGGTGCCACAGGGAGGTGTCATGAGTGTGACTGCTGTTGTCGCATGCGGTGCTGCATCAGCGAATTTGATATCTACCTGCTGCGGCTGCACCTGCGAGAAAGCGGTGAACGGGAAAGAACAGTCCGTGTTGTTGTTTACAAGCACCTGGGTATCGTTGTCGTAGAAACCGATTGTTCCGGCAGCAACCGCTGCCTTCACCTGATCCAGCGTGAGCGTACAGGACGCAGGCGGTGTCACAGGCGCTCCGCCTTCAACGGTAACGCTGAAGTTACACTTGCCGCGGTTGTCGTCGTAGCGGGAGTCCGGATACGAACCGACCAGGGTGACCGCACCGGCCGGCGCAAACACGCCGCCCTGCATGGCAGAGCCCCAGATGGAGTTCGTTCCGTGCACACCGCCGCCAGGAATGGCAACGACATTACCCTGCGCGTCCAAAAACTGGAAGATGAGCACCTGCTTTGGAATGGCGTTCTGTCCGTTCCCAAAACAACTGGAAGGATTCTGATACCCTGCACCTCCGCCCCAGTCGATGGTACCGGAGATGCCGGAAATCGTGATCTTGTCTCCGAATTGCATATTAGCGACGATCACCTGAGGAGCCTGCTTTGCAGCTCCAAGCCAGTGTTCCTGGAAAAACGATGTTAAGCCCTGTCCTCCGCCAAGATCCGGCTTTGGGCCTTGCTTGGAATCAACAGAGGTTGCGACAATCTGCGCGGTTGTCCGGCCGGTAATCCGGGCGGATCCCCCGGCAGCCATGGTCAACTGGGATTCGCTGACAGTCTGTACCGGACTATTGTCCGTTACTGCGGCAGGAGCGACTGCTGCCAGCTGCTGCTGGACAACGGGTGCCACCTCCACAGTCGTACGTGCGGCCTCTGGCACAGAGGATGAGACTGGCAGCAAGGTCTCGGTTGAAGACACCGAGGCGACAGGCTCAACAAACGGCATCAATACAGGCTGATCTGCCATTGCTGCTGCTGAGGCAGACGTGCTCTCGGAAACGACAGAAGCGTCGTTTTGCGGGGCAGCAAGTGCAAGCTGCACTGTTTGCCCGCCTTCAACGAGCGCTACAGACGATTCGTCGGCGCGGACAGAGGGCACCAGGCTGCGGATGGCAGTGGTAACGGCACTCAGGTTCAGCGCAGCGGAGATAAAGACGGCCAGTGTGACACTCGCCAGAAGCTTTCGTGAAGTAAACATACGGAGGGGAGGGAAGAAAGCCTTTTTTGACAAAAGGGATCAATTGTATTCATTTCAGATCATATGTCAAGCATTCTTTTCATATGCTGCCGCTCATCTGTCTCTCTGCCATATGCCAAAAAACGCCATTTCGCCCATCCTGCCGCTCGTTTTGCCGGGCATACATCAAAAAAAGGCTTTAAAAAGCCAAAAAGAATGCAATAGCCATAAAACAATCGGAAAGGTTGCAGTTGCACGGCTATACGACGCATTCGGTCATGCGCTCTTACCTGACTGAGCCAACCACCACTCATTGCCATTTGAGCAGGGCCGTATTTCGCTCTACAATCACACCATCCCCTCTTTCTTATGCAACCACGCACTACCGACGACATCCGCAAGGCGTACCTGGATTTTTTTGCCGGCAAGGGCCACAGCGTGATTGCCGGTGCGTCGCTCGTGCCGGATAACGATCCGACAGTGCTCTTTACAACCGCCGGTATGCACCCGCTGGTTCCCTACCTTATGGGAGAAGCTCACCCGGCCGGCAAGCGCCTGTGCGACGCACAGCTGTGTGTACGCACGCAGGACATTGATGAAGTGGGCGACAACACGCACCTGACCTGTTTCGAAATGATGGGCAACTGGAGCCTTGGCGATTACTTTAAGAAAGGAGCGATAGAAATGAGTTTCGAATTCCTCACCAAAGTACTTGGCATCCCGCTCGAGAAATTTGCCGTCACCTGTTTCGAAGGCGACAGCGATGCCCCGCGCGACAATGAATCAGCGGATATTTGGCATTCACTCGGCGTCCCGCGTGAACGCATCGGATTCCTTCCTAAAGCCAAAAACTGGTGGGGACCGGCCGGCAAAACAGGACCCTGCGGACCGGATACCGAAATGTTCTACTGGGTCGGACCAAGCGAGCTGCCGCCTGCCGGCAGTAATCCGGCAACCGATGATCCAAACTGGATGGAAATCTGGAACGACGTGTTCATGCAATATAATAAAAAGGAAGACGGAACGTTCGAGCCGCTGGCACAGCAGAACGTAGATACCGGTATGGGACTGGAGCGTGTGGCTGCGGTCTTGCAGAAAGTGTCCAATGTCTACGAAACAGATTCGCTGAAAAAAATCCTGGCTAAAGTATTGGAACTGCGAAAATCAACTGATGCCCTAAAAGATATCGAAGTGAAAGCTGCCAGAATTATGACAGACCACCTCAAAGCTGCCACTTTTATGATTGCCGATGGCGTGAAGCCGTCGAACGTCGACCAGGGATATGTGTTACGTCGGTTAATCCGTCGTGCGATCCGTTCTGCCCGTCAGTTAGGGCTGAATGCCGAACAAGGATTGTGTTCATTTGTGAGCAGTGAGGTGATTGCAACGTATGCATCGGCGTATCCGAAGCTGCGCCAAAAAGAAGACGAGATCCGCGCGACACTCGATACGGAAGAACAGCAATTCTCCAAGGCATTGCACGAAGGACAGAAACAGTTCGATAAGCTCACCGAGCCCTTGCAGAAGGGACAAATTATTGATGGACAGTCGGTCTTTCATCTCTACGATACCTACGGCTTTCCAGTCGAGCTCACCAAAGAAATGGCGACCGAAAGAGAGCTGAAGATTGATGAAGCCGGTTTTGCCGCTGCTTTTGAAGCGCATCAGAAGCTGTCTCGTGCCGGAGCAGAAAAACGTTTTGCCGGAGGGCTCGCCGACACGTCGGATGAAACGACCAAGCTGCACACGGCAACGCATTTATTGAATCAAGCGTTGCGAACGGTTCTTGGCGATCACGTCTTCCAGAAGGGATCGAATATTACAGCCGAACGCTTGCGCTTCGACTTCTCACACCCGGACAAAATGACACCCGAGCAGATCAAGAAGGCTGAGGAGCTCGTCAATGAAGCGATTAAAGCCGACGCACCGGTAAGCTACTCGGTCATGACCGTCGATGAGGCCAAGGCGCAGGGAGCGATTGGCGTATTTGGCGACAAGTATGGGGAGAAAGTGAAAGTCTACACCATGGGCACATTCTCCAAGGAGATTTGCGGCGGTCCGCATGTAGCACGTACCGGCATGCTAGGCAGTTTCAAGATTCAGAAAGAAGAGAGCTCCTCGTCCGGCGTCCGTAGAATTAAAGCGATTGTCTCAGGCGGACCGGCGAAGATAGAGGTGGCGGGTGAGAAAAACTGATAACGAGAAGTAGTTCTGATGCCATTGCCGCTGCTGCCTGCCCCGACGACCTCGCTTGCGCATAGACAGCGACAGTGTTTCCTATTACCAAAACTCTGTCTCTTCAGTAGAATAATTTTCCGTGAGACAACGCCTTGTCCTTATCGCCTGCAGCATTGGAATGCTTACCTGCACCCAAGCTGCGTTTGCCATGCAGGAACAAGTGTTCAGCCTGGCGAAAGATGAGGTGAATGCGAACTGGACAGCCTACAACGACCTGAGCGCGGCTGCCGTGGAAAACGGTGTTGCCATGACAGCCAGGGAAACCGGCGTCTTCATGGCGAACATCATGATCGAACGGCCGGCACAAGCGATGATTATCACGACTTCTTCAGACAAAGAGCAAACGGTGCACGTTGCCTGGATTGTCGGGGATAATGTGCAGCAGGGTATGTGGTACCGCACAAACGTCACGATAAAAGCAGGCGAAGGCGTGGAAACGGCCATAGCGCTCAACGCCATTCCCGAATGGAAAAACGACGCAAGCTATATCGGTATCGAACTTCCGCAGGGAACCGCGCTGACGCTGCACAGCATCCGGCTGCTGCACGCTTCGCTGCCGGAACAGCTGCGGGAAGCATTTTTGTCGTTCTGGACGTTCGATGCCTTTCGTCCCTACAGCATCAATTTCGGCTGGGGGCCGCAGATTGCCGTCACCGCAGTGCAACGGATGACCATGTTCGATACGCTTCCGCCGCGTGCGCTGTCGGCCACGTACGTTCTGTACGTTCTGATGATTGCCCTGCTTGCGGCCTGCGTGCTTGCAGGCCGGCTTCTGCACAACATCTATAGCCGCCCGCGATTCATTGTGACAGCCAGTCTGTGCGTTATGGTGATCGGCTGGGTTTTCATGGACGTGCGCATGGGCAGCGAATTCCTGTCATGGATGATGCGTGATATGCAGCAGTATATTGCCGCACCGGTGGAGGAACGCACATTCCGCGACAGACACCGCTTCTACGATTTCGCCGCCTTTGTCGCGCCGCTGGTTGCCGACAGAAAGCACTACGTATTTTTCGCCGAGGTACCGTGGCCGTATGTGGGCAATATCGGCTATATCACGTATCCGTCGCTGCCATCCGATGCCATTGAACGTGATGACACGTGGGTTATCTACCGCCGTAACGATATGAAGCTGAATGCCGCAAACGAACTCGAGTCTGACGGGAAAGTTGTTTCCGCTCCCGGCGAGGTTATCGGCCGGTTCGATGATTCTTCGTTTGTTTTCCGCCTCTCCTCTCCGCCTTTCGCACAATGACCACCCTGCTTCTGCTTGCCATTGCCATGCTGGTACCCGCCCTTCCGGGGTGGCTGGCTTTGCGGCTGTGCGAAGGACGATCACCTGTGCTGCATCGTACGGAACGGATAGTGTGGTCGATGATTCTCGGCCCCAGCCTGTGCATGCTTGTCACTACCATGGTGTTCTGGACAGGCCTGATATCCCTCGATCTGCCGGGTTTTCTGCTGCCGTGGACTGCCGTGAGCGTCGTGCTCTTTCTTGTCGCCTGGAAATGCGGCTTGCTCCGGAAAAAACCGGAAGGACCGGTGGTGCTCCTGCATGAGTCGTGCCGCCTCAGCAGGCTGCAATGGACCGCAGTAGCCGTACTGATGGCCTGGACGGCGGTCAAACTGGGAGCGGGCGCCTTCAATCTGGTATCCACCCCGACATACTGGGACGATTCGTTTAACAACTGGAACATGCGCGGCAAGATTTTCTTTGTGACCAAAGATCTCCTCCCGGACTTGCACGGCGAAACAATCCAGCTCAGCTCGAGCGGGGGCACCAGTTCGTACCCTCCCAATGTGGCGCTGACCAAAGCATGGATGGCGAATCTCTATGGCACATGGAATGATCAGTTTGAAAACAGTGTGCACTTCGTGTGGTTTGCCCTGCTCATCTGCGCATTTTTCTTCACCTTGCGGCGTTTTGGCGGCACCGCACTGAGCCTGTTTGGCGTGTACCTTCTCGTGTCCATGCCGCTCATGCTGCTGCACGGCACCAATCCGTACGCCGATGTGTTCGTGGCGATGCATCTGTTTGTCACCGTGTCATGCCTGTTGCAGATGTCGCTTGCGAATGATCATTCTTCGTTCCGGCGCTGGTGTGTTCTTTTCGGCTTGAGCGCTGCCCTTTTAACCTTTACCAAAAACGAGGGGACGGCACTGTATCTTCCCCTGTGCATGACAGCCGCACTGTGGATTGTGTGGCGCAAAATCGTTCGCGGCATGATGACCGGACGGCAGGCGCTGACATTCGTTCTTGCGGGGGTTGCCGTCTTTACGGGCATCGCAAGCCCGTGGTTTTTGTATAAAGTGATCAACCATCTGTCTTTTGGCAACGGCAAGTATCTCTCCGATCTGTCGCTCAGTTTTCATGCCGACGCGCTGAATGCCATCGTCTTCCAGCTGACGCGTGAAGCGAATTTCCTGCTGCTGCCTTTCGTCCTTCTTGTAACCGCAATCGCCGGATGGAAGCGCCTGCTTGTTCTGCCCTACAGCATCCTTGCTTTCATCGGCATGGTGGCCGGCGCCCTGCAAATCGGCATCTTCGTCTTCACCGCTCTTGCAACCGAAGCCGTGATGCAGACAGGCCTGGCCCGCGGCATGCTGCATGTATCACCGCTGCTGCTGCTGCTCGTCATTCTTGTATGGAACGACCTGTGGAAACGCAGCGCATGATACGGAAACATGCG
Source organism: uncultured Candidatus Peregrinibacteria bacterium (assembly GCA_937863435.1). Taxonomy (GTDB): domain Bacteria; phylum Patescibacteriota; class Gracilibacteria; order Peribacterales; family Peribacteraceae; genus JAGOTD01. The sequence goes on from CALMES010000105.1 coordinate 40,264, forward strand.
CAGGTAGCCGCTACATTTTCTGCTGCAGTACCGGTGCCCCCTTCAGGAGCGCCCAGATTGTCGCGTATGAAAGAAGCAGGAATACCCCGAACAGCGCCGATACGCCCATGGCCTGCGGTTCGATAATGCGCGATGCAATGTCCATCGACAGTGACGGCAGGTTGACGACCAGATCCCAGCTGTTCCACCGCATGAATCGGCCGACGTACATGCCGAAGCCGCTGAGCATCTGTATGACAATCACCAGCAGCCATCCTACAGCGGCACCCTTCTTGCTCTGAATCAGCCGGTGAAGATGATGCAATGACAAAAAGCCGAGTAGCAACCCGTTCCAGGCGCAGGAACCTATGAGCACCAGATCAAACCACAGCGGAATGTCCGATCGCTCACGCAGATGAATGAAATCTGTCAGAATGTACGGCGCGTTCGGATAGAAAACCAGCCATGCAATTGCCAGAAGAACAAGAAGCCAGCGGTTCATACGCCGCTTGTGGCCTTCGACGATGATGATCGAAAGGCAAAGCGGAATCCATGCCAAACATAAATTCCACAGTAGAAAACTGAATGTCACCCAGCCCGTATACACAACCCGCACACAGATGAGCGCGCTGCAAAAGACCGTGAGTGCCGCAAGCGACAGCAGCATGACGAGATCCCGGGAATGGAACATGCGTTTCATGCAAAATCAGATAGAGCTGCGCGCAAGCAAATGCTTCAGCCAGGCAAAGAAGCCAGGCAGTACGGTGACGACGATAATCGCCAGAATAACGATGCTGAAATTATGCGCAACCCAGGGCAGATTGCCGAAGAAGAAACCAGCGAAGATAAAGAGACTCACCCACACAAGATCGCCGACGACGTTGTACAGAAGGAAAGTCATATAATCCATTTTTCCCACACCGGCGACAAACGGCGCAAAAGTCCGCATGATAGGAATGAAGCGGGCAAAGATAATGGTTCTGGCGCCGTTTCTTTTGTAAAACTGATGTGTTTTTTCCAGATGCTCGTGATGCAGAAACCACGCGTTCCAGTGATAGGCCTTGCGGCCGATGTACGATCCGATCCAGTAGTTGACCGTATCGCCCAGAAAACCGGCAAATGCCAGCAGCACAAACAGCACGCCGACATTCAGATTACCCTTGGCGGCAAAGGCGCCGGCGGCAAACAACAGCGAATCGCCGGGGAGAAACGGCGTGACTACCAGTCCTGTTTCACAGAAGATGATGAGAAACAGAAGGGCGTACGTCATCATTCCATACTGATCGATAATCACCCCAAGGTGCGTATCGAGATGCAGGAATGTATCAATGAACATCTGCAGAAAAGTCATGAGTGGATGATAGCATCTGACGAGGAACTCCCAAATACCAAGCAGCCGATGACCAAGATACAAGATACAAATTTCACAAAAGGATCAAATGATAAAGCAATAAAAAATATCCGCAGCCGGGACGCAGCGTCCCGGTATTGAAATCGTTACAAACCATCTTCAGCAGCCCGCTCGGATGAGCGCATCCGTTCGGACGGGCGGGGCGCGTTCCCGCAACGGCCCGATAACATCAAGGATGCCGCTCCCAATGGATTTTTTTAATGCAAAAAACCCAAGTCCAAAGTCCCAATCCCCAATCCCTTCTCTCTACCCAATCGCAGCCGTCGCCGCCGACAATTCACTGAGTTCTGTTGTGGTGTTCGCCTGACGAGTCTGGTTGTACGTCAAAGTCAGATCGTCGAGAATGTCCGATGCATTGTCGGTTGCATTGCGCATAGCGACCATGCGCGCCGAATGCTCGGAGGCACCGGCTTCCAGCACAGCTTGATAGAACTGCACTTCGGTCAGCTGCGGCATGATGGCATCGAGAACCTCGACGGCAGACGGCTCAAACTTGAATTCGTCCACATCATCGAATGACACACTTTTCTTCTTCCCGGATTTCCGTCGCGTGGCAAACTCCGCAGCCATCGCCCGGAGATCGCTTTCGGAAAACGGCAGCAGGACTTTGATTTCCGGCTCCTGCACCAACGCCGACACGAAATCGGGATAGACGAGAATGACATGATCGTATTTGCCGGCCTTAAAACTTTCGGTTACCAGACGCGAGACAGGAAGGGCGTCGCGATACTTTGGATGGTTCGAGAATGCGGGAAACGCCGCAATGACATTCTGCCCCGAGCGAGAGAGAAACTGCTGCCCTTTGCGGCCGACGGCAATGAAATCAGCTTTCTTGAATGTGGACAGTTTGGTGAGTTGCTGCAGGTACAGGTTAAGAGCGCGAAACAGCTGCGTGTTCAGGCTGCCGCACAGTCCGCGATCGGTTGAGAGCACTATCACCAGCACATTCTCCACGGCCTTCTCCTGCAAATACGGATGGACGCCGGGATGCGCCTGTGCGATGCGATGCAGAATGTCCCAGGCACCCTGTGCGTACTCGCGCAGCATCTGCGCATTGGCGATCGCCTTGCGCATTTTGGACGCCGACACGAGCTCCATGGCTTTCGTCACCTGGCGCGTCGATTTGATGCCTTTGATTTTGCTGCGAATGTCTCTGAGACTTCTTGCCATACAGGCGCTTGGGAGAGGGGGTGATTGACCGGAGATGAATTATGTATCGTGTATTACGTATTATGAATGTTGAAGTTATACATAATTCATAATTCTTGATACATAATACTTTTTACTATTTCATAAAATCATTCTTGAACGCCGGAACAATTCTCTTCAATTTTTCGTCGGCCTCTTTCGTGATTTCCATATTGAGCACCTCCATGACGTCATAATTCTTGGTGTTCATAAAATCCAGAAACTCGCGCTGGAAATCCTTGATACGCTCCATAGGAACATCATCCACATATCCGTTGACCGCCGCGTACAAAACAGCAACCTGCTCGGAAACCGGCATGGGAGCATACTGCGGCTGCTTGAGAATTTCGGTAAGACGCGCACCACGGTCGAGCTGCTGCTTGGTAGCTGCATCGAGATCGGATCCGAATTGGGCGAAGACCGCCAGTTCACGGTACTGCGCCAGATCCAGACGGAGCTTGCCCGCCACCTTTTTGGTGGATTTGCGCTGAGCGGCCGAACCGACGCGCGAGACCGACTGGCCGACGTTCACCGCCGGACGGATACCTTTGTAAAACAGATCGGACTCCAGGAAGATCTGTCCGTCGGTGATGGAAATAACGTTGGTCGGAATGTACGACGAAATATCTCCGGCCTGCGTTTCGATGATCGGCAGAGCGGTAAGCGAGCCGCCGCCGAACTTTTCGTCCAAACGCACTGCGCGCTCGAGCAGGCGGGAGTGGAGATAGAACACGTCACCCGGATACGCTTCGCGGCCCGGCGGACGGCGCAGCACGAGTGAGATCTGGCGATACGCCCAGGCATGTTTGGACAGATCGTCATAGACACACAGGACATCCTTGCCCTGATCCACGAAATACTCACCCATCGCCGTCCCGGCAAAGGGCGCGATATAGGATAAAGCAGCGGATTCGGAGGCGCCGGCAGAGACGACAATCGTGTAATCCATGGCTCCGTGCTTTTTGAGCTCGGCAACGGTCTTGGCGACTTTGGACTCCTTCTGGCCGATGGCGACGTAAATGCAGATCACCGGACGATCGGTTTTCTGCGTGAGTTTCTGATTGATGATCGTGTCGATGGCCACCGCTGTTTTGCCGGTCTGACGGTCGCCGATAATCAGCTCGCGCTGACCGCGGCCGATGGGGATCATGGCGTCGATGGCAAGAATACCCGTCTGCAGCGGCGTATCCACAGACTTGCGCTCGATGACACCGGCTGCGATTTTCTCCACCGGATACAGGGTGGTTGTCGGAATTGCCGGACCGCCATCCTTGGCCTCACCCAGAGGCGATACCACACGACCGATGAGCGCCTCTCCCACCGGAACCGAGAGAATGTTGCCGGTGGCTTTTACCGTGTCACCGGCCTTTACCTTCGTAAAGTCACCGAGGATGACAGCGCCTACCTGATCCGCTTCCAGGTTGAGCGCGCTTCCTGTGATACCATTGCCGAAATCGATCATTTCCGACGAGCCGATGTGCGAAAGTCCGTCGATTTTGGCGATACCATCACCGACTTCGACGACCGTACCGACATGCTCGTGACGCACCTGCTTCTTGTACGAAGCAATACGCTCTTCGAGTGTCGCGATGATGGAGGGTTGTGCAGACATGATGGGGTGAGTGGAAAAAATCGTGATTCGTGATTCATAATTCTCAATTCGCCTCCGAAGCGAGAGGTGCCAAGAGATACTCTGTTAATTGATCAATATCCGACCTGATGCTGGAATCGTACATCTCGTCCCCGATGCGCAGGATGCCGCCGCCAATCAGACTTTCATCCTTGAATTCCTGCAACTGCACTCTGCGACCGATGGCTTTTTCGATCTTCTTCTGTAGCACATCTTTAAGCTCGCCACTGTCGCCTGTTGGGGTGGTGAGACTTGCAAAGACAATATTGTCCTGGGCTTCGAGTGCAGCAAGCACGCGGCCGGGGAAACTCTGCATATCGGCCTTTCCGCTCTGCGCCAGCAGCTCCAGAGCCATATCGCACGCCTTGCCGAAATCCCGGGCAGGAATGACCTTGGACATTTCTACGAGTGCCTGCGCGATGGAGTGGGCGTCGGGATGGGACATTGAGAGGAGTATTGAGCGGGTAACTGGCTAGAGAACCATGGACAAGCGGCTAGCAGTATCAGTGGCGAGAAGTGAAAGATAGGGAATGAAATCCAGATTCGAAGCGATCAAAACAGAATACTTATCGCTCACCGCTCCTCGCTTACTGCTTATTCGAGACTTCTTTCTCGAGCAAGCTCACCAGTCGTTTCTGATCAGCCGCCGAGAACTCGCGCTCCAGAATTTTCTGGGTCATGCGGATGATGAGTGTCGAGAGGGTTTTCTGCGCTTCTTCAAAAACTTTGCGGCGGTCATCTGCGATTTTCTGATGACCGCGGGCAAGAATGTCGCCCGCTTCACTGTGAGCCGCGGAAAGAATGTCATGCTTCATTTTTTCGGCCTGCTCCTTGGCCTTTTCCAGTATTTTCCCCGCTTCTTTATCCGCTTCAATCAGGCGTTTCTGCCGCAGTTCATCGAGCTCCTTCACCTGATGCTGGATACGCACCACATCATCCATCGACTTCCTGATACGCTCGCGTCGTTCGTCGAGAATGCGCAGCAGCGGACGGTAGACAAAGTAGGCAAGCACTCCGGCAACAATGGCAAAGTTGACAATCTGTGCGAGCAGCAGGCTGCCGTTAATGCCGAGTTTTACCAGAATATCCATGCGAGAGGGGAGAAGTTCTACGAAGTATGAGGAGCGAGTTATAAACGATTCGAGGGGAAGCAGGAAGGAAGGAATGGCATTGACTGGGAGAAGCAAGAACGTCGTCCTGCACGCTTGCTTCTCGCTTCTGTTTACACGAACTTCAGGATCAGTGCGATGACGAGACAGTAAATGGCGATTGCTTCCGCGAAAGCAGCGGTGAGGATCATTGCGGTCTGAATACGTGAGGCGGCTTCCGGATTGCGGCCGATAGCCTCTACCGATTTGGCGCCGATCCAGCCGATGGCAAGGGCCGAACCGAGAGGGGTGACCATCATGACCAGTGCTGCGGCAAAATTTTTGTCGGCGAGTATCGCGCTTGTCTGACTGACGAGTTCTGCAGTTTCTGCTGCCATAGAAGGGTGGGGAAAGGATGGGGAAAGGTGGATGGATTGTAGGAACGTTCGTTGAGGTATACAAGGCCCTCGAAACCGTCTCTGCCGACAGACATCAGGAAACGGAGGCCGGAGCGTGCGCATCGTCATGACCATGGGCGGTCATGGCCATTTTCAGGAACACCAGCGTGAGCATGGCAAATACCAGCGCCTGAATGAAGCCGACGAAAATTTCGAGGCCGAGAAACGGAATCGGTGCGATGTACGGCACGAGAAAGGCGATGACAACAAGCAGCACTTCACCGGCAAAAATATTGCCGAACAGACGGAAGGTGAAGGAGACAAGCCGCGAAAATTCGGCGAACAGCTCCAGAATGCCCACGAAGCTGCCGAAGAAATCTTTCCACGGAGCAACGAAGAACTTGCCCCCGTACGAACCGATACCCAGTGCGGCAATGCCGAATGCCTGCACGGCCACTATGGCAATGAGCGCCACCGCCAGTGTCATATTTACATCCGCATTCATAGAACGCAGAAGCGGTACCGCCAAGGTGTGACCTTCATGTTCGGACAGAATGGTAATGCTGCCGACCCCCGGCAAAATGCCCATCCAGTTGGCAACGGTGATGAAAATAAAGATCGTGGCTACCAGCGTGAAAACGCGCCGTGTCTGCGCCTCGTCATGCATGATGGAATTGAAAAACTGAAACATCTCTCCCACTATCAGCTCCATCAGCGTCTGGAACCGGCCGGGGATCATTTTATATCCTGTCGCACGCGTCAGCAGGGCAATGCCTACAATCACCCCCATCGCAAGCCATGACATAAGAAGGGTGTTGCGGATTTCAAACGAACCGACATGTCCTATGACTTCCGATGCCAGTGTGGGTGCCTCGAGAACGGCCATAATGTACTATGATCAGAAAATAAACAGGGAAGTCAAGGGTCTTAGAGCTGTGATTTGGTGATCTCTTTGATCTTTCTCGCCACTCCGATTGCCGAGACAGTCAGCGCAAAGAAAATTCCCAGCAGAAAGAACAGCGGTGACATATGAAGGTACTTGTCCAGGTACGCGCCACCAAAGCCGAATGCGACAGCCGGCAATGCGATGATGTAGCCCAGTTCGCCGGCAAACTGGAGGCCGAGCATCAGAGTCTGCTCTTCTTTCTTGTGTTGTTGCGCCGGTGTCGGTAGGCGTATGTCGTCCATGGATCAAGGGTGACGGCGTGAGGAAGAACGGCGACGGCGCACGCTCTTGAGGCGGGCCAGCTCGCGGTCGAGAATGGCAGTTGCCTGCGCAAACCCTTCCCTGTCCCCCTGCCTCTGGCTTTTTACCGCCTCCTCGGCACGCCTCTTGGCCTGTTCAATCGCCTCCTCTTCCAGAGACTCAACGCGATCGGCGATATCGCTGAGTATGCGGATGGTAGTATGATCCACCTCCACCACACCGTGCGACACGGCAAAAAACCGCTCGCCCCCCTTGCCGTCACGCACGATAATCGTCCCGGGCTCCAGCGTGGACACCAAGGGAATATGGCCGGTCAGCACGGTTATCTCCCCGGCTGCCGTCGGAATCGTGATGCTCTCCGCCTCACCGGTGAAAGCCACTTCTTCCGGGGTGATGATGCTCAAATGTATCATGTATTACGTATTATGAATTATGAATGGATACCGATACCGGAAAATGAACATTTTTCGCTCCTTTTATGAGTCCATTGAGCAATTTACTTACAACGACACTTTGATTAGCGAGAAGAATAAAATCATCTTTCGAGATATACTCAACATCACGAGATATTAAAAATTGATTCTGAGATTCAGTGAGTGAGGAAAGGCCTGTTGAATAAAATTGCACTTTTTCTTTAGCTGATCGACGAGTGAAGCCTTCTGCAATATTTGAAGAAATAGAGACAGATGCACGTCGGAGTTGATTTGTCAGGCCAAATATTTCATCTGATGGAAATTTCTTAGTAATCGAATACACCATCAAAACCAATTTGTGAGCCTCTTTCCAAGCATTCAGGTCGGTGAATGAACGTATTTTTGCCGTTGATTCTTGATTAAGAGTATTCATAATTCGTTATACGTAATTCATAATTCTTATTTTACTTCGTCGATTCCGCCCTTCATATAAAAAGCCTGTTCCGGGACGTCGTCTAAGTCTCCGTTCAAAATAGCCCTGAATGCGCGAATGGTTTCTTTGACCGGCACAAACTTGCCCGGAATGCCGGTAAATGTTTCGGCGACGAAAAACGGCTGGGAAAGATAGCGCTGCACTTTGCGCGCTCGCTGGACGGTGCGCTTGTCGTCTTCGGACAGCTCTTCCATGCCGAGGATAGCGATAATGTCCTGAAGTTCTTTGTACCGCTGCAACACTTTCTGCACACTGCGCGCCGTGTCGTAATGCTCCTGTCCGACAATGTCCGGCGAGAGAATGTTGGACGTGGAATCCAGCGGATCGACGGCCGGGTAAATCCCAAGTTCGGAGAGAGCGCGTGTAAGCACAATCGTCGAGTCGAGGTGGCCGAAGGTGGTTGCCGGCGCCGGATCGGTGAAGTCGTCGGCTGGTACGTAGATAGCCTGGACCGAGGTGATCGATCCTTTGGTAGTGGAAGTAATGCGTTCCTGAACCTGTCCCATTTCGTTTGCCAGTGTCGGCTGGTATCCCACAGCCGACGGAATGCGGCCGAGGAGAGCCGAAAGCTCGGCACCGGCCTGCGTAAAGCGGAAGATGTTGTCGATAAACAGCAGCACGTCGCGCTGTTCCTCGTCGCGGAAGTACTCGGCCATGGACAGGCCCGTGAGTGCCACGCGCAAACGCGGTCCGGGCGGTTCGTTCATTTGCCCGAAGACGAGCGCGGTTTTGTCGAGCACGCCCGATTCTTTCATTTCGTAATACAAGTCGTTTCCTTCGCGGCTGCGCTCCCCCACTCCGACAAATACGGAGTAACCCCCATGAGTGGAGGCCACTGCATAGATAAGCTCTTTGACAACCACCGTCTTGCCAACACCGGCGCCACCGAACAGCCCCACTTTTCCCCCTTTCAAAATAGGACAGATCAGATCAATCACCTTTATCCCCGTCTCCAGCACTTCTGTGTGCGTGGACTGATCGGTAAAGGAGGGGGCAGGACGATGAATCGGATATTTCTTCTTGGTTGCCACCGCCTTCATGCCGTCAATCGGCTCACCGAGCACATCGTACATGCGGCCAAGAGTTTCCGGACCCACCGGCACCATAATAGGAGCACCCGTATCTTCGACAGCCGTTCCACGGCTTAAACCGTCGGTCGAACCCATCGCCACCGCGCGCACGCGCGCCCCTTCCATATGCTGCTGCACTTCAAGCGTGAGTGTTTTGTCGCCGATTTTTGTGTGCAAAGCAGAATAGATGGGCGGCAATGTCTCGACTGTAAACTGGCAATCGACGACGGCACCCACCACTTGAGCGATCGTTCCTGGCATATTAGAGAGGAGAAAGACGAAAAAAAACGACAGATATTTGATCGAATCTACCAAGGTACGCCGTTTCTGTCGAGGGTCTAAGAAGGCGGTCTGACTGACAGACAAATCGGGCAGCAGGGACTCCGGGCAAGAGTCCTGTCTACTGCTTCATCATCAGGCGATAGGCGTTTTCTCGACGCTCCAGCTCCCCGCTTACAATATCGACATCACTCATATTTCTGGTGATATCGTACGGCAGAGATTCCCGCTCATCCTCTTTTCCACGCGCATGGTCCTGGTCGGACACGAGACGGATCGGGTAAAAACACTTCTCTCCGTATCTGGAATACGAGAGCAGTACGCGGCAATCCGTGCCAAACACATCGTGAACATTTTGCATGCGAGTAAGCAATGGCCCGAGGACGCGCGTGTTCAAGTCAGCCCAATCGGCAATGGTACCGGTGATTTCCGTATTGACATGAACGACCGGCGGATGCGGCTGAGGGTTCGTTTGGCGATTTTGCTCCAATACACGCCGGGCAACGCTGAGTGCGATGCGATCGTCACCGCGACCGGGCTTGGCCAAAACAATGGAGTTGCGGCGGGCAGTCTCGAATCCTTCGCCGTAGCCCACCAGTTTTTCGGCGTGCTCTAACTCTCTGTATTGCTCTCCTTTACCGAGAGAAGCAAGATAGTTACGACGATACAGTGCATACAGCACGTTCCAGAAGGTCTGATACACAAGCGGAGCCTTAAGAGAGGGAGGCAGATCTTTCACGTTTCCGATCAGCCCCTGAATGTGCTCGATCAGCCGATCGTCAAAGACCACATTATTGCGATCCTTCGTGCTGACAATCGATGAAATCTCTCTCAGGAAATACGACTCCATTGCGATCATTGTCTGTAAATCTGTAAACAATGCGGGGGATGAACCTGTCAGAATATCGACCGGCTTCTTGCGGTAGATGAGATTGCTTGTTGACACATCATCCACTGCATTCTCCGTAAACCGCGGTTTAAAAGCATGAACAAGCGCCGTGAGAGGTTTTGGCGGCGTGTTGAGCAATGCAATAATGGAAGCGGTATCCACCTTGTGACCATCTGGAAACACGATCATTTCCGATCCGTCATCGGTATTGGTAATGCCATGCAACACGTAGAAGCGGTCACCATATTTTTTTCTGATCGCCTCCGCCTGCTCTCGTGCCGCCTCCAGTGCGTCATCATCATTTTCTGCGTGAGCGGCGCATCCGCTGCCCAGTTCGGAGCGATGTGCAAGCGCTATAAAGATAGCCGGCGTTCCCGTCGTGTGGCGCTGCGCATCCAGGACTGCCGCATTCACGCGTGTCCAGAAGTGAATATTTTCCGGCGTGAGAGACACCCTGTTTCCCTCCGTGCGCGAAAACGTGACGGTTGTCGGCGGATACCCTTTGCCGTCGCTGCCGTGCACGCGTCCGTCGATACATTTGCTGGCAAAAAACACCGGTGCCCGGGCGCGAAATTCACGGATGGACTGCGCAGCATTGCCCAGCACCTGGCTTGCCGCTACATTGTCACGCAAGTAGGCCATCATGAATTCATTGGCTTTTTCACTTGCCGCATCCAGATTACGTGAAATGCCGGCGCCGGAAATGAGGCTTGAGAGAGGTATGGCAAAAGAAAGAAATTGGCGGGATTATGCAGGACTGAAGGAGGAGCAGCAAGACAATGCTCAATTTCGCTGTACTTGCATCCATTTTCCATTCTCAATTCTCAATTATCAATTACTATGTACGCATGCCAACTCCACTCGTCGCCGTCATTATGGGAAGCAAATCGGACTGGGAAACGATGCAGCATGCCGACAGCATCCTGAAAGATTTCGGCGTCGATCATGAATGTGAAGTGGTATCCGCTCACCGCACGCCCAAGTGGATGCTGGAATTTGCCGAGTCTGCCGAAAAGCGCGGAGTGGAAGTGATCATCGCCGGTGCCGGAGGCGCTGCACATTTACCAGGAATGACCGCTGCTTTTACGACACTGCCCGTGCTCGGCGTGCCCGTTGAAAGCAAGACTCTCAAAGGAATCGATTCTCTGCTCTCAATTGCGCAAATGCCGGCAGGCGTACCGGTTGGAACACTGGCCATTGGGGTCGCCGGAGCCAAAAATGCGGCATTGCTGGCCGTTGCGATTTTGGCAAACAAGCGGCCGGAGCTTCGTGAGAAGCTGAAAAAATTCCGCGAGAAGCAGGAGAAGGAGGTGAGGAAGATGACGGTAGGAAAGTAGATGCTCAATCAACGATCTTCTTTTCAGCTGAATCTCCATAGGTATTTCGTCATGAAATTTGATCAGCAATTATCTCTGTCTACAATTACACTTCTTTTACTATTCTATAAATTTTAAGCTCAACGACACAATCTGCTATCATCGCCGCATGTCACCAATTTCTACAATCGGCATCCTCGGCGGCGGGCAACTGGGGATGATGCTCGGCGAGAGTGCCAAGAAACTCGGACTCATGTGTGTGTTTTTGGATCCAGCCGACAAGCCACCGGCAGCGACGGTCGGGGAAGTGATCAAAGCCAAATATGACGATGAAGCAGCGCTCAAGCAACTGGCTGATCGATGCGATTTGATCACGTATGAATTTGAAAATGTGCCGGTTTCCGCCGTTAAATTTCTGGCAGGATTAGGAAAGACGATCTACCCGAAAATGGACGCACTGGAGACTGCCCAAGACCGCGTCTTCGAAAAGTCCTTGTTCGAAAAAATTGGCATTCCAACTCCTCAATTTAAAGCCGTAAAAACAGAACAAGATTTGTATGCAGCTATGGAAGTTATCGGTGTGCCGGCCGTCATGAAAATCTGTCGCCAGGGCTACGACGGCAAAGGGCAGGCAATCCTCAAAACTCCCGACGATGTGCTGCCGGCATGGAACCGGCTCCAGGGCACATCCCTGCTGGTGGAAACATTCATTCCATTCCAGCGCGAGCTGTCGATGATCAGCGTGCGCGGCACAACCGGCGAAACAGCTTTCTATCCGCTCAACGAAAACGTCCATCGTCAGGGGATTCTGCGCATCACGCGGTCGCCTGCCACCGTGTCCGAAGCCATTCAGAAGCAGGCGGAAGACTACGCCACAAAACTGCTCAATCACTTTCAGTATGCCGGCGTGATGACCATTGAATTTTGCGAGGTCGACGGTCAATTGATGGCGATCGAAATGGCACCACGCGTTCATAACTCCGGTCACTGGACCATAGAAGGAGCGGCAACGAGTCAGTTCGAAAATCATCTGCGTGCCATAACCGGCATGCCACTGGGCCCAACAGCCGCAACTGGCGCCTGCGCTATGCTCAATATTATCGGTGTGCAGCCGACACTCGTGAGTCTTATCGGCCAGAGCGGTATCTACATTCATATGTACGGCAAAGAGCCACAGCCCGGGCGCAAGCTCGGTCACATTACAGTTGTCGCGCATAATCCGCCGGTACTGGAGGAGATGATCAAGGTTGTGCAGCAGGCGATCGGCTGAGGCAATTACCAATTTCCAAATCCCAACTACCAAAAATTTTGGGAGTGGGCTATTGGGATTTGGTAGTTAAACAGCGAGAAAAATGGCTCCCGATTAGATAAAATATTTCCTAATTGTCCATTCCACTCAGTACTTCTTCATTGTACATTGTCAATTATACATTATACATTCCTCTTATGCCTTCCTACGCCGCTTTCGTCGGACATCAACCGACCCTCAGCACAACCGAACTCTCCGCCCGCTTGCCGGACATGAAAATTGTCCACAATTTCGAGAATCAGTTCGTGGTGTTTTCAACCGAACAGAAAATTGATCAGGCGTTTTTGCAGACACTCGGCGGTACCGTGCTTCTCGCTCGCGAGGTGACAGGGGGCGCAACCGCGACATTTGCGCAAATCCCCACGCTGCTGGTCAATGAAACGGAGGGATCGAAGGGCAAGGTGACATTCGCATTGCGCTTTCTGGGGCTTCACCGCAGCAAGGGCCGCGAACTGTACCGCATGTGCAAAGATCTGCTCAAGCAGAACGGAAAATCGTCACGCTATGTCGGCAACGAGAATCAGCCGGCGCAGACGATTCAGCTGCACGACGAAGGACTGATGGAAAAGAGCGGCTGTGAACTGGTGATTTTGAAAGACAAGCATTATCAGTGGATTGGCCGTACCGTTGCCGCCCAAAACGTGAAAGCCTACACCATGCGCGACATGGAAAAGCCGGTGCGCGACGTCACGGTCGGTCTGCTCCCTCCAAAACTCGCCCAGATGATGCTCAATTTCGGCTGGTACATGGCCAATGCCAAAGCCGGGAAACAATTAAAGACTCTCACTATTTTTGATCCATTCTGCGGCACCGGCGTCATTCCGATGGAAGCGATGCTCCTGCGCTGGAACATCCTGGCGTCCGACGTATCGCTGAAGGCGGTCAACGGCTGCACCAAGAATATCGAGTGGGTACGCAAAACGTACAAGATTCTGAAAAAAGACAGCGAGGCGACAATCTGGAAACAGGATGCCACCAAACCATTTGAACTCAAGGAGCTGCCGGACGTGATTGTGACCGAAGGTTCGCTTGGACCGGCACTCATGCAGCGCCCGACACTGAAAGAAAGCGAGTCGATGCTCAAAGAGGCAGAGCGTCTGGAAAAAGAATTTCTGGAAAACTGTGCCGCCACTTTGCCCGGCGTGCCGGTTGTGATGATGTGGCCGGTGTGGTACACGCAGAAGCGTCCGCAGTTTCTGGACAAAGCCCTCAAGATTGCAACCGATCTTGGCTACACCCCTGTCTTGCCACCGCATATTTCGCCGGCCAGCCCCGAACGCTTCACGCTCATCTACAGACGGCCGGACCAGTACGTCGGTCGCGAGATTGTCCTGCTGATGCCGAAGTAAGAGGAAACAGAAGAAACAAAGGAACCAGACGATACAGAGGATGTGATAGCTCTGTATTGAATGAATACTTGATGTAGATTGAAATTTCGATGTCGCACGATCTTGTTTTCGCTCCTCTGGTTCTTCTGCATCGTCTGGTTCGTCTGTTTCCTTTCATCATATCTCACGACAAACGTCGCTTCCTCACAATCTCAAACGCCATCTTTTGATCGAGATTCCCCGTAGAATGCCTGTGTGAAAAAAATCAGCCAGACATTGGCCGTCGTTATCATTCCTATTTTCTGCATCTGGCACATGGTAGCGATTGCCACGTACCTGATTCCTAGCAATGCAACATTTCCCGTTCTGTCCTATTGGCTGCCCGGTGTTGCGAATCTGCCGTGGATGCATGGAGTGATCAACCCGATCAAGCAAGCGACTTCGCAGTATGTGCTCATCACCAGCCAGTGGCAGATATGGGATATTTTTTCGCCCAATCCGCTGCGACGTGTCTCCATGCACCGGATCGACGCACGTATGCCCGACGGCCGCTGGGAAACCGTGCGTCAGCTCGATCCGCTCTCCATTCCCTGGCCGATCCGGGTAAAAGAACTCAAAATTCTGGGACGACTGGAGGAAGACGGGTGGCGCAACGCGGTGCCAACCTACCTGGCGGCACACTGCAGCATGGAACACCTGTCTGCTATGGACATACGCCTGCATGTTGTACGGTATGTCATTCCACTGCCGGCGGAGGCGCGGGCGGGCGGCGGCTGGGCCGGCTGGTCTGCACACCGCGAGGAAACAGACCTTGGATTCGCCCATTGTCCCCCTCTCCCTTCATGAGGCAATGGACATTCCCCGTACGGCACGCGTGGCAGCACTTCTGGTTCAGGCCGGTTACCGCTGACGGCTTTGACCTGATGCGCATCGCTTTCGGACTGTGCGCCCTCACTGTCTATCTGCTGCAGATGCCCTACATTTGGTACTACTACAGCGATAAAGGCATTTTCCCGCCACAGCTTGTGTCAGTTATGCTGCGACACGTCTGGCGGTTTTCTCTGCTGGATGTTGTTCATACGCCTTTGAGCGTGAGCATTCTGTACAGTGTTTTGATCGCGGCACTGGTGTGCGTGACCATCGGCATTTTTACGCGTGGCGCGCTGCTTGTTACAGCGTTTCTTCTCTTCTCGTTTCATGAGTATTCGATTGTAATGCTCGATGGCAGCGATACGGTTTTACGCCTGGTTTGTTTCGTCTTGCTGCTGGCACCATCGGGCCGCGCCTTCTCCCTTCAGAGTGCGCTCTCGCGCTTCGACAGCTGGCAGACGCACGGGCACGACACGCCGCATACGAATCGGCAAATGCCCATCTGGCCGTACCGGTTACTGCTGTGGCAGATGATTTGTCTGTACGTCAGTTCGGCAATCGGCAAGATGCAGGGGGATATGTGGTGGACCGGCACGGCTGTGCAAAGCGTGCTGCTGCATCCATGGTTCTCGCGCGTGCCGCCATCACTTGTGCACTCATGGGTCGAGCCGATCAGCCCGATCCTGACAATCTTTACCGTGCTCGTGCAGATTTTATGGATGGGAATTTTAATTCTCTCTCTTCTGCGATGGTTGCTTCCGCCGCCCTCACGCAGATTCGTGCCGGTGGATGCCTACAAGCGGGCGATGATCTTCTGCGGCTTGCTGCTGCACGGCGGCATCGCCGTTTTCATGGATGTCGGCGTCTTTTCCTTTGTGATGATGACCGCGTATCTGGGACTGCTGATCGATGCGGATTTCGAGGCGCTGCGCGGTATGTTCAATGGCACAACCAAACCGACTGTCACTATTTTGTACGATGGTCAGTGTCGCCTGTGCCGCCGATCGATGGGAATGCTGAGCATGCTCGACTGGCTGCACCGATTACGACTGGTCGATTTTCACGATGCCGGAGCACGTAAAAAAATCGCTCCAACGACCTCGATTGCGACCCTTTCACATGCGATGCACGCCAAATTGCCGAATGGAAAATTGGCTGCTGGTTACTTTGCGTTTCGGGCAACAACCTGGCATTTACCGTTTTTATGGCTACTCGCTCCCCTCCTCTACATCCCCGGAGTAACGCCGATTGGAAAAGCGGTCTACGCAAACATTGCTGCCAACAGACTGCAGTGTTCGGATGGAAATTGCAGACTAGAAAAATAGTCGCCTATCCCACAGAGCGTGGAACAGGCGACAGAAGGGAATGCTTCTTTCTCTCAGTGCTTCATGGCGTATGCCACGGCAGAACCGAGAGCGGCGAGAATGATCGGGACGGCAATGTAGACCAGGCAGCCCGGATTGTCGGGCCAGTTACGTCGACCGAAATTCCAATCTCTGAGACCGAACATTGCACTTGCCCTCTTTTTTACAAGGAACGATTGTGTCAGACGCCCTGACACAACTAACACGCTATAGTGATCAAATTAGGCAATCAAATATTTTTATGCTCACAAATAAAAAATGGCTTATCTGTAACGATAAATCATCATTATTATGATCCCTGATAGTGCCTCGAGACTTCATCGACGACCTCTTTGAGTGACGACTGGGATTTGACGAAGTATTTTTCCGCACCCAGCATTTTGACAGCATTGATATCTTTTTCACTGCCGAGTGCTGAGAGCACGAAGAACGGCGTTTCTTTGTTTTGCGTGTCACCGCGCTCCTTAAGCACATCGAAGCCGGTTTTGCGCGGCATCAGAAGGTCCATCAGGACGCCGTCGAAATGCGTCTCATTCAGCTTCTGCAATGCATCTGTTCCATCGTAGGCGACGGTGACAGCATATCCCTGCCTGGCGAATTTAACCGATAGGGCCTGCGTCAGCGCACGCTCATCCTCGACGATGAGCAAATGCTTCTGTCCGTCAATTGGTTTTGGTGTCTGATTCACTCCTCTAGTATACACGAAAACGCCTTTTAGCGCTAGCAGCCCCTCACCCCCGGCCCCTCTCTTCGCTAAAGTGAGGAGAGAGGAGCTGAGCATAAGAATATAAATTAGATTTGAAGAAATTAAGAATGTCCCTCTCCCTGCTTCAGCAGGGAGAGGGTGGCCGTAAGCCGGGTCAGGGAGCGAACTGTCAATAATCCCCTCTCAATCCGTAAGAGCTTTCTGTAAGAGGCGTCATGAATGGCACACTCTTTCCTTTTACTCATGACTACATCGTATCTCCAACTCCTCTCCGGCATTTCTCTCGCTATGTGGGCCCTCATGCTCAAAGTGCATGCGACGGGTATTTAATACCGAAGCGAATGCGTGAAAATACTGCATTTCTTTCGCTGTGGCTCTTGCGAAACACGCGCAAATGGCTGACAATACGCCCGATGATCTCCGCTTTTGCCATCACCGCGTTTTACAAGTTCTTTCCGATTGGAAAGGACGATATTCAGCAACTGCAGACACTTTTGCAAGCTGAGGGCGACCGGCTGGCAATCTGCGGATTACTGTTACTTGCTCCCGAAGGCCTTAACGCCACGGTCGCCGGTTCGCCGGAGGCGATTGCCGTTTTTAAGGAAGTGATCAAACAGCAAGCAGGGGACGTGATTTTCAAAGACAGCACAGCTGAGACCAAGCCGTTTAAACGCTACAAGGTCAAGATCCGCCAGGAGATTGTCTCCATTGGCGATACGTCGAATGTGCCGGAAGACACTCTCACGCATGTCACACCCGATGAATGGGATGCCATGATCGAGAAGGAAGACGTGCTCGTGATTGACACACGCAATGACTACGAAACGGCAATCGGCATGTTTGAAAAAGCGATTGATCCCAAGCTCAAGACGTTTCAGGAATTTCCGGAATACGTGCGCACGGCCGATATTCCCAAAACCAAGAAAGTGATGATTTACTGTACAGGCGGCATCCGCTGCGAAAAGGCGGCGGTTGAATTGCAGCGCCAGGGGTACAAGAATGTGTACCAACTGTCGGGTGGCATTCTGAAATATCTGGAAGAGAAAGCTCAAAGCAAATTCCATGGAGAATGTTTTGTGTTTGATCATCGCGTGGCGGTGAACGAAAAGCTCGAGCCATCCAATAAATACAAACTCTGTCCGCACTGCGGCGATCCGGGCGATCAAAAGATTGTCTGCGTTGAATGTCAGAAAACTGCTGTTATTTGCAAGGATTGTGCACGTCAACCGGAGTTCCATACTTGTTCGAAGAATTGTGCGCATCATACTGAAAAAAAGATCGCCTCTTCGCTCTCGCATGCGTAAGCATGTCTTTCTTCCTTTAGCGGTTGCCATTCTTCCTCTCGGTTTCGGCGCGTGCCAATCGCAAGTTCCTGATCTGCAAGCTCCTGCTTCCGTTGCATCAGTTTCCATGACTGCTTCCAGCCAAGTTGCAGTGTCTTCTGCGGTTTCATCGTATGAAAGCACTCCGCTCGATACGAGCAGCAGGTCGAGCATCGGCATTTCTTCATCTGGAAAGTCATCATCCAGTATGACATGGCTCCCATCCTCGCATGCATCCAAAGCATCCAGAATCGTTCCTGCATTCTCGGAGCAGAATGATGTCTGGCGCGGGAATTTTCCGCTGTCTGCAGTCGGCAAAAATGCTCTGCCGGATTTCCTGTCGAAGGCCGGCTTAACTGATATTGCCAATCTGAAAATCATTGGCGGGACGAACTTGCTGACATCTGACGTGTGTAAAAAACTCTTCAGTAAATATCAGGTTATAGCCAAAGTGAAAGTCGATACCAGCCGCTGTACAACCAACCTATTGAGTGACAGCACATTTGCCGATGGCGATCCGCTTGTCATCAATCTGAGTGAATTTGACAGCAAGTATCTGCTGCTGATGATCGACGAAGAAGGTCTCGGCCAACCCAAAATGTTCTCGTATGCCTACTCGATATCGACAGGTGAATTTTCCATCATCCACCGTGAAAAAGCAGGAGACACCTACACGTATTACGGCGACTCGGTACTCTATTTTACAACACCACAAGGCAAGCTGACGTACGCGTATGATTTGGAAACCAGGCAACTCACGAAGAAATAATCCTCGTCCGCGCTCTACCTGATAAATACCGATGCCAGTCCCAAAAACGCCAGGAAGCCGAAGACATCGGTTGCCGTTGTTACAAAGACCGTAGCCGAAATGGCAGGATCCACTTTCATGGCCTTGAGCGCCAGTGGCACGATCGCCCCAAAAACACCGGCTATCACCAGATTGATCACCATCGACAGGAGCAGAATAATGCCTATCTCGACTGTCCCTTTGAATACAAACACCACCGCTGCGACAATGAGACCGTTGATGAGACCGTTGATGAGACCCGCCACCGCCTCCTTGCTGATCACACGCCACCACCA
Source organism: uncultured Candidatus Peregrinibacteria bacterium (assembly GCA_937863435.1). GTDB lineage: Bacteria > Patescibacteriota > Gracilibacteria > Peribacterales > Peribacteraceae > JAGOTD01. The sequence goes on from CALMES010000105.1 coordinate 59,607, forward strand.
GCCCTTGCGCCGTGTGCCCTCTCCAAGCGCCAGTCCGCGAACCACCACCGCCAGCGTCTGCGTGCCGGCGTTGCCACCCATGCCGGCGACAATCGGCATGTAAGCAGCCAGAATCGCCGTCTTGGCAATGGTCGTCTCGAACAAGGAGACGACAAACGCAGCCAGAAACGCAGTGGCCAGGTTGATGATGAGCCACACGTAACGGAATTTCACCGCGGCCAGAGCGGAATCCGACAGTTCCTCCTCTTTGTTCACACCGGCAAACAGGTAAAAGTCCTCCGTCGCCTCCATCTGGGCAACGCGCAGAAGATCGTGCAGATGAATGACGCCGAGAAACTGCCCCTCATCCACGACGCCGATGAGATCGGCCTTGTTCTGCGTCGCCATCTTAAGCACTTTTTCCTGGTCTGTTTTTGACGACGTGACAGTGAGCGGCGTGAGAAAATCCCCCACCGGTTTGACGGGCACATTGAACATGAGCGTCCGGTACGGCACAAATCCCAGCAGATGATCGTGGTTATCGAGAACGATCACAATCGGCGCCTGCTTGTGAGCCTGCACGTGCTGTCGCACTTTGTCTGAGACTGCTTTGATGGTTTCATCTTCGGATACGGTAATGAAATTCAGATCCATCAGTCCACCGGCTGTTTCGGGGCTGAACTTGAGCAGCTTTTCAATTTTGACGCGCTTCTCGTCTTTGATGTGACGGAGAATCAGGCTGCGGCGTTCTGCCGGAAGCTCGTGCAACAAGTCCGCCGCATCGTCTTCATTGTTGAAATGCAGGAAGCGGGCCAGCGCATGGTCCGACAGGCGCGGCAGAATGAACGCCCGCGTATTTTCGGTTGTCAGGAGCGCCACTTCAGCCTGGATTTCCGGCGGCAGCAGGGCAAACGTCTTGCGCTTGCCGTGCGAAAGCCGGTCGAGCACCAGCGCAATATCGGTGTGACTGTGACGCATCAGGAGATTTTTCAGCTTCAAGTCCTCCTTTTTGCCAAGGAGACCGTCGACGTGCTCAAGGAGATCCGCAATAACCATAACAAGAGTGGGCAGGTTGTATGGAAGACACGCATGCATTTGCGCTGATTCGTTTCTTCGCCCGTGTCTGCTCTCTTTATGCCCTCCCGCACGCCGGAAGACAAGGGCAAATGCCGATTAGCTTCATAGGTTTTAGCTTCTTAGCTTTTTAGAAAAGTACGTAATACGTCATTGGTGATGCACTATTTTTTGCCTGCATTCCTGCAATCTTCTGCAGCAGGCGTCCCGCCCGCGGTGACGCAATAATTTACATCCTCAACGAAGGCGTTCCGTACATCAGGCTTAGCACCAGTATAATCAGCGGCTGATGAACGAGATATAGAAGGAGCGAATTGCGCCCTGGTATCCCGATTATCGAAACAGACCGATGACGAAGCAGCTGATCCAGAGATGCCGTTCGCCAGTACGGATAGCGCACAAAGAGGCAGTGGCCGACAGCCACCCCGATCAGGATGACACCCGACCAGGGAAAGAGAGGAAAATAGTCGATCGTTTCAAAGCCTGCATACCTCACACCAAATGGTAAAAGAAATGATGACTGATCAATTAATGTACTCGTATATTGTCCTATAATAATGAATAAAACCCCGAGTAATAAATTTAATTCTTTCAGACGATAGAAACCCGGCAGAAAGAGGATGCTGATGCCAATCAGATGCAAAATGCCAAACCGCACAAAAGTGTGTGCGTCGAAAATGTACGTCACCACACTGATAATGATTCCGCACCCGACAATGCGCAGTCCGCGCAAAACATATTTTCGAAAGATGACCGCCGTCTGGCGGGTAGCCACCCGCTGATAAGAAAGCACGAAGCTGACACCCGCCAGAACCAAAAACAGCGATGCACTGCTCACCTGAAAAACATGCCAAAATACAGTGGAGAGATCGAACGGGAATCCGTAGAGAAATGTCAGATCAAACAGCAGGTGATAGACGATCATCTGAACGATTGCGACGGTGCGCAGTACATCAATTTCGGGATAACGCATGCAATCACACTATCACGGTGCCGCCAACATCGAAATACGGCAGCGGCACACTGTCCGTCATCAAGGAACAAAAATCCGTCTTTCGCTCCCCGCCACTCTGATGGCAAGGTAGAATCAGCATGTCCGCCATCCGTCCCCTGTCCACACATGACACCGTCATCCACTCTGTACTACCACTCACCCGTCGGCACACTTGCGGTGCAAGCATCGGACGGGGCTATCGTATCTGTTGCGTTATCGAATAAAAAAATAGTTCATAAAATTACCGATCCTCTTCTCAAGAAATGCAAAATTGAATTGGATGAATATTTTGCCGGCACACGCACCGCGTTTTCCCTGCCACTCGCCATGCACGGCACAGAGTTTCAGCGGGCAGTGTGGCAGGCTACCGCCGATGTTCCGTACGGCGCGCTGGCAAGTTACAAAGATATTGCGCGCAGTGCCAGAAAGCCCGCAGCTGCACGCGCCGTCGGCAATGCATGCAACGCAAACAGGCTGCTGATCATCATCCCGTGCCATCGCATTGTCCACAGCGACGGCCGCACCAGTGGCTACGCACTCGGAGCCGAGACAAAAATGTGGCTGCTGGAGCATGAACGAAAGCGGAAAGCGGCGAATGTGTCGGTCTCGACATTTTGAGCAAGAACGCTCTCACAAAAAAACCGCCCTTGCGAGCGGTTTCTTTCCAGATCAATACAACTAAATTCCGTCCACTTCGCTGCTTACTTCCGTCGATGCTGCCGATACGTCTGCGGCTGTCGCTCCGGCCGCCTTCATGCCGTCGATGAATGTTTTGTGCGCTGCTTTTACCGCCTCTCTCCTTGTCTGAGACAACGCGCGGACTGCTTTGTTGAATACTTCCCAGGCTGCCTTGCGGGCAGTTGCGTCCTTAGCCGTCCAAGCGGCAGCAAGTGACGTTTTGAGAGTTGTACGAGCTGTCTCCCAAGCGGCAAATGCGGTTTTGTGCGCGGTGATGATCGCATCCTCGCGAGCGGAAACGAGAGCGGCAATGGCGGCTCCATCCAGATTTTTGGCGGCGCCGGACGACTGGCGCGTTGTTGTTTTCTCGGTCTTGTTCGTCTGCAGCATGCGACGCGATGTGACAGACTGCTGCCGCACGTTCGCGGTACGCGCCGAAGGCACGGAGCTCGTCGATACGGATGACGTCATACTGTCAGCGGCAAAAGCCGGCATGGCGACTGTCATGGCCGCAACACCGATGGAGATGAAAGAGAGAACGTTCTTTTTCATAGAGAAAAGAGGGGAAAGAAGAGCATCAGCATACCAGCCTGCACAATGATGAAAATTTCTTTGAGTGGACGGTCAGGCAGAAAGACGGTACAAAGAAAGGCGGCACCTGTCCTGAGAGTGCCGCCTTTTCCTCTTCTTCCTCTATATTCGTCTCGTTGGGTACGATGTGGATCTGAATGCGTTGAGCAAAAACAGAAGCACAACGGCACCAACGACGGAAGTAATGAGGGAACCGACCAACCCGTATGTTCCGATGTTGAGCATGTCGAAGATGAATCCGCCGACAAGAGCCCCCAGAACACCCACTATAAGATTCCCGACCAACCCGAAACCCGACCCTTTCATAATTTCACCGGCAATCCAGCCGGCCAGCATGCCGATGATGAGAAACAGAATAATGTTCATAGAAGTTAAGAGGGAAAAGAAGTAGAAACAGAGAGGAGATGATCGGAACTTTTCTGCACATGTCTAGACGACACTCCCGACCCATCATTACACCTTGATATGTACATTGTGGATTTTTATTTTTTAATCATGGTGAGGACCCAGAGGAAAGAAATAGTTCAAAAGACTCAAAGGAGTGGATGTGCGGAAGATGCGCAGATACATACTGGCTCATCAGCATTCCTCTGTTCCTCTGAGTCTTTTGAGTTCTTTTTTTGTGGCAACAAAATATGAACTGGTTATGCAGCTTTCTTTTCCAGCTTCGCCTCACGCTCTTTCCGAGCCGCTTTCAGGAAATCAGCCGTTCCTTTTTTGGCATCACCAACGAGTGCTTCGCCTTTGGCCTTCAATTTGTCCATGGCACCATCGAATGCGAGATCATCATTATCGGCCAGTTTCCCTACCCCTTTTTCGACAGTGCCTTTCAAATTCAGCCACGCAGATTTTGCCTTGGCAGCCGCTGCGCCGCCTTCCAAACGTGATTCAACGCGCTTGGATTTTTGATCAACGTAATTGCGAGTTTCGACACCCATAAGAAGAGAGGGGAAAGAAAATAAGAGGAAGAAAAAGATGCAGAGTTGCATCGCATAGAGAAGACGGGGAGAGGGAATGAAACTTACTAACTGACCTCATCCGGCCTTCGGCCACCTTCTCCTGCGAGGAGAATGGAAGCATCTGAAATTTTAAGTACAATATTTCCTAAGATTCCTCTCTCCCCGCGGGAGAGAGGTGGCGTATCAGCACCGGAGTGAGGTCCATAAAAAATCATGAACCCATCACCCCCTGCATCAACATGACTCCCACAAGAACCGCAATCACGATCCGATAGATACCAAATCCGATGAACGAATGTTTTTGGACGTAGCGAATGAACCATTTGGCGACAATGTACGCAACGATGAAAGCCGTGATAAAACCGGCTGCCAGCTGCACATATTCATCTCCGGAAAATTCGCTGCCGGATTTGAGGAGATCGAGTCCCGACGCCGCGAGCATGGTAGGAATTGCGAGGAGAAAAGAGAAATCGACAATCGTTTTACGCTTGATGCCAAGCAGCATGCCGCCAACAATAGTGGCGGCAGAACGCGATACGCCGGGGATAACGGCAAGCGCCTGAAACACACCGATCAGAGCTGCTTTTGTGTAGGAAAGATGCGCGATGTCGTCGATAGACGCTTCTTTCTCGCGGTGCAAAAGCTCGAAGATAATCAGCAGAATACCGCCGATAAAAAGTGACCACGTGACAACAGTGATGTTGCCAATCAGAAATTTTTTGATGAAGTGATGCAAGACAAAACCGATGATGCCAGTTGGGATAAAGGCCGCCAGAACTTTGAGCCATACCTTTTTCTTGCGCAGGAGTGATGAGGCGTACAGAACGACAACCGAGAGAACGGCACCCAGCTGAATGACAATCTCAAATGTTTTTTGAAAATCGGTCTGCGGAATATACAAAAATTTTGATGCGATGATGAGGTGTGCAGTTGAAGAAATCGGTAAAAACTCGGTAATGCCTTCGACAATTCCGAGGAAGATTGAATGAAAAATAGTCATGTCCGTACGGTAATAGAGAACCGGGCAAAGGGGAAGATAAACACAGACGGTCATCGCGCAGACAATGAACGTATCATCCTGACACCATCGAAAGACGGCATATCTCACTCCAGTTCCACCGTCTTGTAGATGTTTGTAATATTCGTAAACGCCGTTGTAAAAGAATATTCCCATACTTCGGGAAAAATCTCGCACGACGGGCTGCCGGGCACCGGATGCGCTGCATGAATGCGAATAACCACGGACCGCGTTTCTTTCATCGGCTTGCCGTTACTGGCTTTTTCCGGCTGCGTGCAATCGATGAGATCGACATCAAATGTTTCTGCTCCGCGTACAAGTTTGCGCGTGTGAATAGTGCAAGTGCCACCGGGCGGCTGCACGCTCATCGGGCAGCGCAGATGCGCGCGAACCGACTCTTTGCCATCGCGAAAAATACTGCTGATGGTGCGCACGCCGTCGTTGTCTCCGTAAAATGTTTTGATCACCCACGGACGCGGATACACAAACCGGAAACCGCAGACGGTCATCTGGTATCCGCCAGACACCTTTGCAATCCGGACATCAGCCTGACAGGGATTTGCGCCAGAGGAAGACACGGATGTCGTCTGCGGGGCTTGCGGGACAGATTCGACCGTGAACACCGCGGCGACAGCAACCGCAACGACCGATACGACGATATGCCCAAGAAAACGACTGCGGGTAAGACGACGCATTGGCAGAGTGTAGCATAGAGGATACGAAGATCAGAAGATACGAGGACGAGAGGAATGTATGTATCGAATGGAATCAAATTTCCTCGCAACATCTCATCCTCATATCCTTGCATCCTCATTAAAACCATCGCCTCACACGCCCTAAAGGAGTAGACTTATCATCAAGATCAAGGAAACAACTTGTCTTCAAAAACCTCATTTCCACCGCCTGCGCTACACATCTCCCCAAAGTGGCCCTTCCCCCGATTTTATGCCGTCCTTCAATGTTCGTTCTGCCATTCCCCTCTTCGTCCTTTTGGGACTGATTGCCGCAGGTATCAGCTTTGCAGTGAATCAGCATGCCATTGCCGATTTTATTCTACTGTTCACGCTGATCATCGGCTCGCTCCCGCTTGTATGGCAGATTTTTCAGTCGATGCTCCGCAGACATTTCGGCGTGGACCTGATCGCGATTGTGGCAATTATCGCATCGCTCATCTTGCATGAGTATTTGGCCGGAACGGTGATTTTACTGATGCTTTCAGGCGGCGAAGCGCTGGAAGGCTACGCTCTGCGCCGCGCACGCAAGGACTTAACCGAACTGATCGAGCGCGCACCGACCAAGGCACATAAGAAAATGGGTATGGACGTTATCGAAGTGCCTATTGAATCGATCGTGATTGGTGACAGCATCGTCGTAAAACCGGGGGAAATCATTCCCGTTGACGGAGAAATATCTGACGGGATTTCCATGGTCGATGAGTCGGCTCTTACCGGCGAATCGATGCTCGTTGAAAAACGCAAAGGCGCAAGCGTCATGAGCGGCTCTGTCAGCAAGGACGGCCTTCTGGAAATCCGTGCGCTGAAAGCCAGCCATGAAAGCAAGTACGAACAGATCATCAAGCTGGTGCGCGAGGCGGAGCAGCAGAAAGCGCCGTTTGTACGATTGGCCGATAGATACAGCGTGTTCTTTACGATCATCACATTTGTTCTCGCTATTGCAGCGTGGCTTCTGTCGAAAGATCCTGTTCGCGTTCTCGCAGTCCTCGTTGTCGCCACTCCCTGTCCACTGATTCTGGCAACACCCATCGCCTTTGCGTCCGGCATCAGCCGAGCAGCCAAACGCGGTATCATCGTCAAAAACGGTGGTGCGCTGGAAAAACTGGGGGAAGCACGCAGTTTTGCATTCGACAAAACAGGAACGCTGACACTCGGCGTGCCGACGATTGCATTCGTGGACGGCATGGCCGTGACTGCGGAGAAAGCTCTGCACATTGCCGCATCACTCGACCAGCTGTCCGTGCACATTCTGGCGCGCGGGCTGCTGCAGCATGCACGCGAAGCCGGTCTCACCCTTTCATACCCTACCTCCTTCACCGAATCGATTGGCGAAGGAGTGAAGGGAAGTATCGATGGAAAAACCTACTTCTTCGGACGCATCCGCTTTCTGCGGGCCGAAAAAATACTGGTGAGCGACGAACTGGAAAAACAGCATGATGCTGCGCGTACCGAAGGAAAAATGCCGGTATATCTGGCCGATGAGAAGCAAGTGATTGGCACCATTTTTTTCCAGGACACTGTCCGCCCCAATGTCCGCGCGCTGTTTACGCACCTGGCATCACTGGGCATCAAAAAAACATTATTGCTCACCGGCGACAAGCATCCTGTTGCACTGCGCATTGCCAAAGAAATAGGGCTGCCGGAAACTGACGTACGTGCCGAAATGCTGCCGGAACAAAAAGTGGAAGAGGTGAAGAAACTCCGCGCAGCATATTCGCCGACCATCATGGTCGGCGACGGCATCAATGATGCGCCGGCCCTGTCTGCCGCCGACGTTGGCATCGCGATGGGCGGACATGGCAATACCGCTTCGTCGGAATCCGGCGATATTGTGATACTCGTCGATAAAATCGAGCGTGTGGGCGAAGCGCTGCTGCTTGGTCATCGCGTCTTGAGCATTGCCAAAGAAGGCGTGTGGATTGGTATGATCTTGAGCATTGGACTGATGGTGATTGCCGCCTTTGGCTTTATCGTCCCTGTCTATGGCGCCCTGCTGCAGGAGATTATCGATGTCGTCGTGATCTTCAATGCGCTGCGCGTGCTGATTGCGAAGACGACGATGGAAAAACTATAAAGACACCCGGACTTCGCGAATAATGTGCTTGATCATTGCAGCAGCATTGCCATCAAGAAAAATATCTGTATCCGGTGACAATAGTATCAATGAAATGGGCACATCCGAAGAGGGACTGCCTCCCAAAACACGTGCAACATTTTTTGGCTTTCTATCACCCTTCGCAAGAATCAAACGACTCCTGGCAGAGAGAGGCACTTTCGCACCTTGCGTCATTGCATGTGTAGGGGCTTGGTCGGGATGAGAGAGATATTTCTTATTTGCCCGCAGTGTCGCCTGATCAAGTGAGGCCACCATCGCTTCGGAATCGGGCAATGTGCCTTTTGGCATAAATGCCCAATGCGGCGACGCTTCGCATACAATATTTCCTTTGCTGTCCTGCTCTTCATCGGGACCGATTCCTCCAAGAGCGATACCGTACGGACCACGCTTTTCAATCTCTTCTTGCCATTGTTGCACTGCCTCTTCGGGATTATCGGTAGCGGCATCCGGCAAAAGGAGCCGCGACGGATGAATGCCTAGCGGAATGAACAGGCGATCCATATAGTACTTCCTATACGTAGCGCCGGGATTATTCGGATTCTTGCCAGGCATCCAATATTCATCCAATCCTGGATAATACAATCCTCTTGCTCTCATCAATTTTCCTGCTTTCGGACGTTTACACACTTCTTCATACACATCTTCAAACGTTCCACCTGTCGCAAGAATTGCGCCCATTTTACCGCGCGCATTATCAATAATAAAATCCGCTGCCAATCCATTCATCTCTTTATGATTCACACCAAAATCGAGCACTCTTCCTGGTGAAAAAACCTTATATTCTTTTTCTCCCAACACCACCGGCTCATTCAATCCTTTTGATTCTCTCCATTCGTTTATTTCGGCCGTTAGGTCTTCAAAGCGGTCTGGCATATGCACCGGATTTTTCTCCGGTCGCAATTCGTCGTCCATCATCAACATATAAAACTGCAAGAGGTTTGGTCGTTTAATTGACTAAAATAATTATTTGTTTCATTATAAACATACGGTCTTTCACATTTTCGCCTTTCTACGCACCCTGCTTTTTCTTGAGCAGCGGCACAACACCAATTTGGTCGGCATGTTGCCAGCCGAAGAAGCCGGGTGCTGTGGGAAGCTCACAAACAATCAAGGAACTCACATGCGTCACCTCATCGCCATCATGTTGGTTTTCACCTCGGTTTCGATGGACTTGTCCAAGAAAAAAGACGAAATCAATCTCCGCATCATCGATCCTGTCGAAAAAGCCCAGCACGTTCTAGACGAATCCAAGCGGCTTTTTGATGCCGCTGACAAGACGCTTCCGGCGATCGATACAGCCGAAGATTTTCTGGAGATGAATACGCTCATTGCGTCTCCACTCCATCGAATCCAAGCCATCCAAAAAGAATTTGAGACACGAATGAAGGGCGGACGCCCTCAAGCTGAAGCAATCAAAAAGAAACAGTCTGAATTCATTCGGGCAATTGACAAAGTCGAGGCCTCGCTCAAGGAGCTCGAGAAGCTCCTTGATTTGAAGCCGAAACAATCGGACGGTGTGCTGGACAGGTCGATGAGGATCATGAAGAAAATACGGGAGAATTCCAATTGATTTGTACGCGTCCTGCAACTCCAAGCCTCGGCTGCGACACTCGTCGCGGCTGGGGCTATTTTGCGTGCGCTTTTGTTGACGACCTACCGGTGTACAAAGCTACACTCTCCCCCTGCGCTCTTGGCAGGACACACCTGCGTAAGCACACTCTCACTCTCTATGCCACGCAGGCGACGACTCTTCATCGGCAAGCCTATGACTCCGGCAATTCACACCGAAAAGAATAGCTATTTTGCGCAGCTCAAGAAAAAAGTGGCGACCTCGCCGACGGATCCGGGTGTGTATAAATGGCTCGATTGCGACGGGCGAATTTTGTATGTGGGCAAAGCGAAGAATCTGAAGAAGCGGCTCAAGAGTTACGTAACCGGCCTGCACAGAGATATTGATTGGAACAAGCGCGGACTGTGGGAAAAGATGGCTGCGCTGGAAGTGACTGTCACGTCCTCGGAGCTGGAGGCGATCATTCTGGAAATGCATTTGATCCGCCGGCACAAGCCGCGCTACAACGTGGCGCTCAAGCGCGATCGCAGTTACATTTTTGTCCGTGTTGGCGTGCACGAAGGGTTTCCGTCGGTGCGAGTGGTGAGCGTGCGCGAAAAAGATGACGCGCTGTATTTCGGACCGTTTTCGAGTGTCGGCAGACAGGAGGCCGTGCTGCATGCATTGCGCTTGATCTATCCATTTCGGACCTGTTCGATGAGGATTCAGGTAAATCAACAAACCTCCTTATTGTCCCGCTTATCACTTCCCGCTTCCCGCTCATCCGACATATCACCATCCATTCAGCTCGATGTTACTGTCTCCCATAAAGATCGCTCCGCTCCCTGCATCGACTATCATATCGAGAAATGTGGCGGACCGTGTATCGGGATGATTGATCCCAAACTCTACAAGGAGCAGGCGATCGATGGCATCATCAAATTTTACAATGGCGATGCGACGGAAGTATTAGACAAATTAAAGGTGCTGATGATCGATGCAAGCGCGCGACAAAAATTCGAACGTGCCGCCGACATTCGCGATGCGATCAGCTTTATCGAACGCATTACCACGCGCGATATTCTGCTGCCGCAGATGAGCCGCGAGTTTGCTGATATTATCGGGCTACGAGTAGGAGAAAACTGCTGCAGCGCGATTGTATTGCAACAACGCGGTGGAAATGTGGTAAATGAATTATCGTTTGTGCTCGATGGTACACAGGAGACGAGCGCGGCGCTCGCACAATTTCTCGTCCAATATTATGAGGAAAACGATGTGCCCGAAACCATCATCCTGCCGTGTATTCCAGACGATGCATCGATAATTCAGAAATGGCTGCGGGCGAGGCGCGAAAAAAGTGTGCGCTTTCAGTATCCCAGGCGCGGGAAACGAGTCGCACTGCTTAAGACGGCGGACAAAAATGCGCTGCTGCGATTAACAGCCTTAGAAGCACCTGTGCAGCAGAATAAGGCACAATTGCAGCCTCAAATGATTGGGCAGATGATCGACTAAAATACTTGCTTTTTATTATAAATATTGCTTAAATATACATCTCCCTATGCATTCACTTACTTCCCGTATTGGCCTTACCGTGGCTTTACTGCTCGTAACAGCCCAAACCGCAGCTGCATACTCGCCGTACGACCGCTGGTATTTTAGCACGCCGGCAACCACGTATTCGCGCTATTACTCATCGACAGGAAATAATTGCCCCTTGTACGACTACGCCAATCCTCCATCGGGCTACCGATACCAATGCACGAAAGACATCGACGGATGTAACCGCTGCACCCTGAAATCCACCGTCTCCACAACCAGCCCCGGCAACTGCAGTCCTGCTTTATGTGAAGGAGACATAACCGTTCGCACCTGCAGCAACGGAGTCATTCTGTATCCGGCTTGCATCCGGCAGACCGACGGACGCTGCCTGCGTGTGACGCCAAAATGCCAGGATGCCCGCACAGTGCCCGGCTACGACGCTGAGCACACAAAGCAGCAGGTTTTTCCGCAGCCTCTCTCCAACTGCTCAACCGCGCCACCGGTCAGTCTTCCCGGCTGCCAGTACGTGTGCAGCAACAATGATATCGGGCGTTGTCCGTCTTGCCGCTATATCTGCAGCAGCTACAACCGGTTTCCCGCCTCCCCTCTCACGCAACCGGACGTTACCATTTACTTCCCGTACAATACGGACCGGGTGCGATCGATAAAGCGGTAGAGGCGGCGCACGTGACTGTGTCACGGGAACCATATTTTTCCGAACAAGCAGAAGCGTAAGACCGCCTCCGCTTCTTCGTCATACAGACATACTTCTTTTCCCTCTTTTTTTATGAACACCCGCCAATACATGACCATGTTCGGCACCGTCGGTGCCGCACTTGCCGGTTACCTCCTTGCCAACGAAAAACTCCGCCACGAATTGCGCAACGCAGAAGATGCAGAAGACGCTGTAAAGCTTTTGAGCAAGCACGTGAAAAACGACACGTCGCGTTTTGCAACCGATGTCAAAAAATACGCACGCAGCGGCGCACTCTCCAAAAAGTGGCATAACACGCAGGACTACATGAAGGATAAATTCGGTGCCATGAAGCGCACGGCTAAGCGCGAAACCAAAGAAGTAAAAGCCAAGGCAACGGACATGGCGCACAAAGCAAAAGATGCAGTTGCTGCAAACGATACACGCAAGGCTGCGTAAAGATTATCAGCTCTTCGGGGGACAGGAATCATTCATGCGCGAATGGCTTCTGTCCTCTTTTTGATTGCATGTAGGGACACTCGATTTGTGATCCGATTGCTGCCGATGTATCGTTGGGTGGCCGGGAAGCCGTGCGCACCAATTTTTCACTCCTGATTTCATCACTTATGAGTACCGTTGTATTCCTCGCCGAAGATGAGCCGTTGTTACGCGAAATGATGGAGGTGGAGCTGCGTGAATCGCACATGATCGTGCATGCCATGCGCAACGGCGCAGAGCTGATCGAGCGGCTTGCGACGCAGGTGCCCGATATCATCCTGCTGGATTTACTGATGCCGATCATGGACGGCTACGCGGTGCTGCAGGAATTGCAGGCACGCAAGAATACGGTGCCGGTTGTCGTGCTGTCGAATATCAGCGATCCGGCAGAAGAGCAAAAATGCAGAACGCTGGGCGCCTGCGATTTTCTCGTGAAAAGTCATTTTGATTCAACGGAACTCGGAACCATTGTGCTGAGGTATGTGAAAGGAGAAGAGTAAGAGGAACCAAAAGAACCAGACGATGCAGAAGAGCTGACGTACGAGATTCTTCTGCACGCACCGACTATAATCCCTGAGAATTCACCTTTATTCTCTGTCATTTCTTCTTCTGGTTCCTCTGCATCGTCTGGTTCTTCTTCAATCTTCTCCATACAATCATTCACAATCATTTGTTATGCGCTATTTTCGCCCTGCTGCCAATTTGAGCAATCAGCCAAAAGTGAGTACGCTGTAGCACATGTCTGCTCACCGTTCACTTCTCGGCATTGAATTCGCAGAATCGAAAATACGTCTGGCACGTACGGGTGCAAAACCTTTCACCCTGTCCGCATCGCACGCCATCAGCGTTCCGAAGAACGCGATTGTCAAAGGTGTGGTGGAAGACGCAGCGGCACTGGCTCCTCTGCTGTCCGAAGCGGCGGCATCGCTTCTTGCACACGGCAATGAATGCGTGGTACTGATCCCTTCCGACATCGTTCATAATTTTGTCGTGTCTATTCCGGCAGGCAATGCACGTCCGCCGCTTCGCATGCTTCTCACAGAAAAACTGGGCGAGCCGTCGGGCTCGTTCACTGTTGTCAGCCACACTCTGGAAACAACCGCCAGCGAAACGATCATCGGTGTGAGCGCCGTGCGCAAGCAATGGCTGCAGCAGTACCTGTCGATCTGTGCACGGGCCGGACTTGTCGTGCGTGCCGTCTCGACGGCGCCGGCAATGGCACTCGCGAATCAGAAAGAGAAACTGTCTTCGCCCCACATGCTGCTCTACGTTCCGTCTGTCGATGAAAAATCAACGATCAGCACCGTACGCTCGGGATGGATCGCACACGATACGGTCATGTCGGCCAAGCGCGGCTTTGCGAAAATTTTCCAGACCGCGACAACCATGATGGAAGCGACTGATGCCACTGCCGCCATCAAACACATGCTCGTTCACGCCAGCGATGATGCCATCACGTCCGCCAAAAAAACATTCGGCGCTCCCAAGCGCAAAGGCGGCAAGGTCACGGTTGTCCGCGCCCTCCCTGTCGCCGAAGAGGACCGCGTCTATGCCGGTGCACTCGCAGCGTCATCCTGCTCTCCCGCCGCACTGCATTTCAATCTGCTCCAAAAAAGCGCGCGCAGCAGGAAGCATCTCATCGCACTCGGGCTGGCGGTTTTCGCCATTGTGTTCATCGCGCTGATGTTTGTGCAGTGACATGCATGCACACCATCCTCTCATCAGACTGAACGCGCCTCAATCTTGGCACTTGTAAAATGATCTTAAAAAAACAATATTGGCACTACGTCAATATATTCGCCGGCTTGTACTGTAAGGTTTCTCAGGCAGGTTTCGTTGTACAGTGATGCAGCCCATTTTATGCGGCGACTCTCTGTGCTCGAGCGGTAGTTGTCAGACCACACACTAAAATAGCATGCCGAAGCCCTCGCACATGAATGTGCAAGGGCAGTTAATAGCGCAACTGCCTGTCACGCATCGGACCGGACTGCCCGCTGGTTGTATCGCGCACGCAGTAGGAGCGCGTATTGTCGGCCCTAAATCCACTGTCGCAGTAACAACCCCTGTCACCGGAATCATAATCGTACTGGTAGGAGGAATGTGCATCGACACGTACGCCGCAGTAATCGTAGCGCATGGGGACGCACTGGCGATTTTCATTCCACATGCCTCCGTTACCGCAATAGCAGGCCGGATCATCGTACGATGTGCGCTTGCCGTTCATGAGATAACAGCCCGTGTCGAGACTGCGGATGTCGGCGCGATAGGATACCGGCACACACTCAGTGCCGTTTGCATTCCACTGGTAACCCTCACTGCACGTGCATCCGCTTTGGATGCCGGCATAGCGGGAATAGATGCCGTAGGTCGAACACGAACCGTAATTATTGTTCGGATAGTACGGGTAATAGCTCGACGGATAACTGCCGTTCCAGGTCTGGCGGTATCCTGCAGGCAGGTTGTACGGCTGATACGGCTGCGGATAATAGGGAGTATAGACAGGCTGCGACTGCGACTGAATTTGATACACCACAGGCGCCGACGACTGCACGAGAATCGGGTACAAAATCGTCGTGACTTTCTGCAGGGACGCTTTCGGCTTTGCCTGTGTCGCCGCTGCGGAAGCGACAGGCAAACATACGACCGAGACTGCCAGAATGCCGATGAGGGAGAGTGTGCGGATATTCATAGGAGGCGCATGCTAGCAACAAATCAGCAATAGATGCAAATGAATAGAAGGGCGATTATGTCAATCATCCATCATACGCATGCATTCTTTTGTCATAACCCCCCCCAGCCGCATGGTACCGGGGGAAATTGGCAGACAAAATGTGCGCCTTAGGCAACGGGTCCGCTGGGCTTTGGCTTTTTTTCTGCGCAACTGAGCAATGCGTCGAGTGCCTTGTGGCATGCCTTGCCTGCCTTGGACCATGTATGACTTCGCCGTATAATCTTCAAATTTCGCCTGAAATTTTGTGGACAGTTCATCAGCCTGCCTGTCTGCCGCTTTTGCGGCATCGAGTGCTTTTTGTTCTTTTTCACAGGGTTCGCCGCCTTCTTTTGCCCGCCTACAGTCGCGAAATCGCTTCGTTCTGCATGGCGCCTGCTATGGCACAACAAGCGACACTTTCCCTGTTACGGCAGCGTCGTGAACGTCCGGTCGCCGGACACGGCCTGACCGCCCTGCGCGTCTTTGGAGATAACGCGGTAGTGGTACAACGTATTGGGCGTGAGCGATGTCAGTGTCTGCGCATGATCCAGCTGCAAGGTGGCATCGAATGCCGTCGACATACCGTAGGATGTTGTCAGCCCGTACTCGACCATCGTATCGCTTGGCTGATCGGTGGACCAGGATATGTCGGCATCCGTCCTGCCAACCGGAAATGCGGATACCGCACTGATAACAGGAGGTGCATTGGGCGTATCGAACGTGTAGTCGATCGACACGGTCTGGTTGCCCGACTTGTCTTTTGTTTTGATGCGGTAATGATACGTCGTCAGTTCCTGCAGGCGCGCACGGATCGGCACGGTGTGAGTGGTCACCAGCGTCGGATCGAGCGTGGTGCCGGTTCCGTAGCTGATGCTCGTACCGTATTCGATCTGGGATGTGGACGGCTCATCGGTAGAGAAAATCAGCGTAGCCGACGTGCCTGTCAGAGTGAGCGGCGCGACGGCGGAAATGACCGGCGGGACGAAGTCCAGAATCCCGTCGGCGGAACGGCCGAGGTTGCCGGATGCATCGCGCGACAGAACGCGGAAGTGGTACAGCTGGTTTCCCTGCGGCACTGTTACCGTCTGCGTGTGAGAGGTGACAAGACCGGAATCAAGCGCCGTGGTGCTGCCGTATGCCGTGGTGGCACCCCATTCAATCTGCGAACTGGAAATTTCGTTGGTCGTCCACGTAACAGTGGCTGTCACCGGTGACGCCGTGACGGAATCGACACTCAGAAACACCGGCGCTGTCGTATCGGGAGTGGCGAAGCTCCTGTTTTGGGAGACGGAAAGATTGCCGGCTATATCCTTTGATTTCACCCGGTATTGATATGTCGTATTGGGAGCCAGGCCGACGATCGTCACACTGTGCGACGGGCTGTAGGCTGTCGGCAGTGTCGTGCTGGCACCATAATTGGATGTCAGGCCGTACTCCACCTGCCTGTCGGCGTTCTCGTTGGTCGACCAGGTGATGGTGGCAGTCGTATCGGTGAGCGGCCCATGGGCGATGTTGAAGATGGCGGGAGGCGTGATGTCCGGCTGTGTCGTGAATGTATAGGTCTGCTCCGACACGCCGAGGTTCTGCGCCAAATCCCTGGATTTGACGCGGAAGTAATACAAGGTGCTGCCCGTCAGATCGGAAATATTCACGCTGTGAACGGTCGATGGTGCGGTCGGCAGCGTGGTAGCCAGCCCGAATGAAGGAGTGGTGCCGTATTCCACCTGGGAATCCGATGACTCATCCGTCACCCACCCCACCACCGCCGTACTGGCGGTAATGTTGCTGGCATTGACGGAGAAAAACTGAGGCGGCGTGCTGTCACTGGTAATGAATGTCTGATCGGTGGAAACCGACAGGTTTCCGGCACCGTCGCGTGATTTGATGCGATAGTGATACAGCGTGTTGCCCTGCAAACCTGTAATGACGTGCGAGTGGTTGACCTGCAGCGATGAGTCGAGCGAAGTGGAAATGCCGTAGGCAGCGGTGGTCCCGTATTCCACCTGGGAATCGGCACCTTCATTGGTAGTCCAGTTGATACTCTGGCTCGTATCGGAAACTGAAACCGCACTGATTGCGCCGATGACCGGCGGGGTGGTATCCGGCATAGTGAAAACGGCGTCTGCCGAGTAACCGATGTTGTTTGATGCATCGACAGATCGTGCGCGATAGTGGTACGTGGCATTCGATGCAAGGCCGGCAAGCGTTATGCTGTGACTCGTCACCATGGCAGAATCGACGGTACTGCTTGCGGCATACGGCGGCACCGAACCGGATGAGTCGTACTCCACCTGCGAGTTCGACGCCTTGTTGGTGGTCCAGGTAACGCGTGCGGATGTATCGCTGAGAATTGTCACGGAAACAGATGAGAACAACGGAGGCTGCGTATCGAGTGTCTTCAGCGAGCTGCCTGCCGAGAGCCCCAGATTGCTGGCCGCATCCTGTGAACGGGCACGCACGTAGTATGTGGTATTGGGCAGCAATCCTGTCAGAGTGATGGCATGACTGGTCAGCGGGGTCGGATGGATGGAAGTGAGCGTTCCGTAGGAAGTAGTCAGTCCGTATTCCACCTGGGCGTCGGTGGGCTCGTCGGTTGTCCACGTGACGACAGCGGACGTACCGGTAATCGATGAGATGGACAGCGCGGACAAAACCGGCTGGGTGGTGTCGGGAATCGTGAACACCTGATCGACCGACTGCGTGAGATTGCCGGCAAGATCGCGTGTTTTGACGCGGTAGTGATACTGCTGACCGGACACAATGCCCGGTATGACAACGATGTGCGACGTGACGCCGGCTGTATCCGCCGCCGATGCGGGATACACGGAGCCGTATGCCGCGGTGATGCCGTATTCCACCTGCGAATCGGCATTTTCGTTGGTTGTCCACGTGATGGAAATACTGGATTGCGATGCAACGGACGACGCCGGACCAGACACAATGCTTGGCGGCGTGACATCCGTCGAGAATGTCGCATCACTTCCCGTCAACACGTTACCGTACGGATCCACCGACCGGATGCGGTAGTGATAAATGGTATTGGGCGACAGTCCGGAGGCGATGCCTATCGCATGGTTCGTGACTGAGTTGCTGATGGTGAGGGTGTTGCCGTACGCGGTGGTTGTACCATAATCCACGGACGTTGTGGAATTTTCATCAGTCGTCCAGCTGACGATGCCGCTCGTTCCGGTAATCGACGAAACCGACGGACCGCTGACAAGCACCGGAGATTTCAAATCGACTGTCTGATCCGCCGACACGGCCGTGTTGCCCGAGAAGTCGGTGGAGCGGACCCGGTAATGATATACCTGCCCCTGCGCAAGCGATCCGGTTGGCAGCGTCACCGCATGCAGCGTGACGAGCGACGCATTGGCGGGTATCGGGAAAGCCGAACCGTACGCGGTCGTCGTGCCATAGTCCACCTGGGAATCAGACGGCTCATTCGTGTTCCAGACAACCTGCATGCTGTCGGGCGCGCCGATCACCGTGGCGCCAATGGAGGAAAGTACCGGCGGCGTGACATCCCCCGCCGTGGTAAAGTAACGCGTGACAGGAGCCGCCGCATTGCCGCTGCCGTCTTTATACTGCAACAGATACTGATACGCGGTTGCCGCACTGAGTCCGTTGAGCGAAATCGAATGTGCCGTGGTAAGACTGGCACCCGTGAGAGTGCTGTTTGTGAACGCATTCACTCCGTACGAAAGCTGCTGGGTGGACGGCTCGTCGGTCGTCCAGGAAATCGTGGCTGTCGATGTCGTCACGTCTACCTGCGGTCCGCTTACAATGACTGGCGCGGAGGTATCCCAGTTGCCGGTCTGATCTGACAGACTGATGATTGATGCATCGTGCAGCGCGTAGTTGTAGATCTTCACTTCATCCAGCCGACCCTTAAACCAGGTGGTGACAGGCAGGTTTATGGCGCCGTCGTATGGCGATGCAAACTGGAAATATGTTTCGTAGAATCCCCAACCGGTCTGACGGCTGCCGGCCGATGTCCCCTTCTTTACTCCGTTGACGAACGCGCTGAGCGTGGAAGTCGCCTGATCGTACTTGAACGCAATATGATTCCATTTGTTGAAGCTGACACCGCCGGCCGAAATGGTGGCGAGTCCTTTGACCTGGATTTTCACCTGACCGGTTGCCAGAATATCGATGTACGGCTGATTCCAGTAGCCATGCAGGCTGGGTCCGTTGCTTTCGCCCATCACCGACCCCGAACCTGTGGGATACACCCAGAGTGATGCGGTAAAGGATTTGTCGATGAGCATGCCGTTCATGGCGGGCGAGGCAATCCAGGCGCTGCCGGCCGGAAATACCTGTGCTGCCGGATTGCTCTGCGCCAAAGGTGCGGTACTCGCTGTATAGCTCGTGGATGTTTTGGTGGCGGTGTTTGCGTAGGTGGAACTGTCTGTGGCATTGCCGGCCCCGGCGGTTTCATCAAATTTCCAGTACGCTACAAGATCCTGACCAAGGGGAGGCAGCGTGGTAAAGCTGCCGGATGACTGTGTCAGATTATCACTCAAGTCCCTTACGCTGATACGGTAATACACCTTCTCATTCGGATACAACGCAAGAATATTTGTCGCGGGAGCGGTGCCGAACGCCGTCCATGGATACGTAATCAGCCCATAAGATGTAGACATGCCGTATTCAATGGCCAGCTTCACCGGCTCATTGGTTGTGATAACCGCAGCGGCAGTCGAGCGCGTCGGCGTGATGCTGACATTCGTAATCGTCGGCGGTGTTGTATCTGCAGGAATGCTACTGGCGGCAGCGGCAGCCACTTCCGGCTGGGACAATACCTTGTCGTAGATGCGCACGTCATCGATGTTGCCCATAAACGGCATGGTTCCTGCCTGCACATTGCCGATAAACAGATCGCCCGCCGGTATGGCCGGTGCCGTCGGCATGGCCGTTGTCCCGCGCAACACACCGTCGATGTACATCCGGTAGTTTGTCCCGTCCTGCGTTATTGCCACATGTGTCCACGAATTGGTGCGCACAGACGCCATAATCTGATACCATCTCGACGCATACTCATTCCAGGTCAGAGTATTGTTCAACCCGTCAACCGTCAGCGCAAACATGCCGTCCGACCCCCAGCTGCCACGGTTGAATACCGTCTGGTAGTTACCCGACGGCGTGGCCTTTATCCACGCCATCATGGTGCCGGGACGGTTCTTCGTCAGAATATCGCTCGGGATGTTCTTTATGCGCACGTATCTGTTGGAAGCCATTACTTTCAAGCTGCCGTTATCGGTAAAATTCGCCGGCGGAGTGGCCGAATCAAACACCGCTCCCCCGACCAATGCGCCGGTTTCGGTATTGCCCGAAGAGTTATAGGCGACTGTGCCGCTGGGTTCATCGAATTTCCAGTAATGAATAAGATCCGGATAGGGAGGAGTGGCGGTGGCAAATGTCTGGTTCGACGAAATACCCTGATAATTCCGTACATCTTTGGACCGTACGACAAAATTGTATGTTGTTGCGGCGGTCAGGCCGGTGAGTCGTACGGTATGAGACGTGGTAAGCGCCGGGTCCAGCGTCGATTGCTGACTGAGCGAGTTGTCCGTGCTGTAGTACACCTGTGTGTCGGACGGCACATCGGTGGTCCATTTGATGACAGCCACGTTCTGCGTGATGCCGGAAACGGTGATGTTCGAGAACACCGGATCCAGGCTTGTGGCGACAAAGGTCGCGTTCGGCGCAGCCAGAATATTGCCGGCTGCATCTCTGGATCGCATCTGGAAATTCACTGTCGACTTCGGCGTGATGTTCACGACTGTCTGGCGGTGCGTCAGAACGTACGACCCGCTGAAGGTCGTTGTATTACCGTACGATGAAGTCGGACCGTAGGCGATCTGCGTGGTAGACGGCTCGTCGGTCGTCCATGTGATGACGGCAGAAGTGCCGGTGTTGTTGCTGATCACAGGACCGCTGACAATGACAGGAGGAGTGATGTCCGTTGTCGTAAAGGTAAAATCGTCAGACAACGCCATATTGGCGAGCGCGTCGGTTGAACGGATTCTGAAATGATACAGCGTATTCACCGTCAGGGCGGACAACACGACCGTGTGGGATGTTACCCCTTGCGGATCTGCAGGGATAAGAGGCTGACGCGGTCCGTAGCTGGTTGTCGTTCCGTAGTCGACCTGGGTATCGGCATTCTCGTCGGTCGTCCAGGTAATGGTGGCACTGTTGCCGTTGGTGCTTACCGAGACAACATTTGCAATGACCGGTGGCAGCGTGTCGCGCGTGACAAAGGACTGCTCCGAGGAGGTGGTCAGGTTGCCTGCTGCATCGCGCGACAGAACGACATAATAGTAAGTTGTCTGCGGCACCAGGCCCAGAATGCGGATGGCGTGGTCCGCAACCAGAGCTCCGTTGACGGATGTCTGACTGTCGTACACTCCGCTTGCCGTTCCCCACTTCACCTGCGCCGTTGTCATTTCATTGGTTGTCCAGGCGATGAGAGCGCTTGTTCCCGTCAGATTTCCCGTCACCGAATTCGGTCCGCTGACAACAACCGGCGGAATGTTGTCGGTTGTGGCAAACGAGGCATCGCCCGACTGCGCGGCATTGCCCGACTCGTCTTTGGACTTCACCCGGAAATGATACAGCTGGTTGGGCGTGAGACCGGTAATGGTTATGGTGTGACCGGTGCCGTACACCGTATCGGCAACGGCGGGAAATACCGAGCCGTATGACGTTGTCTGGCCGTATTCCACCTGGCTGTCTGCATCTTCATCCGTACGCCATTTGATGGTTGCCGACACACCGTCTGTACTGACGGACGTGATAGCAGAAATAATCGGCGGCACGGTATCCGAGGGGGTTGTAAACGTTCCGTCATTCGATGTCGCGCTGTTATTGGACACATCCGCGGATGTCACGCGGTAGTGGTAGGTGGTATCCCCCTTCAATCCGGTTAACTGCATCTGGTGAGCCAGATCGAGATTGGCATTCACTCCCGCCCTTTTGTCGTATGCAATCGTCTTTCCGTATTCCACCAGACTCGTTGCCGGCTCATCCGTATTCCAGGTGATGTATGCCGAGTTGTAGGACAGACCGGATGCAATGACCGCCGTAATGAACGGGGGCGTGATATCGAGCGTGGTGAAAGGGATATTGCCGTCGAGGGCATAGAGATTTCCGGCCGGGTCAATGGCGCGGACGCGGACATAATACGTCGTGCTCTGGCTCAAGCCGCGGATAGTCAAAGAGTGCGAAACCTGCAATGTTTCAGTGAAAGAGGTGCTGTTGCTGTAGTTGCGGCTCGTACCGAACTGCACCTGAGCGTACGCCGGCTCGTCTGTTTCAAACGTCACAGTGGCCTCGTCTCCGCCGATTGCCGTGATGTTGATTTTCATGATGTCCGGCGCGAGCGTATCAGCCAGACAATGGTCCAGCGGCAGACTTTCTCCGGACGTATGTCCCAGGTTCGAGATCGTCACCAGAATGCGGCCGGTTGGATCTTTGTACAGACCGTAACCGGTATAGGACGAGCACGGCTCGGCAGGGTCATTGATTTTTTCGAGCGAAATGTAATCCGACAGTGCATAGGATCCGATGGGATAACAGCTGCTGTCACGCGTGCCGATCGACTGTTTGCAGATAGGCGTGGGATTGAGCTTGTCGGTGGAAATGGTGTTCTGTTTCGGGATATCGCCACGATCCACCTGATAGGCAGCCAAGCTGTTCTCCAGCTGATGCGCGTAGATCTGGCGCTGGACATTCGACACCGAAATCATGACATTCTTCGGCCCGATGAGCGCAATGCTTGTGGCTGCAACAGCAGCGACCACGCCGATGGCAATGATGAGTTCGACCAGCGTGAAGGCATGCCTCTGCCTCTTGTGCTTGCGCTTATGTGCATGCGTGTGCCGAAGCGGATGCTGTGGATGTGGATGTCGGGTCATACACACGAATTTTCCAGTCATTATAGCACAAATATTTGCCGTCTGCTGGGACAATTTGCATACGAACTACCATAAATTATGATTCGTCAACACACACTGGCCCTGTAAGTTGCAGGTACCGGCATCGTCATACATGCATCTATTCCTCTTTTTCCCTTCCTATCGTATGGCGACCACTTCTCTTCTCACTTTTCTGTTTATCGGCCTCGTTGCCGGCTGGCTGGCCGGAGAACTCTACAAAGGATACGGCTTCGGGCTCATCGGTAACATGATCGTCGGCATCATCGGCGCATTCATAGGCGGCGCGCTTTTTGGCGGTACGTTCGTCATCGGCAATTACCCCATTCTGTCGTCCATTATAACGGCGACCATCGGTGCGCTCATTCTGCTTGCCCTTATCGGGCTCGTGCGTCGCGCAGCAGTCTAAGCAGCGCCATCGCGAAAGCGGGGAAAGAAAGATGCGCGTATGCCGCATCTTTCTTTTTTATCTGCCTGCTTTTTCCCCCATTCTCCCGATCGCGTCGAACTCCTCTTTGCTGACAGGAAAGACCGACAGCCTGTTGCCGCGCTGAAGTAACCGCATCTTCTGCAGTTTCGGATTTTTCTTGATGTCCTCGACCGATACAGGCTTTGGGAATTTTTTGCGGAAGGCGATATCCACGACAAACCATCGCGGATTATGTGGATCACTTTCCAGGTCGGGATGATCGCTTTTAGGGTCAAACTGAGTCGGATCCGGATAACCTTCGCGCACGACTTCGGCAATGCCCGCCGCATGCGGCGGGTTGACGCTGGAGTGATAGAAAAGACACAGATCACCTTTCTTCATACTGTCGCGCAGAAAGTTGCGCGCCTGAAAATTGCGCACGCCGTCCCAGTACGTTTTCTTGTCGCGCCTCAAATCATCTATGGAATAGCAATCGGGTTCGGACTTGATGATCCAGTGGTTGGTCGGCATGGCAGAGGCACTGTAAAAGACAAAAAGACCGGGCGCAATCAACTGTCAGAACGAAGTGTACCGGAAAGGAAAAAACGGCATGCGTCAAAAATGTTTCATCGCCACGTCGTGCCTGGCCGTGCTATGCTCATTGTCATACACAACAAAGCTCCGCACATGATCGGCTTGGCAATAGTGACAGTACTCATCGCACTGTCCGCTTTTCTGATGCTCCGGCACGCAAGACAGGCCGGCAATTCTTCGCCGACCGGATCGTCTTCGTCGCAGTTCAACACGCTGTTTCAGCCCAAGCCGGTCAGCAAAAAACTGCACTGCAGGACAGTCGGCGCTCTGCCGGATCCCGGCTGCACTCCCGGTGCCATGATAACCGGCATCACCCAGGAACATGTCTGCGCTCCCGGCTACGCGCAGGCTGCCGGATCTCTTTCGCAAAACCAGCAGCGTCTGGTTTACAGCGCCTACGATATCGCGCTGCACGCACCGGACCAGTACCAGATCGACCACCTCATCAGCACGGACCTTGGCGGCAGCAACGACCCGGCGAACCTGTGGCCGCAGAGCGGCGAACCGAAACCCGGCTACAAGGAAAAAGATGCAGTCGAAGCAGAGCTGCACAAGCGCGTATGTGACGGAAAAATGCGTCTGAACGAAGCGCAGCGGATTATCGCGACGGACTGGGTAGGGTTTTATGCGAGGATGACGCAGTAGGGAGGAAATCTTGATTGAAGCATTCTCTTAACTAGTCTTGAGCCTTCGGAATTTCCGAACAGTTGCATTTCACTAAAGCTGATTCTTTATTTTACACTACTGTATTTTCTTGTTCTCTTGTGCGTTTAGTCGCTTTTGAATATGCCCAATATCTTCCTCCGGCTTTAAATGCTCAGGAAGCGTTCCGCCAATATCCTTAATTGTCTGCCTTACTTTCCCGCCAATTTTAAAATGAGTGCTTGTTGCAGACCTGTCTCCAATAACTTTTCCGACGTCTAAATGCTTTTTCAGCTGCTCATCTGTCTGAGTGATTCTAAATAAATTCGCCGCAAGTTCGGTTGCACCTGCTCTGTCGAGAACTTTATCTTTCCCCAAACCTTTTTTCACTTGAATGCTTTTGTGCGTCATGCCGTATAAACCGCGATAACCAGCGTCATTAAATGTTCCAAAGCGTGTTACTCCGGATTTTTTAGCCGTCTCTGCGAGCCTCTTGTTATGAGTCGTTACTTCACCGCGTATCATCAATCGTTTGGAAACTTCCGGTAATTGTTCATATAATTCTTGTTTTCTTGTTTGCATTTCAAAATATGTCTGAGCCAATGCAACCGGCTCTTTTGTCGGGTCTCCATTTTGCGCAATAAGATAACAAGAATATCGAGACAGTTTATAGTCAAGAATTTCCCTTTGGCTTCCAGAGCCGACATCGACCATTTTCCTGATATCAGGAAAATGGTTTTACCTGCTTTACGATTCATTATTGTGGGGCTTCGCTTGAATAGGGAGAAGAAATACTTCCTCCATCGTTTAGTTCAATAATTCGCTCAAATTGTGATGCGCGTAAATGTGACTCTTTTATTTTACTATGATCGTTGGCAACTGCCTGAAGATGCTTTGTGACCTTCCGGCCGATTGGAACAATGACACTGACCTTTTTTTCAGAGTATTGCTTGCGCACCCATTGAACTGCAGGAATAAGATCACTGTCACCAGTGACGAGCAATGCGCGATCATACATATTTTGCTCAGCAAGGCCTAAAAGATGGATGGCAATATTCACATCTGTACGCTTTTCTTCGTGCTTTATGAACTTGGTTTTGCAGTTTGTGCAGTACACCTCTTTTTTTCTGAAGACTCCATACACAGGTTTTACGCCAATATTTTCCAGTGCCTTGATATATAATTGGTGTCTTCGAACTTTTTCAGGATTCCAGTCAGCATGTGCGGTAAAATAATAGACATCGGCTAATATCTCATCCGTTTTTAAAAAACACTGACTTAATTTCTTAAGATCAAGCCATTTGTATTGATGATATGGCTGATGTATTTGTGTTTTTTCTGATCCTGGAGCGCGATATTTTACGCGCTGATCCAGCGCATGATAGAGATTGAATCCATCTATAAAAGCCACCACTCTCGATAGGGCTTTTTCTTCTGATACTAAAATCCCGGGGGCTCTGGCCACCCGGGGGCCATGGATAGAATCCATGGGGAGGAATGTATCTATTTTACTAGTTGGCGCTTCATTTATCAAGACTTCTTCCTTAGCGGCAGTGCTATCCGTGCTGTCATGAGAATCATCACTCATAGGTGTGTGATTGTACACCTTTAAAAGATAAAGAAAAGACAAATTA
>CALMES010000106.1 GCA_937863435.1 uncultured Candidatus Peregrinibacteria bacterium
AGTATCTGGATGACGGCGAAATGGTATCAACCGACGGCAAGACCGTTCGCTTCTCGGATATTCACACCGGCGAGGAACGCAAGAAGCGCGAGATCAACATTTCGTGGGAAGTGAAGGACACAGACAAGGGTGTCTACGATCATTTTATGATGAAGGAGATTATGGATCAGAAGGAAACTATCATCCGTGCTGTGCACCAGGATGACAGCCAGATCGAAGCGGTCGCCAAAGCAATCGAGAATTGTTTGGGCTGCATTCTGTCGGCGTGTGGCACAGCCGGCAAAGTGTGTATGGCTGCCGATTATTTTTTCTCGGTTGTCGCCAAGCGCCACGAAAAATTTGCGCCGGCGAGCGAATTTAAAATCTACCACCATTTCCTCAAGCCTGAGAGTCTCATTATCGTCGTGAGCCAAAGTGGGGAGACGGCCGATGTGCTGGAAGCGATGAGTGTCGCCAAAAAAGCCGGTTCCAAAGTGCTCGCGATTGTAAACACCGAAGGATCGTCCATCGCACGCGCGGCCGATTATACGCTGCTCATCAACGCCGGCCCCGAACGTGCCGTTGCATCCACGAAAGCTGCAACCGGTCAGATGGCGGTACTGCTGCTCATCGCTCACGCAGTTGCCGGCAAGCTCCACGAGGGTCGCACGTTGCTGCTGGAAACCGGCGGACAGATCAACGACATGCTAAACCCGCGCTACATCGAACGCATTAAAGGAGTGGCAGAGGCAGTCTCGCATCATGACAATATGTACATCATCGGTAAGAGCTGGAACTACCCGATGGCACTGGAAAGCGCGATCAAAATTCAGGAAGTGAGTTACGTGCACGCCGAAGGTTTCGCCGCTGGCGAACTCAAGCACGGCCCCATCGCACTCATTGAGCCAGGCACGCCGTGCATTGCGCTGATTGGCAACGACGAAATGAAGAACGACATGCTCAGCAATATTCAAGAGCTGAAAGCACGTGGCGCCATGATCATCGCGGTTGCACCGGAGCGTCACGAGAGCTTCGATCATTGGCTCAAGGTTCCGGATGTCGGCGCAGCGCAGGCGATCGTCAACATCATCCCGATCCAGATTCTGGCCTACTACCTGGCCGTCTTCCGCGGTAAAGACCCGGACATGCCGAGAAATTTGGCAAAAAGTGTTACTGTTAAATAATGAATAATATTGAAAAACCTTTGGTTTCAGAAGGTAATGACCAAATCGATAGACTCATCGGTGTCGCATATGAAAAAGTTATTCCTCTTATGAAAGAGTTAGCCAAATCTGCCATAGCAGGTGATCTCCGAAGAGATGCAGTTGATCTTTGTTGTAGTGTTCTTCAAAGAAGGAGAAAAGAAGGATTGTTAAATGGCTTTTTTGCAGAATTGCAGCAGTGGATTGATAAAGGCGAAGTAAATCCGGAATTTATTAATTCTGATTTAGGACAGGCATCATTTCAGGAATTATTGGATTTTTTGAATAAAGAAATACCAGAATCAGAGAGATTTGAGGCGATGAAAAATCTTTTCAAGCGTTCAGTGGAGAATAGTGAGTTTTCAAGTCGAGCATTTCAGTTAATGAAGATTTGCAAGAAATTAGACGTAAATGAACTATTAATTATTTCTATCATTTATAAAGCTTATAAGCAGAAGACGAGAACTGAATTGGAAAAAATTCAAAGCATTTTTGAATGGTTTTCTAAAGTTCAGGAATTCTCTGAGGGAAAAGTCTCAGCTGGCATTATAGAGCATTATGAAGAAAATTTAGTCAAGAATAATCTAATTGGCCCAAGAACTTATGATGATCGTAGTGGTGTAAGTTATCCAGAAAAATTTAGACTAAGCAGTCTAGGAATTGAGTTGTGTGAATTCATAATTGTTTGAGTTTATTTTCTACTTCCTCTTATCCTTCTCATCCGGCGGAATGCCGTAGTAGTTAAAGAGAAAGGCGGCAATATCTTTAAAGAGCGGAGCAGCGGACTTGCTTCCGAAGTCGTCTTTCTTGGGACGGTCGAGCTTGACCAGGATGATGAATTTCGGATGATCGACCGGGGCGTAGCCGGCGTAAGTGGCTGTTGTTGAACCTGTTCCTGTTTCATATTTGCCACCGGGTCCGGCAATCTGACTGGTTCCGGTTTTGCCAGCGATCCGGTAACCGACCGGTTTGCCGGCTTTGGCAAAGCCGTTTTCGGCGCTATTGACCAGCATGGCGGTGATGGTTGCCGATGTTTCGGGCTTTATGACCTGTCCCACGACGACCGGCGGCTTTTTTTCGACTGTGCCGTCGCTGTAGCGGATTTCGTCGATGATGGTCGGTTTCATAAGCTTGCCCCCGTTTGCGAGAGCGGTGTAAGCCGTGATCATCTGAATGGGGGTTGCTGAAATTCCCTGGCCGAATGACGTGGTCGACAGCAGGGCGTTGCTCCAGGTTCGCCAGTCACGAAGGACGCCCGGCAGCTCATTGTCCAGCTCGATGCCGGTTACGTTTCCGAAGCCGAATTTCTTCAACTCGGCGTAGAACAATTTGCGGCCAAGCTTCTGGGACACGCTTTGCAGGCAGGTGTTGAGTGAGTAATTAAGACACTGGACCATGCTGACGAGTCCGTAATATTTGTGCAGCGCGTTGCGGATCGGGAACTTGTCGACAATCACCGGACCGTCGTCCTGGTAGGTGTCTTCCGGCACGATTTCACCCTGGTCGATGGCGATGGCCATGGTGACAGGCTTCATGACAGATCCGGGTTCGTAGATTTCCTGCACCGTGCGGTTGACGTACGATCCGACGCCGATGTTGTTCTTGTACTTGAGCCAGATGCCTTTGTAGGGAGTGGGAAACACTTCGCGTGTGTTATGTTCTCCGACAGGCAGGTAGTACCGCGTAATGGACTGCAGATCGTACATTTTTTCCAGTTCAGCCAGTTTCTTCTGCAGTTCGGGCGACATGGCCGCACGACTTTGCGGACGTAAATCCGGCAGATACGCTTTGAGCACACGGGTATTTGTTTCGGGATTGAAAATCTCAATGACAATCGAGTCCTCCTTTTCGGGCGGCAGGATCATGGGTTCCTTTTCGTACACGGATGCATACGTATTGTTGTCGAACCGTGGCGCATTGGCCATGGCTATCACTTTCCCCGTAAACGGATTCATAATGATCACCTGACCGCTTTCGGCATCGACTTTTTTGACCATCTCCTCCAGCAGTTCCTCCACCTTGCTCTGTACGAAGCGGTCAATAGTCAGCACGATCGAAGCTCCGTCGCGCGGATCGATGAATTTCTGATCGGTGGAAATAACCTGTCCCCCCATGCGGTCGCTCACGGATTCGATGCGTCCCTCCTGTCCGCGCAGCTGAGCATCGTACGCGCGCTCGATGCCATACTGCGGTTCCTGCACCGCGTTGCGGCCTCTTTTTTTAGCGATGATAAAACCGATGACATGTGATGCAATGCGGGTATCCGGATAAAACCGCCAATGTTCCTGCACCAGTGCCAGCGAGCGGTACGGATCCAGAATATCCTTGACGCTTTCTTTCCGCGCTCTGGCTGCCGCCACCGCAGACTCGGTGGCTTTTGCGGATTTTTCTTTCAATGCTTTCACTGCCCGCGACAGGTCCGGTGTCAGTTTTCCCATGATCGGCACATATCGCAGTGAACGCTGCTGCAGCCGACCGGCTATATCACCCTGGTCGAGCTGCAAAACAGGAGACAGATCGTTGGCGATAGCCGGAATATCGCGCTGGTTTACCAGTTCAGGGTTGCAGTAAATAATGTCGTCGTCCTTGTTGACGGAAATGCCCGGAATATTTTTTTGTTCCACCTGCACTTCCTGCACTTTGTTCGCGCCGTACTTGAGCGGCACAAATGTGACTTTTTTCTGCGTGATCCGTTCCTCTATGTTACGAGCGAACTGACGGCGTACTTCGGTAATGTCGGGAATATCCGGCTTTGTCAGCGGCAGTTGCGTAAGCAGCGGCGAGGCGCCGCTCATGGTGAGCCCGGATATCCCTCCGCTGCCGGCCAGCAAAGAGTGTTGCAAGGCGTCCGCATTTTTCTTCAGCGGATCGAACGCATTACGGTAAAAATCGATCAGCTCGACCGGACAATCGTAATTGCCGCTGCGACAGGTGGCATCGAACTCTTTGGTTACGAGAGTATCGGCCAGTGTGTCGGATACCTCCGCATGGCGTGACGAGATGACCGTCGGATCAATGTAGAGAAGATCCAGGCTCGCGTTCGTCGCAAAAATACTCGTTTCCCCTGTCTTGCTGTTACGGCTGAGAATTTCGCCGCGCTTGGCGGGAATTTCCACGCCGCCGTATTGCTGCGCTTGTGCTTTGGCATGATAATAATCACGGTTGATCACCTGCAGTTCAATGAGCCGGGCGATGACAATCAGGCAGATGGTCAGCAGGAAGGCATGCACAATGACGATGCGACGCTCGAAAGAGCGCCTGCGCTGGGTTTCCGACACGTTGGAATAATAACCGCTGCGATTCACGAGTGTCAGGGTAGCATAGCTTTTATTCCGCTTCCTCTTTTTGTCTTTGCTTTTTTCGGCATCAATGGGGTCAGAAGAAGGATGCGACGATATGAGGATGAGAGGAAAGGAGGATATCCGCAGCCGGGACGCCGCGTCCCGGAGGACGATGTGCTCTATGATCAAGCGCCACAGTCGCCAACGGCCGTTTTAGTTTGGTAAATCATTATTTGCCCGCGTCAATCAGCGCTTGCGACTGATCAGTCCGGCATTCAAGGACGATACCTGCACAGTATCGGTGTTTTTTGGCAGACATTACGAGTTCGCTCAGAACCGAAAGCCCGTCTGCGCCGGCAAAGAGTGCTTCGTGTGGTTCGAAATCAGCAACGGTCGATTCAAGTGTGATAGTGGACGGTATATAAGGAGGATTCGAGACAATCACAAATGGAGCTGTCAGGTTCATGACAGGTTCCAGGTTTTTGCCGAGTAAAAACTGGAGGGATTCTTCGAGGTTATATTCTCGCGCGTTGTTTCTGGCAATCGTCAGTGCGTGCGGCGAAATATCGGTAGCAATCAGCTGAAGATCAGGATGCATCATGCTCAGTGTGATAGCAATGCACCCGCTGCCCGTTCCAATATCGACTATCGTCGTCGGTTTCAGTTCTGCATGAAATGCGATGCTCAGCGCCTCTATATCTGTATCGATGCTGATGCGGGATGTTTTGGGGTCTTGCAAAAACTCGTGCGCCGCATCCACAAGTCCTTCCGTTGACGGCCTTGGAATGAGCACGCCAGGTGCGATGTGAAACAGGTGACCGTAAAATTCTTTCTCACCCGTGATGTACGCAACCGGCTCCTTGTTCTTTCGGCGTTGTTCGTACGCTATGAACGTTGTCATCTGCGCTTCTGTCAGGTCATCATTATCATGGGTGATGAGCCACGTCCGGTCTTTTTCCAGTGCATGCGCCAGCAGGACTTCTGCATCCAGTCTGTTAATCGTTGTTGCCTGGAGTATCTCTGCAATCGTCATGCCTGTATGCTACACCAGATGACGCGTATCGGTATTGATTGTCGGTTTGCATCCGGGCTCGGTGGGCTTGGTACCTACACGCGTGAGCTTGTCACTGCACTTGTCGCCCGCAACGATCCGTGGACGTATGTGCTGTTTGTCTCCTCGCCCGACAAAGTGTGGCACCAGCACCTCTCGTGTGAAAAAATTGTCGTACCCTACCGGCATTACACACTTTCCGAGCAGATTTTTCTGCCCGGACTCTACCGAGCAAGCCATATCGACGTATTGTTTGCGCCGCACTTCAGCACTCCCCTTCTCTCTCGCATTCCGACTGTCTGTACGATTCACGATCTCATTTTGCATCATTATCCGAACCAGGCATCGCTCATCAAACGTATCGCCTACCGCATGCTCTTTGCGCATGCCGTGAATCACAGCGCTCATATTCTGAGTGTCAGCGAAGCCACAAAAACCGATCTGATGGCAGCGTATCCTTCTCTGCGTTCAGAAAAAGTGACGGTCGCGTATCCGGGCGTGTCACCGCTGTTTCATCCGGCAGATACTGCAATGGTTGATCAGGCGAAAGCCCAATACGGTCTTACCAAGCCGTATTTTCTGTACGTCGGCAACTGCAAGCAGCATAAAAATGTTCCGCTTTTACTATCGGCCTTTCAATCACTTCAGTCACTCGATACGGAACTTATTCTGGTCACAAGCGGCAAAGAAGCCGATCATCTGTCTCTTCCGGCAGGTGTTCGCATTCTGCGCGATATGAGCTTTGCATCCTTGCCCGCGCTCTATACGGGTGCCATTGCGTGTGTCACAGCCAGCCTGTTTGAAGGCTTTGGACTGCCGGTTATCGAGGCGATGGCGTGCGGTTGTCCTGTTATTGCGCCAAACCGTACGAGCATTCCGGAGGTGAGCTGTGGCAAGGCGACGCTTCTCGAGCCGACAAGCGAGGCATTTGCCGCCGCCATGCGACATCACATGGCTGCACCATGCGACAGACAGGTTCTGGCGCAAGGTTGGCATGAACGGTATGACTGGAAAAAAACCGCCCAAAAAACCGCCGCGATTTTCGCGCGCATGATAGAATCCTAATCTTCCTCTGAATATATGCAGAAACTTGCGACGATTCTTCCATCGGTTCTGCGCCAGCGCGGATTGGATCAGGCATTTTCGGCCGGACTCATTATTCTGAAGGCACAGGAATGGATAGAATCGGTTTTACCAGTTCATGCACGCAGCATAAAAGCCAAAAGCATCAATGACGGGCTGCTCATCATTACTGCCATTGATTCGATTGCGCTTCAGGAAATGATTGTACGCACAGACGATCTTCTGACGTGGCTCAATGCAGAGGTGCATTCTGCGCGTGTTGTGACCGTAAAAGTAATCCGCGGTTAAGGGAATTGCTTCATTCGATTCTTCTCATGAAACAGTATACAATCCGGTTCGTGCATCCTCGTATTTTTTTGGTTGCGGCTCTTCTGGCGTGCTCCGCGTGCACCGCTTTTGTCGCGCAAAACCGGCCTCTGTCATCGTTGGCAGGCGGATCCGGTGCAACACTTGCGGCAGTCTCTGCTCACAGCAGTCGTGCACCGCTGATCAGCGAGCTGCCGGTCGTTTTTCTGATGCAAAGAGGTGTATCCGGTCTGGAGGTGAAGGGAATCGGTTTGTCGCTTTCTGCGGCCGGACGGATCGTGACAGCGGCAATGTTTGATGCCAGTCACCCGCTCTTTGTCGCGCGTGTGGTCGAGCAGCAGCCTGGGTACCGGTGTGACAGCCTGGTGCAGATTGTGTCCCAGGATGCCAAGCGCGGCATTGCATTGCTTCAGACTGTCGCACCGGTTGCCGATGACTGTTCCCAGGGGAGCTTTGTCGGCGAATGGCAGCCGCTTCCTGCCGGCCTCCCCTCCTCTCTCTTTGCCGGTTCCGGTTCGGATGTACAGGTAATGGTGCCTGCTGGCGGACAGATAAGAAAGATGGCCGGCCGACTCACAGGTTCGGGTGATCAGTTACAAATTTCCCTGCCAGTCTCGTCCATCCCGTCTGGCATCGTTCTGAATGCGATATTTGAGCCTTTAGGTCTTGTTCTTGCCAAAAATGGCAGCGGATCGAGCGTCACGCCGCCCGTTCTTTCCTTATCCGGACTGAGCCGGTTTATCGGTTTGCCTGCAGCCGGTTCCTCGCTTCCGGCTGCACAGTAGCTTATTTGCGCTTGCATCCGACTTTTGCGTCCTCTACACTCTGCAGGCTCCGTTTCCATCCTTTCTCCATGCTCGTCATCCGTTTACAGCGCACAGGCCGCAAGAATACGCCAACTTACCGCATTGTGGTGTCTGAAAAGACCAAGCACGTCAGTAAGGGTTCCATGGAAGTGATGGGTCATTATCTTCCTGCTCAGGACAAGCCGGTCTTCGAATGCGATCAGGCTCGCGTGGCTCACTGGGTAAAGCAGGGTGCCATTCCAAGCAATACTGTCGCCCGTCTTTTGCACAAGGCCGGTATGAAAGATATGGAGAAGTACATGCAGCGCTACACCAAGAAGAAGTCCAAGGATCCGGAGGCGATTGCCGCTGCCGAGGCCGCCGCAGCCGCCGCTGCGACACCAGCACCCGAGGCGCCAGCTGCTGCGTAAAGCAACTACTAACTTCCAAAACCAACTCCCAAGGATTGTCCAGAGCGCCTTTTTTGGTTGTTGGTAATTGGTTTTTGGGATTTTTGACTGATAGCGGGAAGTTGGTAATGGGGAGTTGTTCGTAAAGGTGGTGACAAACCTTCAAAATCCCGGTAGCCTAGAGACCATGTCTGATACTGCTTCTGTTCCCGGTTTGGAATTCATCAATGTTGTTCTTGGCATGCTCGTGGAGGATAAGGACGAATTGGCCATTGAATCGTCGCATGACGATTTAGGCATCCTTATTACTGTGCGGGTCAGCGATCGTGATATGGGCAAACTGATTGGCAAGAGTGGCCAGACAATCAAATCAATCCGCACCCTGCTCCGTGTCATCGGCGGCATGGCCAACCAGCGCGTCAATTTGAAGGTACTCGAACCGCAGAAATAATTTGCAACTTTTTGTTTCTTTGCCATCATTCCCATGATTCGTCACCTGATCGAAGAAGGTTCGCCGTTGGAGATTATCGCCACTCTCATAGCGTTCGGCCTCATTGTCGCTTCCATTCTCAGTCTGGTGTACATCATTATCGGTGGCATCAGTTTCATTCTCTCTGCCGGTAATGAGGAGAAAATCCGCAAAGCTGTGCATACGGTGCGTTATTCCATCATCGGCCTTGCAGTCAGCTTCATCGCCTTCTTCGCCGTTTCCTGGATCGCCAAGCTGCTGGAAATCCCGTTCGATCTTTCCTTTGGCATGGTGATCGATCTCATGAACAGCATCTTTGAAGCGCTGAAATAGAGAAGAGCTGATAGCTTGTAGCTTCTTAGATTTTTAGGATTAAGCTTTCTAATTGACTGATTGTCTGTTGCTTTTGTAGGAAGTAAATATCCTGGGAGCAGGATGCTTCCCGCGATGTTGATTGAATACCTCATTGCACAATTTCTGATGCCATCTTGCATGGCTTCCTGCTTCGACGACCTCGCTTGCGCAGCTAATCGTCAAATCACTGCGGGCAAGAATGCCCGCTCTGGAGATTGTAGGATTGGCTCTCATTCTTCTTTAGTATGTTCAAAAAAAGCTCCCCATTGCTGAGGAGCTTTTTTGTTTCAATCAAGAGAGATTATCCGAGGATCTTGCGGCGCGTGAAGAAGGCGGATGCGGAGGCTGCGAGGCCGAATGCTGCACCTGCGACATCTGCCATATCGGCACCTGTGCGTGGCATGGTAATGCCGGTTGCAGGATCGATCTGGTCGCCGAGCGCGTACAGATTTGAATCGGCGGAGGCGATTGCGGCATTCGGCACAACACGGGTGGAATCGCGGACAATCAGATTCTGTGATGCGCTGGCATCTCGGCTGAGGGTGCCGCCGAGGGCTGCAGATGCAACGAGGCGTTCATTCAGCGGGGCGTCTTTGCGGATGCGCAATGTGTAGCTGAGCGTGCGTGTCGCATTGGCTGTGACTTGCAAGCCGTTCCAGCGGACGTTTGTACCGTCCCATGTACCGCCCTGATCGGCGCTGACAAAATCCGTGTACAGAGGCAGTGCACCTGTCACTGCGAGGTTGGTGGCAACGTACGAGGAGCTGTTACGCAGCGTAATGTGAATGGTTTGCAGCTGTCCGCGCTCGGCAATAATCGTTCCGTCGGTAATGCTGAGGGTGACTGCTTTCGCCGGCGCGCCGAGACGGATGATGGTTGTATCTGCAGTCGTGACGGATCCGGCAGTGGCGCGGACGCGGATGACGTAATCTTTGAGCGTGCTGCGATCAATTTTGACGGTGAAGGAGAAGATTTTTTCCTCGCCGGGCTGAAAGACGGTATTCTTCCAGATGATGGTCTGCAGATCGTCTTTCTTGTAGTCGCCGTCTGCGCGCAGGAATTCCGACAGCACGGGCAGCAGAACTTTTACATCGGTGGCGCTGGTCAGATTGCTGATATTTTTCACTTTCAGGGTGTAGACATTTTCATCGCCTGGCAGGGAATATTGCTTTCCGTCATCCAGGTTCATGCGGAACTGGGCGCCCGGATCGATTGCCAGATAGCTGACAGTCGACGTGTCGATTGTCTCCTGACCTTCGACCACGGCACGGGTGGTGAAAATCTGTCCGTCTTTGACGAATTCGGAGACGCTGGCGTTTACCGTGAGCACTTTTGCGCCTTCGCGGGCATTGATCGCAACGCTGTCCCAGTGAACGCGGCCGGTTGTGATCACTCCTCCGTTACTGGCGTTTGTGAAGACGACACCGTTTGGCAGATACAAATCCACATTCACGTTACGGTATCCGTCAGTGAAGGTCGGGCGGAGGACAATGTTGTAGCTGATCGGGCGGCCCGGGGCTACCTGGGTGCGGTTGTCTGTCACCGTGGTGGTGATGCCAAGATTGTAGTGAGGGCCTTCCTGTGTGTCATTGACCGACGTACAGTCTGTATCGTCGGGATAGTCCACTTTTCCGTCCCGGTCGTTGTCCGTACCGTCTCCGCACTGAGCGTAGTATCCCGACGGATTGGTCGACGTGTACTGGTAGTTATTCGTTGTCGTGGTCATGCCGGACGGATAGGTGCTCGTGTACACATCTGCATGTGCCAGAGGTGCAGCGACAGTGCCAAGTCCTATAACGGACATGGCGATAAGCGCATTCAGACGGGAAAATGAAGAGGTCATGTCGGTAGGGGGGAAGAGGGAGGAAGACGAAAGTAGCTATTTATACTACTAATTTGATTTGTTGTCAAATAATTATTTAATGGGTTATCAATTGAGTGAATGTACAAAGTACAATTGACAATGAACAATGGTTTTAGGCTAACTAAAAGCCATTTTCATGCTTATAGTCATTGTCAATTGTCCATTGTCAATTTTTCATTTCCCTCTCGCACCGCCAATACCGGTATCTTTACCTTATGGCGTATTTTATCGATCGTATGGCCTAAAATGAGGTCGAGAAGCGGGCCGTGGCCATGGGCGTGAAGGACCATGAAATCAATGCCGAGTTCGCTTATGGCGGCTATAAGCTGCTCAGTTGGCTTTCCGTAGCGCAAAACAGATTGTGTCGGTATCCCCTCGCCTGTCAGAAAGGCCCGTACCTCCTCCATATACTGTCTGTCGGTTGTGCTTTCCAGGTCGGTTGACTGTTCGCCGTACCACTGGCCGCCAACACCGTCTACAACGTGCAACAGGATGATTTCGGCGCCATGCGTTTTAGCCAGTGCAATGGCATGCTGCAGCGCTTTTGCATCATTGTGACTGTTTTCCAGAGCAACGCCTATATGCTTATACAGGGGCTTTTTGAGGGCTACAACCGTCTCGGCAGCCGTTACCAGCTTGCGGTGACGCTTTGCGCTGATATGGCTGAAAGATGGTTCTATAAACAGCCAGACGAGCAGGAAGCCGCAGGCAGCCACAATCGGCCATGCAGTCAAAGTAACCAAAAGAGGGCTGTAACCGGCTTCTGCAGCGCTTTGGGTCCAATCAGCAATCTGATTGAATACCAGCATCAAATTGAGTCCTACAATAATGATAGCGGTGATCCAGGCGAGGATTTTCGCCCATATTTTCGTGGCAAATTCGCCCATTTTCCGGCGGTCAGAGGTAAACTGAATGAGTGGAACAACGGCAAAGGGCAGCTGCAAACTGAGAACAACCTGGCTCAAAATCAGCAGATTCTCCAGCTTGGCGGCTCCAAAAAACAGTACCGTAATCATGGCCGGCACTATCGCCAGTGAGCGTGTAATGAGGCGCCGAAGCCACGGCCGCATACGCAAGTGCAGGAAGCCTTCCATCGTAATCTGACCGGCAAGTGTGCCGGTGAGTGTCGAGCTTTGGCCCGAGCACAGCAGGGCGATGGCGAATGCGGTTGCAGCAACGGAGCTACCCAGAAACTGAGGCAGCAGTGTATGGGCATCCCGCAAGTCGCTTACGACCTGTCCTTTGGTAAAGAATGCAGAGGCGGCCAGTACCAGGATGGCCGCATTCACGAAGAACGCGGCATTGAGCGCGACAATCGAATCAAACAAATTGAACCGGCAGGCCTGCTTTTTGCCGGCAACTGTATTGGTGACACTGCGCGACTGCACCAGGGCCGAATGCAAATACAGATTGTGCGGCATCACTGTCGCACCCAAAATGCCGATTGCTATAAAGAGGGCATCCTTGCTGCTGAAGAAAAACGGAGATTTGGATTGCAGCGAAGGCAACAGGCCGGTTGCCACACTCGCCCAGTGCGGCTGCGCCAGTACGATCTCTATAATAAAGCACAGACCGACAGTCATCACGAGTACCAGAATGAATGCCTCCATTTTGCGGATGCCCAGACGCTGGATGAACAGTAGTAAGAACGTATCGAGGATCGTTATGATCAAGCCGATCTCAAACGGCATATGAAAGAGCAGATTGAGACCGATCACCGTGCCGATCACTTCGGCGAGATCGCAGGCGGCAATCGCTATTTCGCACAGAATCCACAGACAGAATGTCACGGTTTTTGAGTACGTTTCGCTGCACGCCTGCGCCAAGTCGCGCCCGGTGACAATCCCCAGCCTGGCGCTGAGTGTCTGCAGCAGAATCGCCATCATATTGCTCAGCAGCAGCACCCAGAGGAGTTCATAGCCAAAATGCGATCCGCCGGCCAGATCCGTCGCCCAGTTTCCCGGGTCCATGTATCCCACGCTCACCATGTAGGCCGGACCGGCGAATGCGAACAAGCGCTTGAAAAACGTGGAATGGTCGGTTGTGACAGTGCTGTGCACTTCTGACAAAGACTTTCGTTCGAGGAGTGAGGAACGGGTGTGTGCCATAATTATGTTTGATTATAGATCATGCACTCTGTTTGTTTCCATGATTCCCGGCTTTGCGCTACATGCATTTTTTTGTACAGTATGGCTTCATGCCCCGACAATACTCTCCTGAAAAACAGTGTCATATTCGTTCCGAAGTTCTTATTGCAGGAGCTGGGGCGGCTGGTCAGGCAGCGGCATTCAGTCTGCGTCGTCATGGCGTTGATCATGTGCTGATAGAGGGGCGCAACAGGCCGGATGGTCGCATAAAAACACAAACGGACGGTATGTTTCCTATAGAACACGGTGCGGAATTTGTTCATGGCAGTCAAGTCATTACTCACAGACTTGCGGCTCACTTTGGCAAGAGGATGATTCGGTGTGCCCTCCCTGAACAGCAGTACCTCGACGGTCGTTTTGCCGATTTTCATGATCATCTGCCGACGGGCGCACATTTGCTTGCGACACTCAAGGATGCCGCACTCGTCCAGAACATTGATTGTACGGCAGTACCGGTTTCAGATCTCATTGACGTTATCAATTCCTCGATCATCGGCAATCGTCGATGGTGCAAGAGGATTGTTGCGAATGATACGTCGGGTGACATTCGCCGGGTATCAGTTGCCGGATTGCTGGAAAATGTCTGTAATGGATTTGAAAATAATTATCGATTGGCAGACGGCTACGGATCATTGATGGCTGAGCTTCGCAAAAACAGTCCGCTGTATCTCAATCATCCGATAGAAAAAATTTCCTACGATGACCGTGGGGTGACAATCCGCACCCAACGCGCGAAATTCCATGGCAGGTACGCAATCATCACCCTACCTATCGGCGTCCTGCAGTCGGACACGATCGAATTTCGACCGCAGCTTTCACAAGAAAAACAGGCTGCCATAGCCGCTATCGCTCCCGGCGAGGCCTGCAAAATGATATTTCAGTTTGACGAAATGGTCAGTCCTCATTTGCAGGCCATGACGGAAACCACACTTGACAGCCAGCTGTGGTGGCCGTCGGAGTGGGGACTGACCGAACGGGGCCGGTACATGACGGCACTGATGGCTGGCAATGCAGCCAACCGTTATGCGGCTATGGACGATGAAGATGCCGTCTATGAAGCGCTCACGCAGCTTGGATCCATGTTTGGCAAGCGATTTGTCAATCATGCAAAAAAGACATCTGTTGAAAGATGGCACCATGATCCGTTTTCACGTGGCAGCTATTCCTACATCCCCGTTGGCGTTGATCCTTCGGTGCGCAGGCAGCTTGCCGCAGCCGAATGCGGAGGCGTACTGCAGTTTGGCGGCGAGGCAACGTCTTCCCAGCCGGGTACAGTGCATGGAGCGATCGAATCCGGCTTTCAGGCCGCACGGGCAATACGCAAAAACAGTATGCAAAAGGCGTAGGGTATTTGAGGTTGCAGGCGCGAATCAATTTTCGCTACACTCCTGCATATGCGTCAATTTTTTCCTCTCGTCGCCGTTTCACTTCTCCTGGTTGCCTGTTCGGGCAGCAAGATTCCTGCGCCAACTGTCAACAGTTCGGCCTCTTCCAGCACATCGGCTCAGTCTGTGACCATGTATCATCCGCCTGCCGATGGCGATTGCCGACCGGTTGCTCGCTTTACGAAAACGAAGACATGTCCGGTCAATACCAAGGCGCAATTTCGCGATGTCGATGCCAAGGACGGGTACTGTCTGCCAAAGGGTTGTCCGGTGATTCAGTTTAAGAAATAGGCGATAACATTATCGCGTTGAGTAGTCTGTAGAAAGAGAGAGTTTTCTCCTATACTCAGTGTCCATGACTTCTCAGGCTGCATCGCCATCGCTCCTTCCCCTGCTTCAAAAGTATTTCGGGTACACCGATTTCAAGCTGCTGCAAAAAGAAATTATCGAACATGTGCTGTCGGGCAAAGATACGCTCGTGCTGATGCCAACCGGTGGCGGAAAATCTCTATGCTACCAACTCCCCTCTCTCGTATTGCCCGGTATGACACTCGTTGTCTCGCCGCTCATTTCGCTGATGAAGGATCAGGTGGATAGCCTGAAGGCCAACGGTATCGATGCTGCCTATCTCAACAGTTCGCTTTCGGTTGAGCGTCAAAGACAGGTAATCGGTGATGTGGAGGACGGGCTGATCAAGTTGCTGTATGTCGCCCCGGAACGCTTGGCGCTGCCGGAATTTCGCCAGCTGCTCCAGCGCTTTCCGCCAACCCTCATCGCCATCGATGAAGCGCATTGTATCTCGCAATGGGGCCACGATTTCCGTCCGGATTACCGATTACTCGGCAGCCTGCGCCGCGAATTTCCGGTGACACCCATCATCGCTCTTACGGCCACTGCAACCGAGCGCGTACAATCCGACATCATCGAGCAATTACGATTGCGTCGTGTCGAGACATTTCTCTCCAGCTTCAACCGCGCCAATTTGTCGTACCATGTGCAGCCCAAAAAACAGGCGTTTCCCCGGCTTCTGCAGCTGGTGCAGAAACACAAAGACGCATCGGTCATCATCTACTGCTTCTCGCGCAAGGATACCGAGAACACGGCAGCAGACCTGCGCGCCGAAGGCATCGACGCACTTCCTTATCATGCCGGACTGGATGCCACCATTCGTCGTCAAACGCAGGAAAAATTTATCCGCGATGAAGTAACGGTCATCTGCGCCACTATCGCCTTTGGCATGGGAATCGATAAGCCTGATGTCCGCTTGGTTGTCCACATGGATCTGCCCAGTTCCATAGAAGGCTATTACCAGGAAACCGGTCGCGCCGGTCGCGATGGCCTGCCGAGTGAGTGCGTGCTCTTTTACAGCAGCGCCGACAAGCGCAAGCACGACTTCTTCATCAATCAATTGTCAGATGCAAAGCAGCAGCAGAGTGCGTATGCCAAGCTTTCCAAAGTGTTGGATTTCTGCGAACTCAGCAGCTGTCGCCGCAAATTCCTGCTCGAATACTTTGCCGAAACCTGGCCGGAAGACAATTGTAGCAACTGTGACGTGTGTCTCTCGCCGCGTGAGGAGTTCGATGCTACGGAAATTGCGCAGAAGATTCTGTCGGCTGTCATCAAAACAGACCAGCGGTTTGGCGCTGGGTATGTCGCGTCTGTCTTACGCGGCGAAGACGATCAGAAAATCCACGATCGCGGTCACGCAGTCCTGAGTGTGTATGGCATTGCCAAAGATCAGTCGCAGCAGGAACTCAAATCCATCATGAATGCTCTCATCGGCAAAAAATTATTGGCGCGCGAAGACGGTCAGTATCCGACTCTGCGCCTCACCGCGGAAGGAGTCGAGTGGCTGAAGAGCAGATCCAGCTTGCTGCTGCCGCGCATGAAGGCAGAAATCGCGATAAGCAAATCATCGAAGGCTAGCGAGATCAAATTCCACGAAGAATTGTTTGAGCAACTGCGCGCACTGCGCAAGAAAATCGCAGCCGAGCGCAATGTGCCGCCGTTCGTTATTTTCGGCGATGTATCCCTGCAGCTCATGGCACAATCACTCCCCCAAAGTCTCGACAGCTTCGCCAAAATTTCCGGCGTCGGTCAGACGAAATTATCCTTGTTTGGAAAACAGTTTCTCGCCATCATCACCTCCTTCGCCAAGACGAAAGGTTTGGTGGAACAAGAAGTTGCGGTCATGCGGGCCGCTAAACCTGCGCGTCGCATCAAATCCGAAGGCTCGACGTATCAGCAGACAAAATTGCTCATCGATCAAAAACTCTCGATTGCCGATATCGCCGCCAAGCGCGACATGGCGCCAAGCACGATTGTGTCGCACATCGAAAAACTGCATGCGCAGGGCCAGATTCACGATCTCGAGTATCTTCGTCCTCCGGAGGAGGATTTTGCCATCATCGCCAATGCCCTGCGAGACGCCGAAAGCGCTGCCCTCGGTCCGGTATTTGAAAAACTGGAAGGACGCTATACGTACGAAGCGCTGAAGATAGTGCGGTTGTTGTTGCAGTCGTAAATTTCATTGAGAAATAGTACTTGTAAGTACCATTGATATTTTTTGCAGACGTTTATGATAGGGATTTTCTACAACCTGCTATACTTGCTCTTTACGAGTTCTCTATGCCATCCAATCAGCCCGCTTTCACAGAAGTTCTCGCACCGTCGCTCACACTTGGTCCCATCACGCTCTCGGTACAAAATATCCAGATCATGAAGCAATTTTATGCTGAGGTGATTGGGCTATCGCTCATTGCAGAATCCGTCGATCGAGTTACTCTTGGCTTTAAGAAAACGCCGCTCGTTATTTTGCAGCAGAGTGATTTGCAAGCATCTCATCCTCGCTCTGCTGGGTTGTATCACTTGGCGATCCTCTTTACATCGCAGCGAGACCTGGCACATGCAGTCAAACGTGTGGTGGAGAAAACGCCCGATTTATTTTCTGGCTCCGGTGATCATTTAGTCAGCGAAGCATTTTACCTCACAGACCCGGAAGGCAACGGCGTGGAGTTGTATTACGATCGTGATCGTTCAGTGTGGCAATGGGAAGATGGATTGGTGAAAATGGATTCGCTCTACATTCCGCTGCCCGAATACATCAATACTCATGCAATGACCTCCGGAGCACATGATGGTATGCAGCTTGGCCACGTACACTTAAAAGTTGGAGACATTCAACAAGCGAAGAAGTTTTACATTGATATACTCGGTTTTACAATTACGAGTCATATGCCATCGGCATTGTTCATGTCGATTGGCGGCTACCATCATCATCTTGGTATGAACACGTGGGAAAGCAGTGGTGCAAAAC
This sequence comes from uncultured Candidatus Peregrinibacteria bacterium, assembly GCA_937863435.1. GTDB lineage: Bacteria > Patescibacteriota > Gracilibacteria > Peribacterales > Peribacteraceae > JAGOTD01. The sequence goes on from CALMES010000106.1 coordinate 17,633, forward strand.
CCCGATCGGATTCACTCGGTTTGCACACGTTCGAAATAGTTTTGCCGGCACAGGAAAATCTGGACGCGCTCAAAGAACGGTTAAAGAAAGCAGCTGTTTCGTTCGAAGAAATCTCACGCGGTATCCTGTTTAAGGATCCCTGGAACAATAGCATTCATGCCAGTGTGCAGGGATTAGAGTGATGCGACGAATTCTCTTGCAACCTGAATATCCTGCGGCGTGAGTCTGTGTCCGGTTTGTTGCCAGAATTCCTGCACTTTGGCTTTTGCCGATCGAAGGACAGCAATGAGTTTTCGGGCGTTTTCCGGAGGAATCATCGTGTCCAGCTCGCCACCACAGACCAGGATTTTCTTGTCCGATAAATCGGGGAGTGTATCGGGCTGAATGGGAAACGCCGGGCGCAGAAGCACAGCGACCGGGAGCGCATCGGGCTTGAGAAGCAGCAGGCTCGCCGCAATATTGGCGCCGTTTGAAAAGCCAACGGCAACGAGTTTGCTCCGATCAAGCTGATACTGACTGCACGCTTGATCTATGAAATCACTCAGTTCATTTGTTCGCATGCGCAGATCATCCAGGTCAAATGTACCGTCTGAATTACGCACAAAAAATCGCAGCATACCGTCTTCCAACACTTTGCCGCGCGGACTGAGGATATTCGCTGTCGGATCAATTTGCTGGCCGATTTGTATCAAGTCATTCTCATCACCGCCCGTGCCGTGCAGCAGCAAAAGCGTGCGCGCAGTCGACGGACTGTCGGCTGGCTTGAGGACATGAATGAACGAGAGAGTGTTATCCATTGGACTGGGGAAGAGGTGGAAGCATAGACGAAATAAGCACGCGATCTTTTTCCATCCAAGGTGGTAGTTGCAGGCTGGTGCCTAGTTTCTCGCGCGGCTCATCAACAGTAAATCCGGGTCCTTGTGTGGCGATTTCAAACAGTGCGCCGCCCGGCTCGCGGAAATAAATGGAGTGGAAATACTCGCGGTCCATCACCGGGCTGGCATTGTGACCGTGATTCGAAAGCGATGAAAGCCACTGCGTTTGCGTGGCATCATCCTGCGTTGCAAACGCAATATGATGGATGGAGCCCGTGCCCATAGTCGAGGCAAAGTAATCCGGTGCACATTTTAAGTCGATATACGTTTTGCCGCTCTCGCTAAAGCTGTAGCGAAACGTGCCGAGCTCCTCTTTTTTCTGGACCATATTCAATTCGCTCGTCAGAAATTTTGCTGTCTCTTCGAAGCCGGTTTCAAGTAGTGTGACGCCATGTAATCCGCGCACAGCATGTTCAATCGGCACTGGGCCTTCAACCCACGCATCGAACGCGCGTGTTTCGGGGTCGGCAACGAGTTCGACTGTCATGCCATCGGGGTCTTTCAGCAAAATAAATTTCTCGCCAAACCGCTCGAACGGTCCAAGCGGTTGTACGCCTTTTTCCTGCAAGCGATGTAGCCAGTAGCCAAACGATGCCTGCGGAATAGACAGCGCAGCCGCAATCGTTTGCCCGGCACCGGCGCGACCGGCGTGCGCGTTTTTCCAGACGAAGAATGTCAGGATGGTTCCGGGTGTTCCCACACCGTCACCGTAGTACAAATGGTAGGCGGACGGATCGTCAAAGTTGATGGTTACTTTCACAAGTCTGAGCCCCAGAATTTGCGTGTAGAAGTTGTAGTTGCGTTGCGCATCGGATGCGATGGCGGTTAAGTGATGAAAGCCGAGCAGATTCATGAAGTGTGTAGAAAAGAACATTGTATCACTACTCGTTGAATATTTTATAAAAATCGTGACGAATATAGAACGTGTCGCTTCTTACCGGCACGCAGAGTACACTCGTGTTTTCCCCTCTTCTCGTATGGATTTCATCTGGTTTCTTCTCGTTGGTCTTATTGCCGGTTTCCTCGCTGGAAAAATCATGAAAGGCAGCGGTTTTGGAATGATCGGCGATATTGTCGTCGGCATTATCGGTTCGTTCGTCGGTGGTTTTCTCTTCAGCCTTGTTGGTCTTTCGGCGTACGGCACAGTCGGTTCCATTGTAATGGCGGTAATCGGTGCTGTTGTCTTCCTGGCGATCGTGAAGATGATCAAGAGGAAGTAGTTCTGTGTTTTGCTTACCTGCAAAAGGGAATGCTGAATGGTTTGTTTGCCGAATACTTCACTTTCCCTTCGCCTTGCTTCCTTATACAATCGCTCGCACATTGGGGAGTCCCTCCTACGCTCTGCGGAGCTCCGGCGGGCAAGCGCCACCCACCCAGTCAGGTATGATTATCGGGCGCGGTTTCTTACGTCATCATTGGGGAGTCGCCAAGCGGTAAGGCAGGGGCCTTTGAAGCCCCCATTCCATGGTTCGAATCCATGCTCCCCAGCCAACATGGGCACGCGACCGTGCTGCCTATACGCTACAAAATCTTCATTGTATCCAGGTTCGAATCCCTCTTGGATTTGATGCCTATCCCAGTGCCCTGTTCAGGAAACTACTGGTTTTCCGTTTCTTCTTCGTCGCCTGATGGCAGTTCTAAGCTGGTAATTGTTGGAAGAGCCGCACCTATGAGACCCTGAAAATCGCCATACATGCCCGTCGTATTTTCGATGACCCTCTCAACCTCCTTTTCGCGTTTCTTCCAATGTTTTTGCATCGCCCTTTTTTCGCTCTCAAGATCCTGTTGCATACAGATAAACGCATTTACGATATTTTCCATTCTATTCTTAAATTGGGGGCTAGTGAGATATTTGTACAAGATTTCCATCTTTTCATCTTTTCCAACAAGGGAAGCCTTAACCTGTGCCAGCTGTAGAAGTTGATGACGCAAAGCGTGCGCTAGTGGCAAGGCATGAGAAAGGTCTGTCACCCAAACTCCTTCAACTAAACCGAAACCTTTTACTCCTTCGGGGAGCACTTGTGAGACGATAATGCAGAGATCTGCCTTGGCCTCAACTTGGTCATCTTTAAGTTTCTTGATCCAGTCTCCTCCCCAATTCTTTGTATTCTTGCTTTCCCAGATCATTGTCCCCGCACAGAAATTCTTCATACTCGGTATCAGTCTTTGCATCGTTTGTTTTTCCTCCATACTGCTTGGCATTGGAAATTCCTTTGTTGTAATCGAGATCAATGTTGTACGGGACATCGGTATAGACCATGTCGATCTTGTTCTTGCCGACGAGTTGTTTCACAGCGGCACTATCCATCGCATCACCGCAAAGGAGGCGGTGCGGTCCAAGCTGGTACAGATCGCCCGGCTTCGTCTTGGGCGTTTTGATTTTCTCCAGTTCGGCATCTTCGTCGAACTGGTCGTCTTCGGTTTCCAGCGCATCATCCCAAATATGGGACAGGTCTGCGTCACCGAAGCCCACATCGAGAAGCAGCTCCATCTCGAATGCTTTGAGCTTCTCAAAGTCCCACTCGCCCGTGTTGCGGTTAAGACGAAGATTCAGTTCCTTCTCACGTTCGAGATCAGGAATATCGATATAAACCACAGGCACAGTTGTGTGACCGAGATGTTTTGCGGCAGCGAGACGCATGTGGCCGCCTATCACGATGCCGCGGCGACTCTTTGCGCCATTGGCGATGACCGGATCAACAAACCCAAACTTGCGAATGCTTTCACATAGCCGTTCGAGCGCCGCATCATCCCAAGTCCTTGGGTTGTAATCGGCGGGAGAAAGATCGGAAATATTGCTCAGTGTGATGCGAGGCTCGTGCCGCGCATCGGTCGAAGTAAAGCGTTGGCGTTTCATAGAAAGAGAGCTTCATAAGAGATAAGAAGGTAATGCCCTCGCGCCGTGCACGGCGGTCGGGTGGTAAATATTGCTTGCTCAGTTTGGCCGGGTATGATTCTCCGACACGGGCATCATAGTCAGACATATTTTAATGACAAGCATTTTTATGGCTTCTGTTAGCGGAAAGTTGTCGAGTATTGTCAAAAGTTGTCGAAAAAAATGGTAGAGGATTGTCAAAGGAAACGATGGGGGTCGCATTGGCAAGCCATGTCCGAAAAATCACGGAAAATGTGGGAACCGACGGACAATTATTGTTGCCGCATTTTCAAATCATTTTGCAGTTATTCCCTGAGCGTTGCAATCAACCTCTGTTCATCGATAAACAAATCCAACGCATCATTGATATTAGTAACAATGATATCCGCAGCTAAAAGTGTCTTCGCATGCGCCCCCTCGCCCTGTAAGACAACAATGCCAAGCTTCACTCGCTGGATGAGCTGCAAATCAATCAATCCATTTCCGATTGCCGCACACTTATCTGCTTGAAGCTTTTCGGCTTCATCCGCTTTATCTTGCCCTGTCTTTGTCCTCGTAAATGCGATTCCTAGATCATTGGCAAGCTGGGAAGCATCGCCGCGCGTGTCTCCCGAGAAAAGGACGAGATGACATTTTTGACGCAGCTCTTGAATACGCTCCGCAACTCCAGGTACTAGCTTGCCCCCAACACATAGCGTCCCATTCAGATCGAGGATGATCGCTTCAATCACTAAAGGGCCGCTGCCGGGGATATCTATCTTCATGGGAAACGGGAAAAGGTCACTATACCCTGTTATTTCAAACGATCAACCCCATGATTTTTCCTTATGATAGAGCTATAATCACTGCACTATGAAATACGACCTAGGTGGCTACAAAGCCATAGTATTCGACTTCGATGGAGTAATCCTCGATTCCGAGCAATTCAAGATTGCCACGTTCAAATCATTGTTCACAGATTACCCGGAATATCTCTCTGCCATTGATGCATACAATCGAGAAAACCGCGGTATAAGTCGCTACGAAAAATTTGCTCATATCTTTAAAAAAATTCTCCATCTCCCTTTCGATGAAGAAGCAAGTAAGAGGCTGGGTGAGCGGTACAGCCAACTACTTTCGCAGAATCTTGCAGAGACACCCCTCATTGCCGGAGTGGAAGAATTTCTCGTACGGCAGAAAGTTCCCTTGTTCGTCGCTTCATCCTCCGAAGTTCATGAAATGCAGAAAGTCGTTGAGGCAAAAGACATCGCACGATTTTTCACAAAGCTCTACGGCCATCCAATTTCAAAATCTGATGCGATCAGAGACGTTATGGCGACAAATAACTTAGAGCCAGCGCGGGTACTTTTCTTCGGTGATGCAGTCGCCGATTGGAAGGCGGCGGACGAAACAAAAGTTGAATTCATAGCGCGTACAGACCAGCCGGAATTATTCGCGAAGGCAACGCGCTTCATCTCAACTTTCTTGGAGCTTCTGGCGTAGCGCCAGCGCTCGGCGGATACGGTTATTGATATCGTCCATCGAGCTGCGGAAGTCACCGAGCTTCCATGTTCGTTCCACGAAATCATTGGACTGCTGTCCTCTCTCTGGGTCCCATCGCAAGAGATAGTTATCGATCTCCTCCAATTCCAGTGGGAGTTCCAAATACTTCACCGAGCACTGCGGCACCATCATGATACGCTGTCGAGCCATGTGGATGCAGAGGGCAATGTGCATCTGCTCCCGCGTATTGAGAAATTCTGGCAAGGGATGGATAGCACGGAACGAATCGGTTTTTCCAAAGAATGCGTGTCTCTCTAGGTGCTTGATCTGTCGCTTCTGTTTTACGTCGATGGGAGGATTCTTGCCGGGAATGCGCTTCACGTCGGACATAATCGTCCCATCATCGGCAACCGTGATATCGCTCTCGACCGGATTGAAGTGATAGACAATCTTCGCATCGCCCTCGAGCGTGTTCTTGTGTGCTTCCATGATCTCGGGACTAATATAGTCAGTGTGCGGATCGTTGAATTCTTCCAGCACGGGATCAATCCAGTCATCGTCGACCATGACGTCATTTTCCAGAAGAGCGAGGATAGGTGTGCGACATTCCTGAATGAGTCGGTTGGTCGCCTGAATGGGCAGGAGATAGGCATCCGATTGCAGGACGTTATAATCGCCATATTCCTGTAGAGCATCTGCAATGTCTGGCCTGTACTTTTCGGGCACAGCCGCGTCGACATAGAGTACTTGTGGTCCCTTGGGAGTTTTTTCGCGTAACCTCCGTATCATCTGCGCGGAGACTTTGTATCGTTCACGAGGGGAGATGCCGATAGTGACGTCTTCAGGCTTTAACATAGGCAGAGGATAGTACTGTATTCTTTACTTTCTGGCAAACGTAGCTTGAGATGAATGCCGTCGAATAAACGGCTTCGAGTAGCTTATCAGCCCTCTTCAGTCGCCCATTTCCAAAAACATATTTGAAGTAGCGCATCATCTCTGTGAAGCGCTCCCCATATGTCCGGCGCTCTTCATCATCGATCTGACAAAAATTTCGTCCATTCTTAGCCCGGGTGCCAAGCATTTCCCGGATAGTTCGAGCGTGGTGGTGACGTATCACTGGATCAGGAGCATAGGTCACGAGCTGGCCATTACGCATGAATTCCCGCCCGAGCTTGCGACCGTAGTTCAGTTTCATCGAATCGTCGAAGAGCATTTTTCTCTCACCGACTTTCTCTTTCTGGAGCACGCAATTTCCGAGACTCAACCAGTCCGTCAGGTTGGGAACATCTGTAACAAGATTGTACTTGATGCGGTAGTACGGATCGAGAACTCCACTCAGATGGATCTGTTGACGGTAGTCGTAGTAGGCCTGTCGGATGCGCTCGCCTGCAGTATCAAGGGCGACGGCTTCGATCCGTCCGTTCATAGCTGTGACGGTCGGATGAACTTCGAAATACCGATTAATCGATTCCAGCCAATTTGATTCGGGAATAGCATCGTCATCGGTGAAGGCAATGAGATCACCTTTGGAAATGCTATAGCCATGATTCCTGACTTTTGCCGAGCCATTGCGCTTCGGGCTGTTAAGGACAGTCACATTTTCTCGGGAAACAAGATCATCCAGTTCTCGAAACTGTGGGGCATCACGGTTGAGAGCAGGCCCGCCGTCATTGAGAACAATGACTTCATACTTTCCGTGAGTCTGCTGACGCAGTCCCTCGAGACACTGTTGCAGTTCCTTCTGCCTGTCATAGGTAGGAATAATGACTGATATGGTGCGCTCAGGTGTTCGTTCCATGGAGATAGTGGAGGATGGCAGGAAGCGGAGTATCACGGTTGACTGAGAGTCTGTGAATCTGGAAAAGATCGATCCAGTCCTCGCTGGCTGCCGTCTTATGCGTTGCAAAAGCAGCACGGTATTTCTTTGCCGCGAATTCGCGGACACGAGTGTCATGCAGCCCGAATGGATACGCGAAGAATTTCACTTCTGTGCCGAGCAGTTGCTCGATAACTCTTCTACTTTCAGCAAGCTCCAATCTCAACTCCTTGTCAGGTAGCTTCGTGAGACACTGATGGGTTTTGGCGTGAGACTCGACGGCATGCCCAGCCGCTGCGATCTGTCTTATGTCATCTTCAGCCATCACCTTTGCGATGTAGGGAGCCTTGTAATTCCAGCGATTGTCCTTCGCAATATGATCGGTGGCTATGAACACAGTGGCCGCCAAGCCTTGCCCCGCGATCTCCTGCAGCATAGGGACTGTATCTTGGTATCCATCGTCAAAAGTAAGAGCGAACTTTCCAGTCGGAGGCTCATTTCGCTCGTGCCTTTGAATCGCTTCTTCGAGGCTGATGCAGCCGTACTCCTTGGTGATTTCTCTTATTTGCTCACGAAAAATCGACGGCGTTACGCAGGTATAGTAGTCGATCTCATCCGAGATGTGATGATAGGTGAGAATCGGCAGCCGGAAGGGAGAGGATGTTTGCTCCATGAAAGCGAAGCGGAACGTCCACTCTGCACTACTTTCTCTGGTTTGACAAGTTCATTTTACATGTAGATAATACCTATCTGACTGAAAATCCAATGTTTGGCTTCTCATCTCGAGAAGTCTCACGTTGCCAGTCAGCAGTTCCTTCAGCTCTCCGGCTTCAAGACCAGAAACCCTTCACTAGAAAGGAAGTGGACCATGCAGTTCAGTGGCACCAGTATTCTCTCGGTCGACCAATTCAACCGGGAGGATGTCGAGAACGTCTTCGCGCTCGCGGAGCGCTTGGAACCCATCGCGAAGCGCCAGGTACCCTGCGACATCCTACGGGGGTACATCCTCGGCAACCTCTTCTTCGAGCCCAGCACGAGGACACGCATGAGCTTCGCCAGCGCCTTCATGCGGCTCGGAGGACAGGTCAACGGCAGTGTGGGATTCGAGGCGACGTCCATGCACAAGGGGGAGACGCTTCGCGACACCATTCGGGCCGTGCAGGAATTCTGCGACATCATCGCCATGCGGCATCCCCGTGTCGGGGCAGCCAAGGAAGCTGCGCAGCTCGCGCGGGTTCCCGTCCTCAATGGTGGGGATGGCTCTGGGGAACACCCGACCCAAGCCCTGCTCGATCTTTTCACGATGCGACGGGAGCAAGGGAAGATCGACGGCCTGACGGTTGGATTCGTTGGTGACCTGTTCTTCGGACGTGCGGCACACTCGACCTGCAAGATGCTCACTGCCTTCAGCAGCATCAAGTTCGTGTGCATCGCGCAGGAACCTCTCCACATGCCGGGCGACATCGTTGAGCAGGCACGCACACGCGGCATGGATGTCGTCCAGAGTAGCGATTTCGAGGAGGCGATCCGGGAGACCGATGTCCTCTACATGACGCGCTTCCAGGAAGAGCGCTTCTCCGACCGCGCCGACCTGCGTTCCATTCAGCCGTTCGTGCTCACCCGCGAATTGCTGGAGAAGAACTGCAAACCCACCGTCACTGTCATGCACCCACTTCCTCGTCTCACCGAGATCGCGCCGGAGGTGGATGGCATGGACAAGAACGCCGCCTATCTGCGCCAGCCGCAGAATGGGCTCCTCGTGAGGATGGCCCTCTTCCTCCTAACTCTCGGTAAGGAGGGAGACCTGGTCTGAAGCAGAGTCGAAGGATGAGGGGAGGCCGGTTTCCGACCTCCTCTTTCTCCTACAGCGATTTATATTTCCGCCCCGCAGCTTCAATACTTCGTCCATTGAGGACTGACCTCAGATCGTAAATAAGGCCATCAGACGTTGTTGCAGAGAGGAATTGCTCCGCACTGGCGGAGCGGTACTCTTGGTGGGGAACAAGAAGAGCTATTCCATGGTAGGTGTTAGAGCGGAGGGAGCCGGGCGTTAGTCCCTGAACATCCATCTCTTCAGGGGAAACATGCGGATCATGGACGAAAACGTGCACACCTGTTGCTTGCAGTCTCTTTGCCACCTCAATGGCTTTGCTATTTCGGATGTCAGGAACGTTCTCCTTAAATGTGAGGCCGAGAACGAGAAGTTTCGCTTTATCTGAAGGCACCGACAAAGCATCTGTAATCTGTTTTGAGACGTACCCGCTCATGCTGTCATTCAGCGTCCGAGCAGCCGAAATCAGATCGACGTGTGTGCCAAGCTGCCCAGCTTTTTCAATCAAGTAATAGGGATCGACACCGATACAGTGCCCACCAACAAGACCGGGCGTGAACTTCAGGAAATTCCATTTTGTGCCTGCTGCTTCGAGCACATCGCGTATTGAAATGCCGATCTGATGACAGAGCGTGGCAATCTCATTCATGAAGGCAATATTCACGTCGCGCTGTGCGTTCTCAACTGCCTTTGCCATTTCTGCAACCTTGATGCTCGGTGCCCTATGGATACCAGCCCTCACGACTGAACCGTAAACGATACTGAGTGTTTCGAGTGTTTCGCGATCCTACCCGGCGACGATCTTCGTGATCTTATCCACGGTCCGTTCCCTATCACCTGGATTGATACGTTCTGGCGAGTAGCCGACCTTGAAATCCATGCCGCACTTCATGCCCGATGCCTTTTCGAGGATTGGCACACAGATGTCCTCGGTGACACCCGGATACGCAGTCGATTCGTAGACGACGATGGACCCGCGCTTGAGATTGCGGCCAATGGTTTGCGTCGCGGATTCAAGTAATGAAAGATCTGGCTTGTGCTCTTCATCCACCGGTGTAGGAAGGGCGAGAATCACAATATCCGCTTCACTCAAAATCTTCGGATCATCGCTGAAGATAATAGCTGCTTCTCGCAGTTGCTCAGGAGTCAACTCTCCAGTTCTATCGATACCGCTCTTGAGTTCCGCAATGCGCTTACTGCTAATATCGTAGCCATATGTTTTGTACCCTCTCCGTGCAAAGGCATGAGTGAGCGGGAGTCCGACGTACCCGAGTCCGGTCACAGCAACTACACGTTCTCGGATGAGAGCAATCTCTTCAGTAAGATTTGTCTGTACCTGCTCGGAAAGTCTGCGAAAAATTTCTCTCCGCCTGTCTCCTTCTGGTATTTCTTGATCAGAAGCGAAGTACTGATTAAAGAAGGCGGAGGACAATACGTCGCGCACATTGAGACTGGATGCTTGGCAGACTTCTCCTATTTTCCGATGGATACGTTCTATTGTCGCTTCGTCGAGCAACCCTTCGCTATCAAGTGATAGTGCTGACCCGATCAGTGTAGACAGGCGCTGTTCTGCTGTGGAGACGCTTGGCGGCATACTTGCAAAGAGTAAATTCTGAAGTATAGTATTATGTTTTCTTAAGCTTTCACCGTCCATGCCACTTCTAGGACTCGCTCTAATTTGGGTATTTGCAATTTTCTTGGGATGGAAGCACTTAAAGCTCTCGAAGTTGTAGACCTCCCTATACCTCAATGTTTCCGGATAATATAGAATTGTAATTTCGTCAATTTCCGCCTCATCAAGCCCTATTCCACTGTCACATTTGTAACATTCAGCCCCGACCGTGTTGCCCTCGGTTCTCTAAAACCCTACCCTCAAGAACGTTGTCTGGGACTCAAAGATAAAGTTCTAGACCGATCTGCCCAGCCAGAAATTAATATTGATAAATCCTACAATCTCCAGAGCGGCCGTTCCCGGCCGCGGCGGTTTTATCAAAGCGTCATGTACCGAGACCGCGGGCGCGAACGCCCGCTCTGGTTGTGTGGGGATTGATTGGATTGTTTTACATTTCGAATAGATCGATCGCAGTTACGCTTTCAGCGAATCATCTAATCTCGTCACGTCATATTTACCACTCGCTGAAGACCACGGATAATCTTTTGCTGTTGCACATAATCCCGCTTTGACTGGATTTTGATCAATGTAGTCGAGCACTTTCCAGCCGTTTTGCGGAATACGAAGGTCATAACGCGGTTGCCACAAAGTTCCCTGTCCTATTTGATGAGCAAGGCCTGATTTGTAAGTATTCATAATTTGCGAAATGGTGACCGGCTCCAGAACATTCAAAAGAAAGTGGCAATGATCCGGCATAATGACAAAGCCAAAGAGCAGGAATGGGTGCAGTTGTTGCGTTCGATAGATTTGGTCGATGGCCTCTTGAGCAAATGCGGCATTGGAGAAAATTGGCGATCGATCACGAGTATTCGTCGTAACGAAGAGCGGTCGATCGTTGCAATCGATGATGCGTCGTTTGACCATAGGCAATGATTGTACAGGACGACGTTGTCGTAAAATAAACTGAGACCGCTGGCTCCCCCGCCTGAACGGATGCGTTCATCCGGGCAGGGAATGTTTGCTCTGGTTGTGGTTGTGATTTTTTAACCCGAACTCTGCCGGTCAAAATAATTTAATAATTTCCACAATCTCCAGAGCGGCCGTTCCCGGCCGCGGCGGTTTGATCAAAACATCAGCATGTGCTGATTATTCCTTTTTCTTCGCCCCACCCTTCCCCTTCTTCAAAAACTTCTCGCTGAGTGTCGCCGTTTCCATTTCTTTAATAGTCGTGAGGATGATTGCTGGCAGTTGTTTCATGGTCGGAGCGATGGCTTTCATGTCTTCGTCGGTCAGCTTGGAAAGAACCCAGGCAGCCAGGTCGAATCCTTCCGGCTGACGGCCGATCCCCAGGCGGAGGCGTGGGAAATCTTCGCCGAAGCTTTCGACGATGGATTTAAGACCGTTATGGGTGCCAGGTCCGCCGCTCATGCGCAGGCGGTAGGTGCCGAGTGCGATATCGATATCGTCGCAAAATACAAGAATCTGCGTTTTGGGATTCAGCTTGTAGAATTTGATGATCTTGGCAATCGCTTCGCCCGAGCGGTTCATGAAGGTGTAGGGCTTTACGAGCAGGCACGGCCGGTCGTTGATGCGCGCTTCCTGTACGAAGCTCAAAAACTTCGATTGCTTGTCTTCCCACTCCCCTTCTCCGTATTTTTTGGAGAGTTCATCAATCGCCAGAAAGCCCATGTTGTGGCGCGTCTGCTCGTACGCTTTGCCGGGGTTTCCAAGGCCGATGAAGAGAAATTGAGGTCTCATAGAGAGGTGTCGCTAAAATATACTGGTAAAAATTCGAAGTTCAAAGAACCAAATACGAAACAAGCTCGAATTTCGAACTTTTAAATTCGAATTTGTTTAGAATTTCGCATTTAGTTCTTCGTATTTCATTTATCATCCTCTGTTTCTTCTGCATCGTCTGGTTCTTCTGTTTCTTCTTCCTCAAATCTCTCACTATTCATACTGCCGGCTACAAACTCAGCCAGAAGATTCTGCACGGTTTTAGCGTCTTTCAGGTTTTTCTTATGCATGTAGGTTTCCAGATTTTCCAATATTTTGGACTCCACCAGCTTGGGGTTTTTCACGTGTGGAATGCTCACTTCGCTGCCGGTGGAAATTTTTTCGAGTGTGAGGGTGCCGATGCGCAAAAGGGTGGGCATTATGCCTTTTATCTCGTAACTTGCGGCCTCAATATCACTGTACAAAATACGGGCTGAAGTTCTATGAAACCAGCCCTTCCATTCCAGATCAATCACACCTTTGTTGGTGATCAGCCAGGCATCCAAATAGTAATCCAGAAAATTGCGGATCCACCAGACAATAGAGCCGACACTCAGGAGTGAAACGCCGTAGAAGACGTATTTTTCGCCGCGCATCGACAGCAGCAGAATCCACAGCAAGATGAACACGACCGTTGGCAGCACAAGCTCTTTCACGCCGATCATCCAGTATTTATGCACGACAAGATGAATTTTTTCATCTTCTCCCAGATGCTGCTTAAAGAAGAATTTTTCCAGCATGGGGTGTAGTGTAATGGAAAACGAAGTTGCTGTATATCTGTGCCAATTGATCACGCAAAACACGAAGAACTAAATGCGAAATTCTAAACAAATTCGAATTCGAAACTTCTCCATTCGAACTTGTCTCGTATTTGGTTCCTTGATCTTCGTTTTTTTTAGATAAAACACTTAGAGCTTCCATCCATCTCTGTTATACTTGTCTCCGTATGCCTTCCCCTTCCGCTACCACTCGCAGTATCTGGTTTCATGTGTTCGATGTCATCTTGAACATTGCCATCATTGTGGCGATTGTGGGCACTATCCGCACATTTGTCGTGTCACCGTTTCAGATAGAGGGTCATAGCATGGATCCAACGCTGGATGACCGCGAATATATCGTGATCAACAAGTTCCGGTACCTCATGGGCAAGCCTCAGCGCGGAGATGTCGTCGTCTTTCGTCCGCCGACAGATGTGAGCAAATTTTACGTCAAACGCGTGATCGGGATGCCGGGCGAAACGATTGCCATTCGCGACGGTTATGTGTTTCTGCGTGACAAGGTGAAAGGTGATATCAGGCTGGAAGAGCCGTACTTGAGCCCAATGAATGCCGGCCATACCTACGTTTACCCGGTTAACAGCGGTAACCCGGCCGAAGAGGTGTTCACGGTTCCAGAAGGCCAATATTTCCTGCTTGGCGATAATCGCCAGGGCAGCCTGGATTCACGCAGTTTCGGCCATATTGGTTCCAATAACACTGCCTACATTCCAACGCCGAACATAAAGGGAAGTGTGTGGTTTGTGGCCCTGCCGATCACCAAAATTCATGCGTTTGAGCCGCAGAATTATGGACTGTAGGGTAAGGCGGGTAAAGAAGGTATGGCGAGTAAGGCGGGTATTTTTTGTATAAAAAAACTCCATGCTTGTAATGATTTGGGTACCCACCTTACCCACAATACTCGCCATACCCACCTTACCTTCTCGCCCCCAAATCATCTTGCACATTCCCCGCCCTTGGCTCATACTACGCGTAGAAGGCCGCGAAGGCCTTTTTCCCTTACACTTTTATGAGCGCTCTTGCGTCTTACATTACTGGCAGTCTTGAGGAGCTGCGTCACGTTCAGTGGCCAACCCAGCAGCAGGCAATCCGTCTTACTGTTATCGTTATTGTATTTATTGCCGTGAATTCAGCTATTTTCGGTCTGGTCGACTTTGGTATCTCCAAGTTCCTAAGCGTCACTCTCTAACCTCTCTTCTCTATGGGAAAGCAAGATCCGTCAGCGGGTAGAAACTGGTACGTCATTCACACCTACTCCGGCTACGAAGACAGCGTCAAAAAATCTCTCGAGCAGCGCTCGGAAACACTTGGCATGACCGACTATATTTTCCAGGTCGTTGTCCCCAAAGAAAAGCAGATTGTCTTCAAGAAAGGCGAGCCGACAGAAGAGGAGCGCAAATTGTTTCCGGGCTACGTGTTACTCGACATGATTGTGACAGATGATAGCTGGTATGTAGTGCGCAATACGCCAAACGTGACCGGCTTCGTTGGTTCCGGCAACATTCCGGTTCCAGTGACTCCGGAGGAATTCGGCGTTATTGAACGTCGTGTTGGTGAGCAGAGCGCCAAGTTCAAGAGTGACTTCCAGGTGGGTGATCTCGTGGTCATCATCGACGGTCCGTTCAAGAACTATGAAGGTGCAGTCGATAGCGTGGATGTCGACAAGGGCAAGCTGACCGTGCTCGTTCTCATCTTCGATCGCGATACGCCAGTGGAATTGGATTTCACGCAAGTCCGAAAGAAGTAAGGTTGAGAGATTACTCGTGAGAAGTTGTTCGTTTTTGATTTATAGTTTTTAGTTCTATAGCTTTGATAGAACGATGTTTGAGAAACAAAAAACCAAAAACCAGTAACCAAAAACTTTGTCTGGCTGACTTTTCATTAAGATCCTGCTGATTTTAATCACATTCTTCCACTATTTATGTTACACTCGGCACGTTCTTTCTTTACCTTTCCCTTTTTATGCGTACAAAACTCGTTCTGCTCTCGTTCCTCGCTACAGTTCTTGTTCCCACCAGCGCTTTTGCTCTGGACGGAATCGGTCGTCGTGTCAATGTGATCGGCACAGTCAAATCGACTGAATTCAATGCCACCCAGAAAGCGGATGGCAACGGCGGTATTCTGATGGTGCTTGCTGCCAATGGCCAGATGGTCAAAGTGACTATGGATCCGTACACCAAGGTGATGCGTGAGGGGTCTTCCAGCCGTCGTGAGCTGAAGACTACCGATATTGCCGCCAACATGCAGATCCGTTTCAACGGTGTGCGCAAAGGCATAGACGAGGTTGCCGCGTCCATGGTCATTATCCAGAACATCGAAACAACACCGCAGCTGACGCAAAACGGTACTATTGTTTCCATTAATCAGTCGTCTATTACGGTTGTTGTCAGCAATGGAGCGGTCAATACGTACAACATCAACAGTGACACAGAGATCAATATCAACTATCAGGTATTTGGCATGGAAGCTCTGTCGCTCATCGGCAAAGACGTTTTCATCTCTCTCAATCCGCAGGATCTCAAGCAGGCCAAAATCCTGCGTGTGACAGCCAAGGCCAAGAACAACACGATCTACAACAACATGACTAATTAAGCCAGGAGCAACGACGAATCGTAATGAACAAAGAGCATCCGCAAGGGTGCTCTTTTTCGAAGTATGAATTACGACAAGTTCGTACTTCGTAATTCGAGATTCGTAATCCGTTTCTGTTTCTGTGAATCCATCACCAATCCAGCGCTCAGAAACAGCGTCTGCATCATTTGTGTGACAATGTATGCGATTGCCAATGCGTAGATGCCGTAGGAATGCACGAGCAGGTAACCGGACGTGATGCCGCACGCAGCACTCAGGGCTGTGGTGAGTGCCGGAATGAGCGTATTTTTCATGGAATAGAACGCCCGCAGCAGAATGTGATTGACGCTTTCAAACGGCACAGCGAGTGCGTAGATCATGAGCGCTACCTGAAATGTACCGCTGACAGGCGGATGCAAATGCAGCATCCATGCGGCAACAGAGGTGAGCAGAACCATCGCAATGGCGCCGGGAATGGTGAGGGCCAAGTTCATCCAGATCCCCTTCTGCACATAGTTCCAGAACTGCTTTTTTTCGCCTTTGGCATGCGCCTGGCCAAGGAGGGAGAAAACCGATTGCGCGATGGCGATGCCGGCAATACCGGGAATAACGGATTCGAAGTTGCTGGCAAACTGATTGATGGCGACCACTCCGTTGCCAAGGCCGGAGCCGAGTCTGTCGATCAGCAGTAATTGCAACTGGAGCGCGCCAAGGGCCATCATGCGCGGAATAATCAGCCAGCCCATTTGTGCGACATCGGCATGGAGAATGCCGGTTGTGGGAAGCATGAACTTAAAACCGGTCTGGAATGCGCCAAACAATCTGCCGATAATGTATAAAATGGTGCCGATCAATGTGCCGTACATGGCGCCGATTGGACCAAAAACAGGTGTCAGGAAATAAATACCGCCAATGGTTCCAAGCGCCCAGATAATCGGTGTGATGCCGTAGATCCAGTATTTCTGAACGGCAATGAGATATTGCCCCAGCGTGTTGCCCAGAACAAACAGTGCGTTTGTCAGGAGTGCAAAGCGGCCGAATTGAATGTAGAGCTGCAAGCTGGGCCCGGTGAATTTCACCATATGCGGAGCGATCCACGGGAAGAAAATGCCGGCAAGCAGCACCATGACGCCAAATGCTGATCCGAAGATAACCAGAATGCTGCAGGTGACCCTGTTCATCTCATCGCGTTTGTCATGGGCCAGGTGGCTTGCCAGAAACGGGACCAAAATGACGCTCAGCGAGCTCATGACAAACAGCTGAAACAGCAGATCACTCGGACGAAAAGCGGCAATATAGACAGAGGCCACGCCAATGGGGTCATTCTGAAGAGGGAACATGACCGAAAACGCCCTGTCGCGCAGAAATCCGCAGATAGACGCGGCAAACTGTGTAATTGCCAGTACCAGCGCACCGCCGGCGATTCTCTTTTGTGACAGTAAGGGCAGGAAGAATTTTTTCATTGCGTTGAGTGTAGCGATAGATCTGACAGAGTTCGAGTGAAGGGTAAGGCGCGTAGTGTGAGTAAGGCGAGTAATAGCAGTTTTTACCCATCTTACACGCTTTACGCACTTTACCTTTTTCTTCTTTCTGCTATTTTTCCCTTATGCCTCCCTCCCCCACTCTCCCGTTTGCCACCATGACCGATGATGAGGTGAGGGCTGCGCTTGCAAAGCACAGAATCGGGCTTACCGTTGAGGAAGCACGCAAGGTGCAGGAAATGCTGGGCCGCGCGCCGACTCTTACCGAAGCGACTATTTGGGGTATTCAGGGAAGCGAGCATTGCAGCTACAAGTCCAGTCGGCGTTTTCTCAAGCAATTTGTCACCGACAGCTCGCATGTCATTTTAGGGCCAAAAGAAGACAGCGGCATTGTGGCTATTACAGATGGGCCTAAGGGCAAGCGCTGGGGCATTGTCATCAGTCATGAATCGCATAACAAGCCATCGCAACTTGTCCCCTACGAAGGATCGGCTACGGGTGTTGGCGGTTGCGTGCGCGACGTGGTCTGTATGGGTGCGCGCGTCATTGGCGCACTCGATAACCTGCGACTGGGCGATCTGCAGACGCAGGAAACAAGATCGATCGCATCCGAAGTCGTGCGTGGTATTGCCGGTTATGGCAATCCGCTGGGTATTCCGAACCTGGGCGGCGACGCCATTTTCGATGCCGCTTACAACAAGCAGTGTCTTGTGAACGTCGTGGTTGTCGGTCTTATGCGCGAGGACGAAATCATCCATAGTTACGCGCAGAAAGAAGCGGGTAAAGCCGGCTACGACATCATCATTGTTGGCAAGGCAACCGATCGCAGCGGATTCGGCGGCGCGTCGTTTGCCAGCGTCACCATCAAAGAAGAAGACAGCGAGCGCAATACTGGCGCTGTGCAGGAGCCAAACCCGTTCCTCGAACGTCACTTACTCGCTTCCAGCTACGCGCTGTTCGACAAACTGGCGAAGGAAGGAAATCTCGACAAAGTGAGCTTCAAAGACCTGGGAGCCGGCGGCGTGGTGTGTGCATCGGTCGAACAAGTGGCACCAGTTGGTATGGGTGCGATTGTGGATCTCGACAAGCTCCATAAGGCGATCACCGATTTGCCGGCCGAAGTGGCAGCCTGCGCTGAAACACAGGAGCGTTTCTGCTGGATTTGTCATCCGAGTCTTACAGCCGATATTCTTCGTCATTATAACGAGGTATGGGATTTGCCGAATGTGGCCGAAGGTGCGGCGGCAACGGTTGTCGGAAAGGTGACGGAAGACGATACCTACACTCTTCTCAGTAAAGGAGAGAAAGTGTGTTCGGCTCGCAGCGAAGACATTACCTCCGGTTTGCAGTACGTTCGCCCGACCAAAGATCCGCAGAAAACATTTACCGAACCATCCATCACGTACGCCGATGGGTCAGTCAGTGTTGCCGGAAAAAAGCTCTCAATCGAAGAAATTTTTATGGGAATGATCGGGCAGCCAACGCATGCGAGCAAGGCCGATATCTTCAAGCATTACGATAAAAATATTATCGGTAATAGCGTCATAGAAGCCGGTGAGGCAGACGCGACAGTCATTCAGCCGCTGCGCGATATTGCCCGCTATATCTCCGAAGAAGGGCATCCGTCGTGGGAGCTTTCCGATGCCGATGCCAAAGTCGGCGTCGCACTCGCATCTGGTGGAAACGGTCGCTACGGTCGCATTTCCCCGTACTTGCAGGGGGTCAATGCCGTTACCGAAAATATCTCGAACATTGCCGCCGTCGGGGCCACTCCACGCGCGCTTTCCGATTGTCTCAACTATGGTAATCCGGAAATTCCGGAGCAGCTCTGGGCACTGGAGCAGGGCGTGAAAGGTATTGCAGATGCGGCGAAAGCCATTGCGCTCGACGGTGAAGCTGTGCCTGTCATCAGCGGCAACGTCAGTTTGTACAATGGCGGCATCGATCCAAGCGGCGTTGTGTGTTGTATCGGCGTGATGCCGGATGCGCAGAAAGCGATTACCATGCAGCTGAAGAACACCGGCTCTCAGTTGCTCCTCCTTGGTAAGCGCAAAGACGAATGCGGCGGTTCTGCGTATTACGATGTCCTGGAGAAGCTTACTCAAGGCGCACCCGACAGCCTGCTTGGGAAGAATGTCCCGACGCCGGATTTTGCGATGCTCAGTTCTCAGCTTAAGTTCATGCGTGATGCCATCGGATCATCCCTCCTCCTTGCTGCTCACGATATTTCGGAAGGCGGACTGCTCCTCGCTCTGTACGAAATGACCCTTCCACAGCGCAAGTGTGGCGGAAAGATTGGTTTGCAGATTGATATTGCATCGATTATGGATTCACTGCGTATCGACACAGCTCTGTTTTCCGAGACAGGCGGGTTCGTTCTGGAAGTAGCATCCGATAAAGCGGCTGAGGTCATGAAACTGGCGCAGGGACATGGCTGCACGCTCCTGGAACTTGGGAAGACAGTGGCAGAGCCATCGCTGAAGATTGTATCGGGAGCAAGCCAGATTCTCGACCTTTCGTTTGCGAAAATGCGCGCGGTTTGGGAGAATGCGCTGTCGAAGGCGTTACGCAAGTGAGCCTTCCTGTCCTGCAACACTTCCTTCCGCCCTTCTCATGCGCCTGATCCGCCCGCTTTCCGTCAGTGTTTTCTGTGCAGGTTTTTTCGTTGCCGGATTCATGCAGATTCCGTCGGCTCATGCAGAGCTGCAGGCGTCAGTTCAGATTGAGCAGCTGTCACCCGCTACCCTGGGGTCCTGGACATTTTTCTCGGCCAGCAATTCGACCAAAAGCAGCAAGGACAAAGGAGTTGATCCCAAGCGAACGGCATTTTCCATCAAGGAATTCGGAACCGTGACTCTCGCCGCCAAGCTCCCGGCAGGCATGAAGAGCACCATTTCGATTTTCCGCAACGGAACGCTTTCCAGCAGCAAGGACACGACGCAGGTCACCATGAACCTGTATCCCAATGACACGGTTCGTTTTGTGATCAAATACAGTTACTCCAATGTCGGGACATTCGGCGTTACATCCAATCCGACGGGTGCCCCTTTGACGCTCAAAGGCCCCGATGGATTTGTCGCGAAAGCCAAAGCACCCTACACGTTTACCAATTTACCGGCCGGAAAATATACGATTGTGGCGGATGCCATCAGCGGCTGTTTCACTTCTCCGCCGTACAACCGCAATATCGAGCAGGACAAGCGTGTGACCATTCATATTGATCTGCCCTGCACCGCAAAATCCGATGCAGATGCCGCCGTGGATACTTCGCGATTGTCCAAGCGCGCCATTCAGGAAGCAGCAAGACTGCGCGAGGCACTGAGAGCTGCCAAAAAAGGGAGTTGATCGATCGAATCGCGAAGCACGAAGATTATCCGCAGCCGCGACACTGCGTCCCGGGCTGGATCAATCTATACATGTTCAGCCGCGCCAGGCATGGCACTCCGCTTGATGAGGTTAATTTTTTACTTCGTCATCTTCTCTGCCAGACTCGAGATATTGCCGGCTCCCATCACAATCAGTAAATCATTCGGTTGCAGGACGGATGTTCGCAGCAACGTCTTTGCTTCCTGGAGCGCTGAGGCATTGATCACCTGGCAATTGCTTTTGGCATGAATTTCTTTTCCGAGCGTGACGGGATCTGCCTGGGCTTTTTCGGTGTCCGGACGGGCGTCGTAAATGCCGGCCAGAAGAAGCACATCGGTATCTTTGAAAGCGGTGGTAAATTCGTCCCACAGTCGCAAGGTGCGATCGTGCGTGTGGGGTTGAAACACGGTAACGAGTCGGTGGTCGGGGTACGCGCCGCGCAATGCGGCGAGAGTAGCCCGGATTTCGGTCGGGTGATGGGCGTAGTCATCGATAATCTCGATGCCGTTTGTCGTTTTGCCGCGCTTTTCCATGCGTCGCCAGGTGCCGCTGTAGCCGGCAAGTGACTGCTTTGCCGCAGCCGCATCGAGGTGCAGGTGCTCGGCAAGTGCCAGCGCGAGCTGCGCGTTTTGCTGCATGTGCAAGCCTGGTGTGCCGAGCGGAACAAGCGGCTGCATATCGGCATTCATCAGCTTTTTCTTGGCCTGCTGAATGATGGCAACCGACTGTGCATCGTTGCCATGGGCAATCACCGGCTGAGAATCCGGGAGCTTTTCGACAAATTCGACGAATGCTTGGGCATACTCTTCGTAGGTGGGATACGCATCGTAGTGATCGCCGTCGGCGTTCGTCAGCAAAATGATATGAGGCGATAAAAAATGGAATGAACGACGGTATTCACACGACTCCACCACCCACAGGTTCCCCTTTCCCTTGCGCCAGTTGCGACCGCCAAGTTCGCGCATTTTGGTACCGACAACGACATTGGGATCCTTGCCGGCATCCATCAGCATTTTGGCCACCATAGCGGTTGTCGAGGACTTGCCGTGCGTGCCGCAGATACAAATCAAATCTGTCCCGGCTGTCATGTCGCCCAGTGCCCTGAAATACGATATCTGCCTTACTCCCCTTTCGGTTGCAATTGTTCTTTCCGGCGCAGATGCGGGAATTGCTTCGGAGTACACCAGCAAATCGCATTTCTCTGGAAACGCGCTGCCATCCTGCGCAAGACTCACCTGAATTCTCTGAGATCTTAGATCATCAAGCAATACAGAATCGTTTTTATCACTGCCGGATACCGTATGGCCAGCCGCATTCATGTGGGCTGCATATGCCGACAGGCCAATGCCGCCGATACCGCTGCAATGGATAATCATGCTGTAAATGTAGAATGTAAAATGTAGAATGTAAAATTTTTATATGTGTTGATCGCAGATTATCAATAATTTTCAATTTTACATTCTCAATTTTACATTACTATAGACTCATGTCATACCACGAGGTTGCGCCGTTTCCCAAACGTTTAACGATTATGATCGGTTTGTTTGTGGTGGGCGGTATGGCGTTCGGATTGGCGCTTTCGTATTATAAAAACACGCTGTTTGACCAGCAGCTGATTGCCATGCAGGAGCACAACGACCAGCTGAAGATGCAGATCGATAAAGGGTACGGTGATCTGGAGTACTATAATTCGCTCCAGTATAAGGATAAGTATGCCAAGGAGAACATGGGACTTGTGAACAACGGGGAGAAAGTGCTGATTATAACGCATGGCATTCAGCCTGTTGTGTATGCCAAAAACCAGGAGCTGACACCCGAGGAGAAAGTTGCGGTTTACGAGGAGAACTTGCGTAATATCTCAACGATTGACCACTGGATGCTGTACCTTTTTCATCGCGAGAAAATTGATGATTTGAAGAATAGGAGTTGATTTTGTCCTTTCAGAATTGCATTTGCGCGGAACACAAGGCATACTGGGCGCCTCGACGCGGGATGGAGCAGCCCGGTAGCTCGCCAGGCTCATAACCTGGAGGTCGCAGGTTCAAATCCTGCTCCCGCAACCACGTAAAGCCGCTGCGCGGCCACGTGGCGCAGCCAATCGGATCAGACAATTACAGCATCAAGCAGGCTTTACGTGCCACGGGCGACGAAGTCGCTTTACGTGGCTTCTTGGGCGCGTTCACGTGGCACGGCCCTATAATCGCTTCGGCGCCACTGGCGCAGCCAACCGGATCGATTTCGAATGACGAATCTCGAAGTACGAATGACGCGAATTGTTGATCGTAATTCGTAATTCGTGCCTCGTACTTCGCATCCGGCTCTATTTTATCTTGCAAACCGCTCTGACATCCCTATAATGCCTCCGCTATGGCAACAAAAAAGGCCGGCGGGTCTACGCAAAACGGCAGAGATAGTTGGTCCAAACGACGTGGCGTAAAGCGCCACGACGGAGAGGTCGTCAATGCCGGAGAGGTTCTTATTCGTCAGAAAGGCTTCTGGTATCGTCCCGGTGACAATGTCTACGTTGCCAAGGACTGGACGATTCATGCTGAAATTCCAGGCAAAGTCTTCTTTCTCAAGAAGCGTGTTGAAAAGTTCAACGGCAAGCGCGAAATGGCGACGATCGTCGGTGTCAAAGCTGCTGCGTAAGGTATTCATTCAATGTGATTTTCAAACGGTCCGAAAGGGCCGTTTTTATTTCTTTGCAATCAACAGAGCTTTTTGCAGTGATGTTACTGCTTTTTCTAGTTCTTTTATGCGCATGGTCTGCTGTTCCTTTAAGCGTTTCTCGTTGATGGTAAACCCTTTCACGATGTGATTCTTCAGAATATTCGTTGCCCAGATGCGAAATTGGGTGCCTTGCTTGGATTTTACGCGATAACCGACGGAAATAATGGCATCCAGATTATAATATTTTGTGTCATACATTTTGCCATCGGCGGCAGTTATCCGGAAATTCCGGATAACTGATTCTGGCTCTAACTCGCGCTCTTTGAAGATATTGCTGATGTGTTCGGATACCGTGCGCACATCTTTACCGAAAATATCCGCCATCTGTTTCTGGGTGAGCCATACAGTTTCTTCCTGCAGGCGCACTTCCACTTTCGATTTTCCTTTTACAGGCTCATAAACGATCACTTCTCCCATCGGATGAACGGTTTTATGGCGTAGTGCTGGCATGTATGCATGCTATCAGAACGACGAATACGATGGTATTGCGGCTTTGTATTTTCTCTCGATGAATATTCTCTGCGTGCTATGCTACTGGCCACGGGCGTGTAGCTCAGGTGGTTAGAGCTCAGGACTTATAAACCTGCGGTCGGTGGTTCAAGTCCACCCACGCCCACCATTCGTTCAGGTTATATGCCACAGGCTTGGATTTATAGTGCATGTATGAATTGCTTTGGTTGGTAACTCATGTGGTGCCCGCGAAAGTATCGGTTGCACACTTGGGTACTGTTGACAAACAACGTGGAGCAGACGCCTGTGATTTACACCCGATTTACTTAACGATAAAGATAAGATTGCGAAGAATACTATCGGCTGGTCAATTGGCATGGTGCCTGCGAACATTCAGATCGAGCAATGATATTTTATTCGCCTGTATTCACGCGTCCTTTTTTCAAAAAATCTCCTATACGCTTTTTCCATCCTTGGGGGTGAAGAGTGCGCGACAGCTTCTCCAGTGCATGCACTGCCTGCGCAGAAGTGTATCGTTTACTGCTGACGGGGTTCAGAAAGCCCTGGAGGGTTTTGCGGACGGCGGGTGAATCGATGCGCGCCAGCGACGATGTAAACAGGTCTTGATTGCCTGCCAGCTCGTTGAGTTTCGTTTTATAATACAAAAAGCGAGAATATCCGTTCGACATTCCTTCGATTGCCGATTCTTCGCTTGGCGCCGGTATCAGTGGTTCTTTGACGATCATCTCAAACAGCATGCATCCTACTGCATAGACATCTATTTTTTCCGACACTTCGACATATTTCTCGTTATTTATTGCGGTGAAACTTTCCAGGGGCATATAGGGAGGGGTGCCTGCGCCAAGGCCCTCGGGATTCATGTACGTGCCGTGGGGCTTTTGTATTTTTATCGCATGGCCGAAGTCTATCACGCGCGGATTCCGATCTTTTCCGGAGATAATATTGGTGGGTTTTATGTCTGCATGAATGATTCCCTTCTTGTGCAATGCATGGATTTTTTTCATCAGCACAAGGCAGAATTTGACTGCGTCTGGTGCGGACAGGATATCCGTCTTATGCGTACCACGAACTGCTTCCATGAGAAAAGTTGACCCAAAAGACGAAAGAACCCTGGGGGTGTCCGGCAGAATTGCGCCGGCCATCATCTGCATCTGCGCCTCATTCATGAGGGTGCGTTCTTTGCGATTGGATGTTTTTGCCACAATCACTCCCTTGTTTGCCGTCATGACACGGAACACGCTGTTACGCGCATTTCCAGCCATAAATTTAATACGCTTGATCTGCGGCTCGTCTTCGCTGAGCAGGTCCGCTGTGCGATTGTGCACTTGCGAGAGTGTCGGATACGATATATCAGTACGCGGATGCTGTCTGTATCTTTCAGAGGCCAGAAATTCTATGACCAGCTTTTTGACGTACATGTCCGACGGCGTGCGATCGAGCATTTTCCGTCGCATCTGCATGCTGTTTTTTATTTTTTTCAATTTCGAATCTGTCTCTTTTGCTCGCGGCACGTTTGTGTCTATGTCGTCTGCGGACAGAATGCCTGCGACATGTTCTGCCTCTTGCTTATTGAGCAGATCGTATTCCCTGTCAAACAGCAGCAGTGCTGCCATGTTGCCAAGCAGATTCTGTGAAAGCGGCAGTGTGCCGGCGCTCATGTCAATAATCTGGACAATGGCAAATTTTTCCCTGTCGATTGTATTGATGAGTGTGTTTTTTTCTTGCCTGTCATCAACAGATGTGCGCAGTTTCTGCAGGGCATTGTATATCTTTCGAAGAGACGGTTTCATATACAGCAGCATCAGATTCTCTTCAGTTGGTGAAATGGCTGCAGCAACGCTCTCGGGAGACAGCGCATGTTTCGGATTGTCGTCCGGCAGCCCCTCGATGTCCTGCGGTTTTTGAGTGGTTTCATCTTCCGGCCGCTGCCAGATTACTGATTCAGTCATGCGAAAGAAGGCTATTGATAATTGTTTGGTACAAGTAATGCCATCCCTCTGGCGTCCTCATACTTTTTCATCATCGAGTGCCAGACAGGTTTGGCATAGGTGGCAATAATCGGCTGTTTTACTTGTGTGCCGTCAGCCCTGTTGGTCGTGCGTACCCAGCCTATTTCATGATTGCTGAGGGGACGGATTTCACCTTTCGGACGGTTTTTGCTGATGGAGAAATACGGGCCTTCCAGCAACGCTTTGCGGCCGTCATCTGCGCCGAAGAGCTGCACCAAAACCGTATCGCCTTCGATGTGTGATTGGATATACAGGTCATCCGGCGTGTCATTTTTAAAGCGCAGGTTGACAGCGGTATTTTTACCGTTTACATCGTAGGGGAAAATGGTCGCGTCCAGCCCGATACCCAGTGGTTCGTAGTGATCCACAAACAGACTGTGGTTTTTCTTTTCAACAATCGGCAGTCCGGCAAGCAGGGCTGCGCGGTACAGTGTTGTGGCTGACTGACAGATGCCGGCGCCAGGCGTAAGGGCAGCTCCTCCGCCGAACAGTCCGAGTGCTTCCTGCCAGCCTTTTTCAACAGTAATCGGTGCATCGAGGGCCGGAATGAGCGAGAATACGTCACCCTTTTTTACGACAATACTGCGAATGCGCTCTTCAATCGCTTTATGCACGTTGGCTGTACGGGCGGGAACAGAGCCTGCAAAATCTGAATAGCCGGTTGCAAGCAGTGTCAGTGTTTTTGTCGCTCCGCTGGCATCTGTCATTGTCACTGTGGGCTGGGTGTACGGCGCCTGAATCGAAATGCTCTGATTGTTTTTTGCAAACGCTTCCGCAATATCGCCGGCAAGAGCTGCTGCATCCAGCTGAAATCCGGCATGGGCGATACCCGTTGTTGTTGCGCGCAGCACTTTTTGCTTGTCGGTTTCCATGCTCAGGATAGTGCTGTTTTGTACGAAACGAATGCCCGGAATACCGTCTCGGGCAAGCGACTCGGCGAGTGCCTGTTCATTGATGACAGTGGTTTCGGTCCACAGCTTTTTTTCCGTATGTAACCACTCCGGGTGCTCGTGCAATACAATGCGTCCGCTTTGAGTGAATGTGCCGTCAGTTACGGTCACATGAAGTGAATAGGTTGCAGC
Organism: uncultured Candidatus Peregrinibacteria bacterium; assembly: GCA_937863435.1. GTDB lineage: Bacteria > Patescibacteriota > Gracilibacteria > Peribacterales > Peribacteraceae > JAGOTD01. The sequence continues at coordinate 44,386 of CALMES010000106.1, forward strand.
ATCTCCCCCTTGTGGCGCCGATTGTACCGCCTGATCAGTGACTGCCTGCCGCTCAGCCGATGTTGCTGATGCATCTGTAGCGGCATTATGCTGCTGCGGCAACGGATCGATGACTCCCCTCTTTTCGGATTCCTGCGTAAAGAGCGAGAGGGCGATAATAAACAGCACGCTGATCATCAGCGGTGCGACGATCTGGATAATGTTGCTATCGCGCTTTTTGCGATAGATTTTGTGCTGCTGAAAACGCTTTTTGTGGAGTGTGTGTTTGTGTTGCATTAATGTTATTATACTATAATATATACAAAATAGCAAATATTAATCATAATAATAAAAATGATCAAAGCGCACTTTTGCGCATACAATAGAACAAAAGCTGTGTTTTAAATGCCGGTTGCCCCCTCCGAAGAACGGGCCGCATCTATGTCTGGTTCTATCCGTCGGCAACCGAAAAATCTTCAAAAAAAGAGCCACCGGAGTGGCCCTCTTCTTCTTTCCTGTTCCTGCATGTCTGTACTGCACTATACGTCCCGGGAATTAAGGATGAATTAAGGAGGAGAGATAATTACTTGGCATTCAGATAATCGATCCATTCGACGGTGGATCCAATGGGTTGTTTTGCCAGGCGATCGAAAGCGGTATCGCTTTTCGCGAGTCTCTTACCGGACTCAGACAAATACGACAGGGTAATCACCAGATTTTCCCCTGACCGAATGAGAAACAGTTTGTTGTTACGCAGAGCGTATGGATACAGGATGGCTGAGTGCATGCTTCAGGAAGTTTTTTTTACAAGAAAATCCTTCGCCTCCTGCTTGGTCGTCACTTCTTTACGAATTTGTGCATCCAATAATTTCTGCATTAGTTCCCCTACTTTGGCGCCGGGCTTGATGCCAAGGAGTTCGATGATGTCATTTCCGCTCAGCAATGCTTTTGGTGGTTTGGGATGACTATTGAGAAAGCGATTGTAGTCGGTGACTATAGCGTCATAGAGTTTGAATTCTGATGGTGTCGTGCCAGCGATATCGAGCCAGAAGATCTGCAGGAGTTCGGGAAACCACGGGTGAAAATACCAGTGCGCTTTGCGTTCGTCGTTCATGTCGGCAAACGAACCCATCATCATGTGATGATCGATGAGCCAGCTGAGTTTCTCGATCCGCTTCCGCGGCATCTGCAGTCGTGTCATGGCTTTGGCGGTGAGCTGTGCGGATACAGTCGCGTGGTGATCGAACCGGATGCGCTCTTTGAGCGAAAAAGTTTCGGCTTTGCCACAGTCGTGAAACAGCGCTGCGATGCGCACATCAATCCCCTGCTCGTCTTTAAACGATCTTACGCACTGGAGTGAATGCTCCCACACATCGCCTTCGTGATGATAGTCTTTCGGTTGGGCAATGCCTTTGCAGGCATACAGCTCAGGAAGAATATATTTGAGAATCCCCAGTTCCCACAAATCTTCCAATGCGCGTGCCGGGTTGGGACACAGCAGCATTTTTTCGAGTTCCTGCAGTTGCCGACTTGCTGATAATACCTCACTCATCGATGCTAATTCCTGGAGTGCACGGTAGGTGTCCGGATGATACTGACCGTCGAGTGTTGCCCGAAAGCGCACGGCACGCAGCATGCGCAGAGCATCGTGTTTGATGCGGATTGCGGGATCGCCAATAAAATTGATGAGCTTCTCTTTCAGATCTGCTTCACCGTTGAACGGATCGTACAGTTCGCTTGAAATAGGGTTCCAATACAGTGCATTGATTGTCAGATCGCGACGCGCAGCATCTTTCTCGCGTGTACCAAATACCACGGATTCCGGATGGCGGCCGTCGGATACTTCATCGTCTTCCCGAAAGGTCGTGACTTCGATGTTCACGCGCTGCAGTTGGACAATGATGCTACCAAATGCTTTGCCGATATCTTTATTTTTGGGAAACAGCTTCTGCACTTCATGTGGTGGTGCGTTTGTTGCGATGTCGATTTCGTACGGCAGCTTTCCAAGCCACATATCGCGCACACAGCCGCCAACCCACCACGCTTCGTAACCGGCATCGAGCAGAGTTTCGACAATAGTATACGCAGCACGACCGTGAGGAGTTTCTAGGGCTTGGGTGATGATGTTGGGAGAGAGAGGCACAGAGGGGTAGGTAAGGTGGGTCTTGTGAGTAATGCGGGTAAGGCGGGTATTTTTGTGCTTCATCGAGCTTGGCTTCTGTTCACGCGCCTTACCCGCAATACCCGCTTTACGCGCCTTACTTTTTCAGCTTTTTGTACATTTTCTCAAACGCACCGCTGCCGTGCTTGAGCATGGTTGAGCCACGTGTAATTTTGCTGATGGATATGCCAAGGTCTTCGGCTATCTGACGTTGAGGTTTTCCTTCGATGAGCTCCTGAATGAGTTGCCAACGCTGCGCCAGATCGTCAATTTCCTGCGGAGTAAACAGATCTTCCAGCATCGTCTTTGCCTCTTTCTCGTTTTCAATCGCTGCGAAAAGAGCGAAGAGTTCCTTGTAGTAACGAGCAGGAAGAGTGGACATGGATTCATTATACGGCAAAAGTCGTTGTCGAAGAATGAGGAATAGAAATCCGAAGATCAAAATACTAAATCCGAGACAAATTCGATTTTTTAAACTCGAATTTCAAAATTGTGTAATATTTGGTTCTTTGATATTCGTATTTTCTTGTTTGTATCTTTGCCTCCAAATTTTCCGCTACAATCTTTTCATGCTCAATATTGCCGTTGCCGGTGCGCCACTTCAAACACCCAAACCTGGTGGTACCTGCGAAGGGCTCAAATATGCTCACTCACTTGGTATTCGTGCCATGGAACTGGAATGGGTGCAGCAAGTGCCCAAGAACGTTGAAAGGATGGCCGAGATTCGCACCTGTGCCGAAGAACTGGGTATGAATTTGACAGTGCATGCGCCGTATTACATCAATCTCAACTCTCCCGAACCGGCCACTCTTGCAGCGAGCAAGAAGCGTATTATCGATGCTCTGACTATGGCCGAACTGTGCGGTGCCAAATCTGTCTGTGTGCATGCGGCGTTTTACTTAAAGCAGGATCCTAAAGATGTGACCGAACGCATCAAGAAAGCAACCGAAGAAATTTTGAAAGATAAGAAGAAGCTATTTCCCCATGTCAATTTGGCATACGAAACCATGGGCAAGCCTGTGCAGTGGGGCACGCTGGAAGAAGTGCTGGAAGTGAGCAAAGAGTTCGGCATTTATCCAACTGTTGATCCAGCTCATTTGCATGCGCGTTACAACGGCAAAATCAATTCAACGGCTGAGTGGAACGAGATGCTCGATACGTATCAGAGCTATCTCGGCAAAGAATCATTGCAAAATATGCACATGCATTTTTCCGGCATCCAGTACACCGAAAAAGGCGAACGCAAGCATTTGCCTTTCGCTGAGTGCGATGCCCCGTGGAAAGATTTTATTGCAATCCTGAAAAAGCGAAAAGTCGGTGGCCAGCTCGTGTGCGAGTCTCCAGCGATGGAAGATGATACGGTGTTGCTGATTAAAACGTATAAAGAGGCCTGAATCGAAAAACGTCGTTCGCGTGCTCAGTAGTTCGTGCGTTGTGGCTTGTTTTTTGGTATAATAGAGACATTCTCTTCTTCCCTTTTTTCTATGAATATCGCCATTAACGGTTTTGGTCGTATTGGTCGTCAGGCCCTTCGCATCATTATGCAGAGTCACCCGGACATCAATGTCGTTCTCATCAACGATCTGACGGACCCGGCAACCCTCGCTCACTTGTTTGAATACGATTCTTCGTTTGGGCATTACAACGCTGACATGCGCGTGGAGGGCGATAAGTTTAAGACCAAGCATGGCGATATCACCATCACCGCACAGAAAGATCCGTTGCTTCTGCCGCACAAAGATCTGAAAGTAGATATTGTTCTGGAGTGCACGGGCTTTTTTACCAGCAAAGAAGGAGCGTCCGCTCACTTAAAAGCTGGCGCGAAGAAGGTGATTATTTCCGCTCCGGCCAAAGATGCTGTCGATGGCACATTTTGTATTGGCGTGAATCATGAAACATATGATTCCAAAACAATGAACATTATTTCGAATGCGTCCTGCACCACAAACTGTTTGGCCCCAATGGCCAAAGTCCTGAATGATTCCTTCGGTATCGAGTATGGATTAATGACGACGATTCACAGCTACACCAACGATCAGAACTTGCTGGATCTCCCTCACAAAGATTTGCGTCGTGCCCGCGCTGCTGCCGTAAACATTGTGCCAAGCAGCACCGGTGCTGCCAAAGCAATCGGGCTCGTTATTCCGGAACTGAATGGCAAGATGAACGGTATGTCTATGCGTGTCCCTACCCCAACGGGCAGTATTACCGATCTCACCATCATTACGAAGAAGCCGACGACCAAAGAAGAAGTGAACGCGGCGTTCAAGAAAGCATCCGAAGGTGCCATGAAAGGTATTCTCGGCTACGAAACAAAGCCGCTCGTCCTCAAGGATTTCGTCGGAGATCCGCGCAGTTCCATCATCGATGCGGAACTCACGCAAGTCATCGGCGGCACGCTTGTCAAAACATTCTCGTGGTACGACAACGAGTGGGGGTATAGCAATCGTTTGGTGGAGTTGGCGGGGTATGTGGGAAGTAAATTATAGAGAGAACGTAGAATGTAGAACGTGGAACGTAGAATAGTAAATCCTACGTTCTATCGTTCTACGTTCTGTATTCTTATTCGATGAAGTTTTTGTGAAATCAAATCTTTCTATTTCCTATATCCCCTGCTTGTTACGTAGCTGTAAGCAGGTTTTGGACTGAATGTCGCAACGAGTGTCTGGATTGCGCGGGCGAGGAGCTGTAAAAGCATACGTTTTGGCGGGAAGGAAGTACACGTGCTTTGTATGTCTGTCAAAATCGATAGTGAAACTTCATTATAGTCACAGCCAATATTCCGACAAGGAAATAGTCGGGAAAATTGTAAGGATGATCTGAAATTTGCAAAAAATTGATATTTAGAGGCCAGTGGCTATTGTTCCGATTTTTGGCATGGATGAGTTCATGATAGGCCTTCGCTAATACTACCTAGTCTTGGCTTATATGGTGATTAAATGTCGGTGGTAATGTTTCCGATTTTAGGCATAGATACGTTTATTATAGGCCTTCGGTAATGCTACCTGGTCTTGGCATATTGCATTTGGATTATATGCCGCTGGTAGTATTAGCTGGCTTAGGCATTACGAAATTGTTGTAATCTTTTAAAGGCCTGTGGTGGTGTTTCCTGGCTTAGGCATAGATGATATATAGAGTATAAGTAGCAGCTAAAGCTAAAACAAGAAAAAGGGCGGAGAAAATAGTACCGTTTTTCTTTTCGTATGATCTCTGACCTGCTTTAGTGGCAGCTTCCTGAATAACATCAGCAGTTTCAAGCAGATAATAGTAAAGTGAGGAAATCTTTCCATCTTTTGCTTGATCGATGTCATATCGAAGATCAATAGCGCCGCCTTTAAGAACTCTTGGTCGAATGGTGGCAAGGGAAACCGTAAGAGATACAAGTAATAAAGCGCCGGCAACTATGACAACTATAATTGGAAATTTTACTGTCACTAGCAAGGAAAGGAATGATCCTGAAAATCCTATAAGAGCGAGATTGTACTGATTAATTCGTTCAATCATCTGTAGCTCCTCATCGCGCCGTTTTTCCGCCAATCGAATCATCTCGCGCAGAACCTCGATATCTTCGGCCGTGTGATGTTGGTGCAGAGACATTGGGAGAGATTCTATCATCACATGGATTACGATCAATCAAGAACGCAGCAGCGAGCCATGGCTCGCTGCTGCGGAGATTCTTGATGATGTTCCGCGAGGTTATGGAACCTCGCCTGCGGATTATTTTTCATCCGCCTTATCTTTCTCATCCACGACCTCGGCATCGACGACTTTTTCATCTTTCTTGTTGCTCTTCTCGCCTGCCTTGGCGGCTTCGGCTTCTTTCTTCTGTGCTTCCTCGTAAATCAATTTTCCAATTTCTTGTGCTGCCACCCCTGTTTCTTCTGTGAGCTTCTTGATTTCTTCGGTTGTCGCATCTTCTTTCTTAAGTAAGTCGCGCAGCGCGTTCATCTTTTCGTTTACCTTCTTCTTGGTGTCATCATTGATCTTGGCATCGTGCTCGCGCATTTGCTTGTCGAGCGAGAAGATCAGGCTGTCTGCCGTATTGCGCGCTTCGATCAGCTCTTTCTTCTTTTTGTCGGCATCGGCGTTCACTTCGGCATCTTTCTTCATGCGTTCGACCTCTTCCTTTGAAAGGCCTGTCGAACCTTGGATGCTGATGTGCTGCTCTTTGCCTGTGCCTTTATCCTTGGCTTTGACATGCAGAAGTCCGTTGGTATCGATATCGAATGTGACTTCCACCTGCGGCATGCCCATTGGAGCAGGCAAAATACCATCCAGGACGAAGCGCCCGAGTGACTTATTGTCTACCGCCATCTCACGTTCACCTTGCACAACGTTGATTTCAACTGATGTCTGATTGTCGGCAGCAGTAGAGAAAACCTGGCTGCGTGATGTAGGGATCTTCATGTTACGCTCGATGATTTTCGTCGAGATGCCTCCCTTGGTTTCGATACCGACCGAGAGTGGAATGACATCGACGATCGTAATATCGCGATTGATATCGCCACCGATCTGTCCGGCCTGAATGGCAGCACCGATAGCCACAACTTCGTCCGGGTTTACTCCTTTGTGTGGCTCCTTGCCAAACAGTTCTTTTACTTTGGCCTGAACGGCTGGCATGCGTGTCATACCTCCGACGAGCACTACTTCATCGATCTGGTCCTTGGTGTAACCTGCATCTTTGAGTGCGTTCAAACAAGGCTTAGCTGTGCGTTCAATCAAATCCGAAACCAGTGCTTCCAGTTTCGAACGTGCCAGTTTGACGGTCAGATGCTTTGGACCTGTGGCATCCGCTGTGATAAACGGCAGGTTGATTTCGGTTTCGTTGGCAGAGCTCAATTCAATCTTGGCTTTTTCAGCAGCTTCCTTGAGACGCTGGAGCGCAATTTTATCATTCGATAAATCAATTCCCTGATCCTTCTTGAATTCGGCGAGTAACCAGTCGACAATTGTCTGATCAAAGTCATCACCACCCAAATGTGTATCACCATTGGTCGACTGCACTTCAAAGTGTCCGTCACCGGAAATTTCGAGCACCGTCACGTCGAACGTACCGCCACCCAAGTCGTAGACAATCACCTTCTCTTCCTTCTTCTTGTCGAGTCCGTACGCGAGTGTAGCTGCAGTCGGTTCGTTGATAATACGCACGACTTCCAGTCCCGCGATTTCGCCAGCCTCTTTTGTAGCCTGACGCTGGTTATCATCGAAATACGCCGGAACCGTGATCACCGCCTTTGTAACCGGCTGACCCAAAAAGGCTTCGGCATCTTTCTTGAGCTTCATCAGCACTTTGGCGCTTACCTCCTGCGGAAACATGTCTTTGCCGTTGGCATTGATGACTGCGCGGCCTTCCTTGCCTGCTTTCACTTCGTACGGAACCATTTTGGCGTCCTTTTCGACTTCCTCGAAACGGTGACCGACGAAACGTTTGGCGGAGTAAATGGTATTTTTTGGATTCGTGACTGCCTGACGCTTGGCGGCGATTCCGACAAGAACATCATTGTCCTTAAAGGCGACAATGGACGGCGTGGTGTTGTTGCCTTCGGCATTGGGGATCACCTGTGGCTCCCCTCCTTCGATAACGGCCACACACGAGTTGGTTGTGCCGAGGTCGATTCCGATTATTTTTGACATAAAAATAAAATGTAAGAATGTACAATTGACAATGTACAATGATGTAAATTAGCACTCGTGATTATAGAGTGCTAGGTATTGATTGGTCAAGATAAGAATTGAATTTATATGAATGTACAATGTTTGTTTAACAATGTACAATTAGCCAGATGAAAGAAAGGCCCAATCCAGTGCGGGAAAAATCGTATGAGTTTGCATTAAAAATTATCCCGTTTTGTCGTGACTTAATGGAGAGAAAGAAGGAATACATTCTCTCTAGACAATTGCTCAGGTCTGGCACAAGTATTGGGGCAAATGTCGAAGAAGGAGTCAATGCCCAAAGTAAGAAAGATTTTGCCAATAAAATGAGCATTGCATTAAAAGAATCGTACGAAAGCCGATATTGGCTTTCGCTCATCCGTGATAGCAGGTTGGCGACACAAAACGAAATCGGGAATTTATTGATGAATGTTCAGGAGCTAATTGCATTACTTACTGCTATTCTAAAGTCAGCCAGGAGTTCGATCTCCTAAAACTCATTGTACATTGTCAATTGTACATTTTTCATTTCTTCTTATGTTTATAGACGAAGCAATCATCGATGTCACAGGCGGTCGCGGCGGCGATGGCTGTGTTGCGTGGCGACGGGAAAAATATGTGCCAAACGGTGGACCGGATGGTGGCGATGGCGGGCGCGGTGGCAACATCGTGCTCATGGCAGACCCAAACAGCGATACGCTCAGCAACTTCGCCAGTGCCAAACGATTTAAGGCTGCCAATGGCGAGAAGGGACTCGGTAAAAGTTGTAACGGAAAAGGCGCCGAAGACACCATTCTGTCTGTTCCGCCCGGCACGATTGTCACGCGTTTCGATCCCGATACTATTGATGCACCAGGTGAACTTCTGGCCGATTTGCGTCAGAACGGTCAGACAGTCGTCGTCGCACGCGGCGGGAAAGGCGGCTTTGGAAACGCGCACTTTAAATCTTCCATTCGTCAGGCACCGGATTTTGCCGAACTTGGGGAACCTGGCCAGACGCAGCATGTCAAACTGGAACTCAAGCTCGTTGCCGATGTCGGCATTATCGGGTTTCCGAGTGTGGGGAAATCATCACTCATCGCCACTATATCCTCGGCTAAGCCGAAGATTGCGGCGTACGAATTCACCACACTTGTGCCAAACCTCGGCGTTGTGAAAGTGTTCGGCCGCGAATTTGTGATGTGCGATGTGCCAGGAATCATCGAAGGTGCATCCGAAGGCAAAGGCCTTGGCGACCAGTTCCTCAAGCACATAGAGCGCTGCGGTATTCTCGTGCATATACTCGATATCAACAGACCCGATATTGTGCAGGATTACAAAACCATCAGAAATGAACTCAAAGCCTACTCCCCTGCCCTCGCCAAGAAAAAAGAGATTGTCGTGCTTAATAAGATCGATCTTGTGGCCGGTGATGCCAAGCCGTTCATCGATGAGCTGAAAAAGGCCAAGATCAAGGTGTCGGCGGCCATCTCCACGTCTACCACACAAGGCATTCAGGATCTCATGAAGCTGCTTCTTCCGCTCGTGCTCAAGGCTAAAGAACAGCGCGAACTGGAATACACCGAACAGGCATCGGGCGATACACTCCCGGTTTTGCGTCCGCATCTGGAGTCTGATCTCATGGGTGTGTATCGCATCGAGCGCAAGGACAAACGCATCATTATTAAGGGTCGTCGCCTGGAACAATTTACGAGTATGACGAACTTTGGCAGCACATCGGCGGTCAACCGATTTGTCGATGTGGTTGAGCGCACCGGACTGCTGAAAGCGATCAACAAAGTGCGTACCGACAACGAAAAAGTGTACATCGGCAAAACGAGAGTCGATGAGCAGCTCTTCTAGTGCTATGCTTTCGGTCATCACGCTGATCGTATGCACGTCACTCCGTTTTTGACTGTCTCGCCGAGTTTTACGACATTGTCGTTCTGGTTTTTACTCGCGTGCTGCTACGCAGTGTACTTTGTGGTGCATCGGCAGGTGATGCTGCGCAATATTTTTTTGTTGTTGATCAGTTATGGCTTTGCGATTGTGTGGGATTGGCATGTGCCGATAGTGTTGTGTATCTGTACGGTGACGAGTTACTTCCTGGCATTGTTACTGCATCGCACTCGTTCTGTGCGGAAGAAAAAATTCACTCTCTCTGTCTCGATTACCGGTTACATCGGTGTGCTGATGTACTGCAAATACATGGGCTTCTTTCTGGAAAATCTGAATGTATTTTTGCGGTCCATAGGCTGGCCGTCGGTTGTATGGGGCATGAGTATTTTTTTGCCACTGGGACTTTCTTTCTACACGTTTTCCATCATCAGTTATCTCGCAGACGTTTATCGCGGCACACAGCAGCCGACAAAAGATTTTCTGGCCTACGCACTCTTTCTTGCGTTCTTCGCCAAGTACATCGCCGGTCCCATCGAGCGCGCAGGGCATTTATTGCCTCAGTTTCAGAATGTGCAAAAAATCAGCATGCAACATATTTCGACAGGTGTGATACTCATTGTGTGGGGATTGGTGCAGAAAGTTATTATCGCGGACAATGCAGCTGTGTACGCATCGTATTCACTCCTTACGCCAGGTAACATCAGTGCCAATTCACTCACGATTCTTCTGGCTTTACCGTTGCAGATTTACGCCGATTTTTCGGGCTACAGCGACATTGCCAGAGGAATTGCATCGCTGTTTGGATTCACGCTCGTCAAGAATTTCAATCTGCCGTATCTGGCTCTATCTCCGACGGATTTCTGGCGTCGGTGGCACATTTCTCTTTCGCAGTGGTGTCGCGATTACATCTACATTCCGCTTGGGGGTAATCGATTGGGATTTCTGTTTACCCTGCGCAACCTGTTTCTCACCATGCTGGTAGTCGGGCTGTGGCATGGTGCCAGCTGGAACTTTATCGCCTGGGGTGCATATCATGGCATTCTTTCCTGCCTGTATCTCCTGGCCGAAAGATATGCATCTCCCGATGCCGGCTACGTAAAATTTTTCCGCATTCCGCTTGTTTCCGGCATGGTATGGTTCGGTTTGGTGTGCATCAGCTGGATTATTTTTCAAACGTACTCGCCTGAGCCGTTCTGGCATGTACTTTTCCTCCTGCGGCCGACTGGTGGCAAATTCTTTCTGCTTACACTGCTCTGCTGGATTCCGATCTTCAGCATTCATGCATGGGCTCAATATGCCAAAAAGCGTACACGGTCTGCTTCTGCCTCGCCGCTGCTGCGTATGACCTTTGTTCTGGCATGTTTGTACGTTCTCATTTTCCTGGCCCCGTTTCGGCAGTTTGATTTTGTCTACAAGCAATTCTGATGACACGCGCCTCATTTCTCTGCCGGCTGCTTTGTCTGCTTGTTGCCTGCATGATTATTGAAGGACTGTTTGCGTTTGTGTACAGACAATTACCGTACGAGAAAGCCGAGGACCTCCGCCTGATACAGCGTACGGAAAAAATGCAAGATCCCACTGCGTACGATTTACTGATTCTCGGTGATTCAACAGCGATGCAAGGAATGAATCCGCGTGTTATCGAACAACAAACAGGTTTCTCCGCCTACAATGTTGCGACGTATCGCAATATAGCTGCTTTTACCGATCCCATTTTACTCGAGCGGTATTTGCAGCATCATCCGCACCCGAAAGCGATTCTTGTCGGACGGAGTATTACGATGTGGCAACAGCCCCAGCAACTAGATACTGTCTGGGAATATTTTTTCAATGCCAACGTGCTCGATGCAGCACTGCCATCTTTTCCGTTCGGACTGGAGGCAAAGCTCAAGATCCACCTGTCGGTCGTATCGCAGGTATTTCGCAACTGGCATTCATTCCGTCGTCGGGTAACGGGAAAACATCAGGAACAACAGGTGGTGACGGACACGATGCGGACAATTGAATCTCATAAAGGCCAGCGGGTTTCAACAGGCTCTTCTTTGTCTGGCGTTACAAGCGATGTGCTGCGGGACGATTTTTACACATTCCCGGTGGAAAATACGATTCTTCTTTCGTACCTCTGTACGCAGGCAGTCGAGAATACTATTCCGTTGTTTATGGTTACTCCGCCGCATGCGCCGGCAGACGGCTACACCAAGGATACTGACCCTTTTCCTACGGCGTACGACGGATATATTGAGCGAGTGCTTTCTTTTACTGATGCGCGTTCTGCATATTGTCATTATCTGCGGAGCCCCGCTTTTGCCCGGCCATCAGAACTTTCGGATGGTCTGCACTTAAACCAAACGGGCTCGATTCTCTATTCGGCCTATTTGGGCAGAGCGCTGAAAGAACTGCTCCGCTAAAAATCTTGCGGTGTATCTACACGGCTTGCCAGCAAGGTGGAAACGGGTTGAGAAAACTTTTTACGATGCCATACCGGTCTATACTGTGTCTTATGGATCATCCATGGTGGGTTCGTGTCGGCTTGGTACTCTTTGCCGTTCTGCTGCTGTTTTACGGCTTCTATTGGTTTTCCAATATGATCTGTCGTTCGTCCGTGCGCTACTGCACCGCTACCGTTGACTGCCCGGCGGCAAGTGCGTGCGTGGATTATGGCAGCGAATCGATTTGTGCACCCGAATATTGTGCCGATCGCAAGGACTGGTCCTCCATTCCGATGCAGGCGCATCATATTCTGCAAATTGCGCTGTTTCAGGTAGCGAGAATGACGTCGCTGTTTGCCGGTTTCTTGGTATCGCACTGATGCTACCGGCTTACCCACTCCAGGGTTTGCTGCCATTGTGTCGCTTCGTCCTTCCGGCCTTGTGCATGTGCCAGTTCTGTCAGGGCGCTCAGTGTTTCTGTGGAGACAGGATTCCATGTGAGAGCCTGAAGAAGCTGGGATCGGGCATCGGCAAACTGTTTGCGCCGGATGAGATGTCTGGCAAGAGACACGCGTGCAGAGACGTACGACGGATCCAGCGCAACCGCTTTGGTATAGTGAGCGATAGCATTGTCAGTTTTTTTATCGTAATCGTCCAGAAAACCGAGGTAAAAGTACGAAGTGGCAATCGACGGCTCTTTCATGCGCGCTGCTTCAAACTGCTCGCGGGCGTCCTCTGTCTGTCCTGACGCCATGTAGACCAGGCCGGCTTCCAGATTCAATCCGGGATGATCGCTGTAGCGCAGACCCTCTTTGAGAATATCAAACGCGCCTGTCAGATCGTTTCTCTCGCGCAGAACACTTGCCAACGCCATGCGGGCGGCAACAGACTGCGGATACAGCCGGACGCTCCTGCCAAACAGCGTATCCGGAGAATCCCACACATAGGTCTGACGGAAGGAGAGAACGCTTAAAAGCGACAGGACGCAGCACGCAGCTACAGCCGCAACGTTGCGGGGCAATGCCCATGTTTTGATCACCGCGCCGATGAGAACCGTTGCCGCGAGAAAAATGCCGATGCTGGGAATGTAGGCGTAGCGGTCAACGGCAAAAAACAGCAAATCACCTTTATGAAAGTTGAAGAAGGTGGGCGAGAGAGTGAGAAAGTAGAACAGGATCCCAAAAGTGACGAGTGGTCGCTTGTGCCGTTGCCAGAATGCGGCAATCAGCAATACGATGTTGCAGAGTGTCGGCAGCAAAAATTCGGCACGCTGCAGACTGATGGTTTCTTGAAACGGATAAATGACAGTCAGGCCAAGTGGAACAAGCAGTTTTTGAAGGTAAAACATGCTGCTTTTCTGGGCCATCACAAACGTCTCCCATAGAGTAGACGACGCCAGAATGTGTTCTTTGCCAAAGCGTGCAACGATCAACAGTCCTATCGACAGCAGCATGAAGGGCGCAAGGCTCCACCATTTCTTTTTTGATCTCTGATGGCGATCGAGCAGCAAAAGATCGATCACTAAGACAGCCGGCAGTGTTGCCGACAATACTTTGGAGAGCAATGAGCATAAGAAAAAAACAATCGATGCAATGAGTGCTGTCGATCGACCTTGTATTTTCCAGTGTCGAAACAGCAGATACGAGAGCAGAAGGAATGTTGTGCACAGCAGATCTTTGCGTCCGGCAGCCCACACCACTGCTTCGGTATGAAGCGGATGTACGGCAAACAGCAAACCGACGACAATGGCAGTTATTTTGTGACGCGTCAGACTGAGGACAAGCAGTGTTACCAGCAGCGCGTTGGCAGAATGCAGCAAGAGATTCGTTGCGTGAAACGGCCAGGCGGCGCCGTTTGCCAGTATCCAGTTCAGCTGGAACGAAACAAGGGTAAACGGAATGTAGAGTTCCGGATCGAATGTTGTAAAGGCCAGCCAGATTCTCCTGATGTCCCATCCGTGAACGATCGGATTATTGACAATCAGAAAGCTGTCATCGATGGCGGCGAAGTCCTGAAACAGGGAGTGGCCGAAAACGATCAGCGGCAGAAGAACGATGCCAACGGCACTCAACAGAAACCATTGCCGGCGCAGGAGCGAAAAGAATGAGATGCCAACAGTATGCCATACTTTCCTCATTTTTCGTCAAACAGCTTGGCTTATGCGTGCGCCGGTAACAGGCGGTCTTCGTCCGGTTTCGCGCACGAAAAAATGGTGGCCCAGGCCAGAATTGAACTGGCGACGCCTGCCTCTTCAGGGCAGCGCTCTACCACTGAGCTACCGGGCCACAATGGAGTGGGGAGACTCTAGCAGGTGCCATTTGGCTTGGCAAATGCTGCAGAAGTTGCCGCCGGTTCGCAGCGTGTTTCCGGGCATGCAGAGTGGCGCAGTGCCTGCGGCACATCAGCGCACTGCGGGCGGTTGTGCTTGTCGGAAGAACCAGGATTGTTTCAGAAAGTACCCGCGCATCACGGTCAAATACAGGCCGGATACGATAAAAAGACCGGAACAGATATTGGCGATTTCCGGGGTGGAAGCATCCGCTATGATATTGATGTTCAGAAGGGTGTGGCCCGCTTCATGCAGAGCGCCTATACCGGCCAGTGTAAGAGCCAGCCTGTCATGGAGGCCCAGTTGACTGATGTGCGGCTGCAGGGTGGCATGTTGTTTTTTGCGTGCGCGCGGTGTGAAGGCCGCTAGATCCGCCTGCGTGTTTTGTGTCTGATTCATCAGCCTTTCTTTCTCCAGCATGAGTGTGACCAGTCTTTCGGCCCGTTGATGTGCGCGATGAGTCTGCATGGTAAAACGCCGGCTGGCGGCCGGTGGCCTTTTGATAGCAGGAAACAAATTTTTTTTCAAGGCTCTAGATGCCACTTTGTCTTGAAAGGGTGGCTGTGCCTAGGGCTTGCTGATACGGGCGATTGCACTGTTGCCAAACAGCAGCAGGCTTGTTGCATCGTAAGATACCAGCGTATCCACTGCTGATGGCGCAAACGGATTACCAATAGTCAGGCGCTGCAGGGTGTTCTGGCGATATGCTGCGAATTTGCCGGTTTCAATGCCGCTGATATGTATGAAATCCCCTGCCACATACAGTGTGGTGCCGTCCGACAGCAGGGAAGTAATCTGTCCGTCCGGATTGGGCGTCCAGGCTGCATTCCAATACGTTTCGCCGTTCTGTCCTGTGCCGCTGCCGGGTGCATTGTACTTGGGCAGTGATGCCAGATTGCGCAATGGCGAGCCCGATACCGCGAACGTTCCGCCGACATAGACCGTGTTGCCGCTTACTGCAATAGACCGGAATTGCGAGCCGTCATCGCTTGCTGCCGGGGTCCAGGGCAGAATGTGCCCGTTTGTATCGATGGCAGCCAGATCGTATGTCGTCCCGTGGTTCAGTTCATTGGCATAGAATCTGCCGCCCACGTAGATGGTCGGATAATCAACGGCGATACTGTAGACAACCAGTTCGTTTGACCTGTCTTGGCCCCTGTCCATTTGTGGCACGAAATTCGTATCGCGGAACCAGTACGTCATGTTCATGCCGATGAGAGCGAGATCCTGGTACACATTTGTCTGCGTACCGAAATCGTTTCTGCCGAAGCGGCCGCCGACATACAGGCGGTTGTTGACGGTATCCACGGCCAGTGCGTACACGCCGCTCTGACCGATCGTTGCGTCCCGGATCGGCGCCTTATTGGATTTCAGGTTTCCATCCGTTGTGATGCCGGCTACAAATGCATGCGGTCTGTCGTTGACTGTCCTGAACTCACCGCCGATAAATACAGTGCCGTTGCCCGCTGCCATTGCAAGCACGGGAGAATCCGTTGAGAATCCGTCTGCCCATGACGTGAGCTTGCCTGTCGTCAGATCGATTGCCGCCAGATTGGTGCGCGGCGTGTTATTGACTGCACTAAAATCGCCGCCGAGGTACATGATTGTCCCGACAATGACAGATGCATACACATGGCCTTGCAGGGAGTAGGTCATACTGCCGGTTGTATTGATGACAAACTGCTTGTTCAGAGGATCAGTTGAAACAATCGTCACTTTTCCGGCTACAGCCGTTTGTGAAAATTTCTGCTCCACAGTGAATGTCGTTGTCTGCCCGGGTTGCAGCTGGATGGTTGTCACGTTTGCAGACAGCCGGATGTTGCCGGAAACCGATACCGGCGGCATATCCGCAACCGGCGATGAAAGCAGTAGAACCGTCTCCCCGGCATTTTTGACAGTCAGCGTGCGGCTGGCCGGATGATCGGGGTCATTGTATCCCAGATTGATGGAATCACCGTTTGCAAGCAGTCGCTCGTTTTCGTACACTTCCATCTTTGTCACAGGCACGCGCACTGTTCCTTTCATGGTGAAGATGAACGGGTTTTTTGACGGAACGTTTGTCGCAAACATCATCTGTGAAACGAGGGATGCCGCCTGCGTTGCTTTTAATACTATCTTGAACGATGTGCCTGCACCCGGCTGCAATACAAGGCTCGTGTTTGTTGTGTCCACTTCAAAATCACCGATGGTTGTCTGCGGAAAAGCGAGGGTCAGGACGCTGCTTCCGATGTTCAGCACGTCCAGTGTTTTGGTGACAGGTTTGTCGATAAGGGTTGTGCCGAAATCCGCGAGGCCGGTGACATCCGAAAGCTCCTGTCCGTATTGCAGGATTTTTATCTGCGGCAGAAGTATTTTCGCCTTTATGTCGAAGGAATAGATCGGAATGTACGGCACATTTGTCAGAATGCCGATGGTGCCGGTCAGTGTCGGGTTGCCTGTGCCCGTCACCTTTACGGTCAGTGTCGTTTTTTGCTGAGGGCTGATTGTCAGCGGAAATACCGGTGTGCCTGCAAGCGTCAAACCGCCGGGCATATTTATGCCGCTTACCGAGAGATTGCTCAGGCCGGTATTGACAATATCAAGCGGTACTTCTTTCGGATTTGCGACATCCGCATTGCCCAGATCGACCGTCTGCCCCTGCAAGACAGGCACGTTGTTCAGCTGGACGCCGATGCCGGGTTGTTCAGGGCGTACCGTTGCCCTGGCCGTAAAAGCGAACGGACTGCCGCCGGCTATGTTGGTCGGGAATGAAATGACGGATGCGACACTTGCCTCCGCATTGCTTTGGATGCTTACGGGCATTGTCGTCGTGTCCCCTGGTTCCAGTGTTGTCTTGCCGAAAGTTCCGACAGCAAACGGCGGGTTTGCCAGAACGGTGGGGCCGATTTTCAGCGGGGCAGTGCCGGTATTTTTGACCGTGATGATGCGCGTGGCTTTTGTGTTCAGTGCCACCAGGCCGAACGCCAGTTCTCCGCCGGCAGGTATCGGGGTCGTATTCTCAAGCACTTCTATTCCGGGATTGCCGTTGGGGTTATCAAACGGCACCGGTACTTTCAGCCGGCAGTCGATACGACAGTCGCTGTCATTCTGTCCGTTTTGCGCGCCGTCGTCACACTGCTCATCTGCATCCGTCACGCCGTTGCCGCACGTGAGCGATTTTTCCAGCACACACGTGCTGCTGCAGCCGTCACCATTCTGGATGTTGCCGTCATCGCATTGTTCCGTGTTGTCTTTCCATTCATTGCCGCAGACTGCCGGCGGATTGCTGCTGATGATTGTCGGCGTCGGCTCATTCATGACCAGCGCGTAAATCCGGTTGGCAAGCAATATGCCGTTACTGCCTGCCTGCGTTGATCCGGAAGTCTTAAATTGCACGCTGTTTGTTTGTTCAAACGTACGGATGTCGTCGACAAGTCTGGTGTTGCGCAGCCCCTTTTCCGAGACAAAAAACGTACCGGGAAAACGTGCGGAAAATGCAGGATCCGCCCTGCGGTCTTTCTCCGTCTGCGCATCGGGTGTATAGATGTAGCCAAAATATTCTTTTTCCTGCCCTCCGTTCGCCGCGCGGACCATGGCGTCAAACGGCATGTTGTTCACGCCCGGCGGGACAAATACCATATAGACAGCATCCTGCGATACCGATTGATTGTCGGCATCGTCAAATGTGACTTTGTAAATGGGGATCTTGCGTGCGTTTTGTCCGATCTGGACCACGGATCCCTGCAGAGAGCCTCCTTCTGTTTTTTTGATTGCATCAAACGGGAGCGGAATGTTGCCCGTAAACAGAGTGGAGGGAGTAACGGCTTTTGTCGCCTGCTTCGGAGGCGACGATACCAGGGAAAATGTCGCAATGCCTGCTACAACTGCCAGCGACAGTGATGCGGCGAGTGCTGAGATTCTGCCGGGTGTGGAGAAGAATGTTTGTATGGTTATGTGAGTATGAACTCATTATTATACCAAATTATTTGTTATTAGGCAAAGATCATGCGCATCCGTTGTCTGTTTGGTAAGGCCGGCACGCAGCGCACGTCTCAGTATGTATGACTCCCCGCTTGTCTATCACCGGCAATGATGCCAATACGACTGCTCCGGGTCAGCCAGGGGGCACTTCTCTGCTATCTTCATTTTTTATAACTCCACAAGATGGCAAAAAAAGCGGATCTGGCCGTAAAAAGCCCTCGAAGAAGCCTCTGTAGCCACCATGTGACGCTTTCTGATTTGTCCTGAGATATGTATGACAATCCCCTGCTTTTCCGTTACACTCTCTCACTCCCTGATTTCGTTTCCCGGGAGCTTGTTATGAGAAAGTTTTCTATCGTTGCCTGCGGCCTGTTTCTTTTTGTCGCACTGACAGTCGGTGCCGCAAGATTTTCTCATGTGCTTCACGGCTTTATGGCGCAGCCGTCCGACATTTTGTTACAAGACGAGCATGGTCATGTGAACATTCTTCTTCTGGGCGTCGGTGATGCGGACCATTCGGGGGCGAATCTGACTGATACCATGATTGTTGCGAGTCTGGATCCGCATACTCCGTCGAGCGTTGTCCTGCTATCCATACCGCGTGACATGCTGTTCATGAACGCCAAGGGGATGTCTGAAGGCAAGATCAACAGTTTGTACGCAGATTACACATCCCATTTCCGGTATCAGAAAATGAAAGATGCAGAGGCGTCGCGAAGCGCGCTGCAACAGCTGACTCGCGTGATAGGAGAGAAAACAGGTGTCTCTCTCCCCTACTATGTCAAAGCGGATTTTACGGCCTTTACACAGCTGATAGATTCGGTCGGAGGCATTGATGTCGACGTGCCGAAAAAAATCGTTGACTACGCCTACCCTCTCCAGGAAGGGGTAGTTGGTACCTACGAAATTCTGCCGGGCGTGCATCATATGAACGGCGAGGACGCGCTGAAGTATGTTCGTACAAGACATTCCTCTACGGATTTTGACCGGTCTGCCAGGCAGCAGCAGGTTCTCAGCCTGCTCTCGGATGCCATGAAAAAGAAAGCAGCCGACAACCCGGAATACCTGCTGTCACTTTACGGTATTCTGCACGGTAATGTCGAAACCAACCTCTCAACCGATGAGCTTGTTGCGCTCGGCCGCAGTGCGCGCAGTCTGTCGTCGGACAGATTTATCACCATGCAGCTCAATTTTCACTCCGGCGGAAACGGTCTTCGGGCGGACGCCGGAGGCTTTCTGTTTGCCCCGCCGATCAGTGAATACGGCAGCGCGTCTGTGCTGCTTCCGATTGCAACGTCGCCGAAATTTGACAGCTGGAGCGACATACGGACATTTGCCCGGATGCTGACACGCGATCGCGATGTCTATCTGGCGCATCAGAATTTTATCGTGCGGTCCGCCGGAGCGTCGTATGCGGCGGCCTCAGAGCTGATGAATGAACTTTCACGCTATGGTTTTTCTGTGTCTGAACAGAAGAAGGAAAAAGATGAAACGGTTTCTGTCAGTGCGCAGTCATCTGTATGTTATGCGGCGGGCCAAAAGCAGCAACAGCGGTCAGCCCTATATCTGTCCGCTCTCCTTCGCGTGACAGCAAAGGAATGTGCCAGTACTTCCAGCGGTGTCGTCATCGAGCTTGGCAAATCGTACAAGTTTATCCCGCTGGTTGTTTTGTCGGGGAGCACACTGTCCCCTGCTCCGCCTTCGACTTCGGCGTGAGATTGCCGATGCTTTGGCGGGGCTGACGTCGTGGTGCCGTAGCTATGGCACAAAATTTAAAAATATGTTATAATAAAATAAACATACACATGCATTCACAGCTCACAGATCAG
The DNA here is from genome assembly GCA_937863435.1 of uncultured Candidatus Peregrinibacteria bacterium. Lineage (GTDB taxonomy): Bacteria > Patescibacteriota > Gracilibacteria > Peribacterales > Peribacteraceae > JAGOTD01. Next base: position 64,603 of record CALMES010000106.1, read on the forward strand.
ATCCGGCGCTTTCTCGGCGAACATCCTGTTCTGACGCCGGAGATGGAGAAATTGCTGGAGGATGTCAGTGCAACGTACGACCGGTATGATCAGGCTCAGGATCGGGTTCTGGCCGAATGTTCGCCGGAATGTACGGAAAATTATCAGACGCTCAAGCGGCAGGCGGATCAGGCTGTGCAATTCCAGAAAGCAGTTGAGTCGTCTACGGACGGAATATGCATTGCCGGTGTTGACGGCGACATCATGTACGCCAATCCCACCTTTGAGCGGCTGATGGGTTATTCACCGCAAGAGGTTCTGACGCGGAACATCCGCAGCTTCGCAGCTCCGGAAACAAAAAAAGCCGTCGTCACAGAATTGTCGGATTCGATTGCCGGCGGCCGGGCGTTTCACAGTGATGATGTTGTCTGCATGCGAAAAGATAACACCACGTTCTGGGCCGACTTCATTCTGTATCCGGTGCTCGACAGCGGCAAGGCGGCGTTTATGGTGCTGGCCATGCACGACGTGACACAGCGTAAAACCATGGAGCAGTCCAAGAGCGAATTTGTCTCCCTGTCGTCACATCAGCTGCGTACTCCGCTCACGGCGGTGCGCTGGATTCTGGACATGTTCGTAGCCGGCAAGACAGGCGGACCGCTGTTGCCTTCGCAAATGGATCTGCTGTCGGATGCGCGCAACTATACGATGCATATGATGGAAATGATTTCGACCATGCTCACGATTTCCCGTATTGACGGCCAGAAGATCGAAGTGGACGCCTGTGCGTTTTCTGTTGCAGAATTGTTCGACGAGCTCAGGAAAGAAAACAGTATGCAGTCGCAGAAAAAAGAGCAGAAGCTGATGATCGGATGCGATGGCGGTTTATCGATTGTGACAGACAGGAAAATTCTCAAGGAAATACTGACGAATCTCGTCAGCAATTCGATAAAATACACGCCCAACAAAGGATTGATCCATCTGGCAGCGTGGAAGGAGGCGAACAAAATTTATTTTGAGCTGCGCGACAACGGGGTCGGCATTCCTGTGTATCAGCAGCAGAAAGTGTTTACGAAGTTTTATCGCGGCGATAATGTCGTGCATGATCAGGTGGAGGGCACGGGACTTGGATTGTATCTGGTACGTCAGCTGACGACGTTGCTTCGTGGTTCCATTCATTTCACGTCCGAAGAAAACAAAGGAACCATTTTTTCACTCGCACTTCCCTCTTCCCCACTCTTCAATGTCTAAGCATATCCTTGTCGCAGAAGATGATCAGCTGCTGCGTAAACTCTACAGCATCAACCTGCAGGCATCGGACCGGGAACTGGAGATCGTCGAGAATGGTCAGCAGGCCATTGACTCGATCGAAAAGCGGCAGCCGGACCTGCTTCTGCCGGATCTTCTGATGCCAGTTGTTGACGGCTTCGGAGTGCTTCAGTTTATCCGGCAGAAAAGATATGCATTCCCGGTGATTGTGCTGAGTAACCTGGCGCAGGATGTGGATCAGCAGAAGTGCATGAATCTTGGGGCCAAGGATTTTTTTGTGAAAGGAGATATGGATTTATGGAAACTTGCCGATATTGTGAAGGCGGGTTTGGGCGGCTAGACGGCTGCAGACGGAAATTTCTTTTTATTACTGCCTTTCAATACTGATGCGCACGCTCTTGGTGATTCCCTTTGCCCGGAGCTCGACGGTGTGGATTCCTTCCTGCATCAGCCATTGTGACCGGAATGTAGGAGCATCCGTTTTTGCAACCGGTGTGCCGTCTACAAACCATTCGGCGGTACCGATGTCATCGCTTGCCTGGCCCAGCAGCAGCACCTGCTGACTCGCTGCAGGGATGAGCGGATCAATTTTGTAACTGTCATTGGGATACGGACGCACGATCTCTATCCACGATTGTCCCACCGGATGAACGTCTGTCCGGCTGCATAAAGGCGAAAATTCCCGCGGAGGCAGACGGTAATTGTTGGCAGCCGCCCAGAGCCGGAGTTCCGGCGGAAAATTTGTAAAGACGCGCTGCTCCACAAATGCCGGATCGCAACTTTCCCCTGCCTTGAGGCCGTTACGCGTATCGATACTGAGTCTCTGATACACCGTGTCCATTGTAGTCGGTGCGGTGCCGGCGACGAAATGTTCCGTCATCTGCTGGTGACAGTCGGGGCCCGGCAGCTGCCCGGAAAGCATGCAGATGGTGCGGTCGGTAATGTCGGACGGTTTAGCCAGCCAGGTGCGCGGGAGATTTTTGACGGCTTCAAGCATCGCATCGTGAAAAATCGGTCCGGCGCCGGTCACGCCCGATGTACCGCGCATCGGCGAGTTGTCCGCATTGCCTACCCAGACGCCGACAATCCGGTCCGGCGTCATGCCGATGGTCCAGTTATCGCGCGAATTGCGCGTGGTTCCCGTTTTTGCGGCAACCGGGAAATCGAACTCCAGCGGTCCGTCTTCGCCGAATTCAGGGAGGCGTGCTTTGTTGTCACTCAGTATATCAGCAATCAGCCATGCAGTGGACGGGTGCAGCACCTGCTCTCCTTCTGCTACCGGCTCGCTGAGCAGAGCTCGTTCATGCAACGTCTGTCCGCCCCGCACAAAAATTCCGTAAGCGCGCGTCAGCTCCAGCAATTTCACCTCGCTGTCGCCCAGTGTCAGCGCCAATCCATAGTGTTCGGCCGTACTCACGTACGTCTGCTTTCTGGAGGAATGGAAATACTTCGGGTGGGTGCGTCCCTCCAAGATGTCCGACAAGGTAGACACGTTCTCGGCTTTGTGGGACAGTGATGTCTCGGCCGTAGAGGAAGGTTGAAAATCGGTGGCGGCTCGGACGCGTCGTCCTCAACAAGCGACGCGAGGAAGAGGGTTGGGAAGGGACTGGATCATTTAAACAAGGAGAATTCGAGGCTGCGCAAGCAGGGGCTTCAGGCGATCTGAACCATGAGATCCCTGGAAACACGCCGACTGCCGCCTACGCCTGAGGGTTGTGCAGAGAACCAAGGACTCATTGAGACGATAGGTCGATGGCAACGATGAGCGCGAGCGAATCGGCAAGAATACGGTCAAGTTGTGAGATTTTGGCCTTTTTTCAGTGGTATTTGTTCCAGTAAGCCTCGAGTGCGCAGTATTTCGTAGAGGCCCTTGTCTCGGGTTTGGAGTTGACCCCTCGTCAGTCCAGCATAGTGCTCCCGGTAGTAAGCGAGGGCATTCTTTATCCGCCGTTGCACTTGCTTTACGGGGATCTGATCCAATTTCCCTTCCTTCCAGAGGCGGACGTACAAACGGCCGTCACGCTTCTGAACTTCGCCCCTCGTCAGACCTGCATAGTTCTCTCGATAATACGCGAGTGCATCGTCGATCCGTTGCTTCTTCACCGGGACGTGCTTCAACAGCCCACTTTTGCGTAATCGTTTATAAAGCGATTGATCGCGTTTAGCCAATTCGCCTCTAGTCAGAAGCGGATATCTCTCTTGATAGGCGGCCAAATCTGGATTCAAATCAGGTTTTTCTATATATAATATATTGAAATGCATTTTATATTTTAATTATCTTTGTGTTCGCACGCAAGAACGAGACTCATTTTTTTCTGCCTTTTTGCTTGGCAGGACGTTTGTCCGCTAGATTGTCGTCGCTCTGCGCGGCCGAGGTATCGTATTCGCCGACCCAGGCATCCAAGACCCGCGCGTCCAGAATCGGTTCTTTTAGCAGAACAACCGCGCCAACTCCGGGCCCTGAGTTATCCCCTCGCCCCAAGGCTAGACCGACTAGCCGTCTCTTAGTTTGAAGATCAAATTCGCTGAAGAGAAATTGGCAGCTGAACTGATCAGATTTGTCAGGGCTCTCTCCCCTCATGACGAGGTTATAGTTAGAGATTCCATGACTAGATAGACGCCCAAAAAGCCTGAATCCTGCGTACGCCTGACTCGCTCCCACGGTCCCCATGATATAAGAAGTTGTCGCATAAAGCTCGACCTCACTGTTCACCCACCTTGGCGCCGCGTTTCTTGCGGAAGGCATCATGAACCAGATCTGCCTGAACTCCTCGAACTCCTTCGACAATCGCTCCGTGTCGTGGGACTGTGATTGAACTTTTGCCAGTCGATCTTTGATGATATCCACAAACCAGCTGACGACGTTGCTTCGTGGTTCCATTCATTTCACGTCCGAAGAAAACAAAGGAACCATTTTTTCACTCGCACTTCCCTCTTCCCCACTCTTCAATGTCTAAGCATATCCTTGTCGCAGAAGATGATCAGCTGCTGCGTAAACTCTACAGCATCAACCTGCAGGCATCGGACCGGGAACTGGAGATCGTCGAGAATGGTCAGCAGGCCATTGACTCGATCGAAAAGCGGCAGCCGGACCTGCTTCTGCCGGATCTTCTGATGCCAGTTGTTGACGGCTTCGGAGTGCTTCAGTTTATCCGGCAGAAAAGATATGCATTCCCGGTGATTGTGCTGAGTAACCTGGCGCAGGATGTGGATCAGCAGAAGTGCATGAATCTTGGGGCCAAGGATTTTTTTGTGAAAGGAGATATGGATTTATGGAAACTTGCCGATATTGTGAAGGCGGGTTTGGGCGGCTAGACGGCTGCAGACGGAAATTTCTTTTTATTACTGCCTTTCAATACTGATGCGCACGCTCTTGGTGATTCCCTTTGCCCGGAGCTCGACGGTGTGGATTCCTTCCTGCATCAGCCATTGTGACCGGAATGTAGGAGCATCCGTTTTTGCAACCGGTGTGCCGTCTACAAACCATTCGGCGGTACCGATGTCATCGCTTGCCTGGCCCAGCAGCAGCACCTGCTGACTCGCTGCAGGGATGAGCGGATCAATTTTGTAACTGTCATTGGGATACGGACGCACGATCTCTATCCACGATTGTCCCACCGGATGAACGTCTGTCCGGCTGCATAAAGGCGAAAATTCCCGCGGAGGCAGACGGTAATTGTTGGCAGCCGCCCAGAGCCGGAGTTCCGGCGGAAAATTTGTAAAGACGCGCTGCTCCACAAATGCCGGATCGCAACTTTCCCCTGCCTTGAGGCCGTTACGCGTATCGATACTGAGTCTCTGATACACCGTGTCCATTGTAGTCGGTGCGGTGCCGGCGACGAAATGTTCCGTCATCTGCTGGTGACAGTCGGGGCCCGGCAGCTGCCCGGAAAGCATGCAGATGGTGCGGTCGGTAATGTCGGACGGTTTAGCCAGCCAGGTGCGCGGGAGATTTTTGACGGCTTCAAGCATCGCATCGTGAAAAATCGGTCCGGCGCCGGTCACGCCCGATGTACCGCGCATCGGCGAGTTGTCCGCATTGCCTACCCAGACGCCGACAATCCGGTCCGGCGTCATGCCGATGGTCCAGTTATCGCGCGAATTGCGCGTGGTTCCCGTTTTTGCGGCAACCGGGAAATCGAACTCCAGCGGTCCGTCTTCGCCGAATTCAGGGAGGCGTGCTTTGTTGTCACTCAGTATATCAGCAATCAGCCATGCAGTGGACGGGTGCAGCACCTGCTCTCCTTCTGCTACCGGCTCGCTGAGCAGAGCTCGTTCATGCAACGTCTGTCCGCCCCGCACAAAAATTCCGTAAGCGCGCGTCAGCTCCAGCAATTTCACCTCGCTGTCGCCCAGTGTCAGCGCCAATCCATAGTGTTCGGCCGTATCTGTCAGAGTCGACAGGCCGATTTTTCTCAGGAATTGCAGCAGTGTGTCCACGCCGATTTTTTCGAGCACCTTCACGGCGGCTATGTTGTACGAATTCGCCAGGGCCGTACGGTAGCGCACCAGTCCGTGATAGCCATAGTCGTAGTTGCGCGGAATGTACGGGTTTCCGTCCTGCGTAAAAAACTGTGTTTCTATGTCAGCGACTGTGGTTGCGGCAGTATCCCCGCGTTCCAGTGCCAGCGCATAGGTAAACGGTTTGAGGGCGGATCCGGGCTGACGGGCCGATACCGCCACATTCACGGCACCGTCATGTTGCGTGTCAAAATAATCGGCGGAACCCACCATTGCGAGTATGTCGCCCGTATGCGCATCGAGAACAACGACCGCACCGCCGGTGACGTTCTTGTCCTTGAGTGAATCAATATGATTTCTCACCATGATTTCCAGTTCGCTCTGCAGCGGTAAATCGAGTGTCGTCTTCAGTTCGTCCGGCAGGTGCGAGGTGCCTGTTCTTTGCAGAAGCCACATCACAAAATGCGGCGCGCGTATCGAGACGGAATCGGGTGCCAGATGCAACGGCTCGTCCAGCGCGTCATTCATTTCCTGCGTGGTGATGACCTGCGTGTCTCTCATTGCCTGCAGGACGGTCTTCATGCGCCGCAATGCAGCCGGAAAATTCTGGAACGGATCGAAGTTGCTCGGTGACTGCGGCAAGCCGGCAAGAAATGCGGTTTCGGCGAGCGAAAGCTGCGAAGGATCTTTGCCGAAAAACGTCTGTGCTGCCGCCTGAAGACCGTATGCCTGATGCCCGAAATACACGGTATTGATATAGGTTGCGAGAATATCCTCTTTACTGAGCATCGCATCGGTTTTAAGCGCGACAAGAGCCTCGTACGCTTTGTAGAGATAACCGCGTTTTGCCGGCTGAAGGACGGATCTCACCAGTTGCTGCGTGAGCGTGCTGCCGCCGGAGACAATACGGCCGGCCTGAATATTCTGCATGAGCGCACGCGCGGTGCCGCGGATGCTGATGCCGCCATGCTCATAAAACGAGCGGTCTTCAATGGCAATGATCGCTTTCTGAAAGCGCACGGGAATCTGATCGATTCTCAGGACGGACTGTGTGCCGTCACGCCGCAATTCGTACAGCAGCGTCCCGTGCCTGTCGAGAATCCGTACCGACGGCAACCGGTTTGTTTCCCGGATGCCCGACGGTAACGGCCAGAGAAGAAAGATGATGCACAGCGCTCCGGCAAGGAGGATCATCCTTGCCGGAGTACACCAGGTGCGTGCGAGGATCGCAGCTTTGTGCAGGCGCTCGCGCAGTGACGGATGAGAGCGCTGCGTTGTCATGTTATTGCTTGATATCGAACCAATTGCCTTCGGTCTGGCCGAACGTTTCCGGGTAGTACATTTCGTATGCGCGAGCCGGACGGTAATGGAAATGTCCCGGAGTGGTCGCCCGGACAAGATATTCATACTGATACACGCCGGTTGGCAGGTAATCTGCAAACAGGAACACCTGGTCATCGCGATACTCGATATGAGCGAAGCGCCAGAGTGCATTGGAAATATAGTCGTCAGTCCAGCCGTACCAGTAGCTGTAGCCGCCGCTACGCACCGGCTGGTTCACTTCGCCGGTTAACAGATCGGTCTGTGAGGTCTTCAGCGACAGGTCAATTGCCTCCATGCCGGCAGGAAGCGGGCTTTCGACTGCGACATACTGGCGGTCCTGCGGAACGGTGACGGTCAGGCGGACTTTGTATGTATTGCCGACTGTCGGAGTTTTATTGCTGCCGGCTATCGGTTCCATCGTGCGTGTAATGCTGATCCCTTCGTCGGCTGCCGGCAGATCTTTGTTGGTGTAGAAGTATGACAACACAACGTCGTAATACATTCTGCCTGTTCCCTGCTTTGCCATGTTCACATCCGCTTCCTGTCCCCGCGCGAGTTCGGTAATCGATTTCACCGCCTCGGTGCGCTCGAGAACAGTGGCTTTGCCGAAGTCTTTGCGGATGAGATTTTTGCCGCTTATGTCGACAGTTGCCGTGAACTTTCCATCGAGTTCTTTGGTGACCTTGAGGTATTCCATCAAAGACAGAAGCGAAGCTGCTGTCGATTGCGTTGTGTCCCAGTGATAATTTTTACGGACGGACAGGAGGTAGCGCACGATGCGGGGTGCCAGATCGTTTGCCGGATCAATCCGCATCACTGCCTGCAGGATCTGCGAGGTCGTACGTGTATCGGTGCTCATCAGATAGCGATAGTCTCTGGAGGTGTCCTCCTCGAAGCGAATGCCGCGGTTATCGGCCTGGGCGTAGCTGAGCAGTTCTTTCAGCAGTGCCTGGGCTTTGACATCGGTTGCAGACGATTTGACATTTTTGAGCGCTATTGCAAGTTGTGCTTTGGCAAACAGAGGCAGATCTTTGCGCTGGTCGTACACGGCATTCATCATACTCGTCTCATTCTGCCCGCCTTCCGACAGGACGAACAGAATATACGCACGTTCCGACAAGCCGAGGTACGGAAATTTATCGCTGTATTCGGCATTCGGATTGGTGGCATGCGGATCGCGCAGAATGGTGGTGATGTATTGCCTGGCACGCGTCAGTACATTTGCATCGATCGTATAACCGCTGTCTTTGGCAATCTGCAAGCCGTAGACTATATAGGCGGTCAGGTACACGTTGCTGCGGTCTGAATCCTGCCAGTACCCGAAGCCGCCGTCGCCGCGCTGAAAGCCGTAGAGCTTCTGCATGGCTGTTGAAATGGTGGTATCCAGTTTTTTCTGATCCATGATGTGGAACGCGTCAAAGCCCTGAAGCCGGGACAGAGTGATATCAGGCAGCACGCTGGACATCGTTTGCTCGGCACATCCGTACGGATACTGGAACAGATAGTCGAGTCCTTTGGGCAGGTAAGAGGCAAGCGTGGGAGACACCGAGACCGACAACGTTCCGTGCGAAGCGTCTTTGGCAGTCGGGATAAGGATTTTTTCTGTCTGGTTCGTCTCCGTGACGCCCGATGTGGCAACCGACTGGGGCGCGCCGAATTCATAGACAGGGATCGATTCCTCGATTTCATCTTTGCCGCCGGCGGATTCGGCCTTGAAGTCGAAGGTTGCCTTGTCCGTTATGTCGAAGGCAACGGGAAAATCCACTTTCATCTGCTCGTCCGGTTTGACGGTAATTTTCTGCGTGCTGCTGCCCCTGACAGTAAAGCCCTTGCCTTTGAGCGATACGGCGAATGTCTGGGTGGTGGGCAGGAAGTTGTGCACTATGGCGCCAAGCCGTGCTTCATCGCCGACAACCGCAAACCGCGGGCGCACCGGCCGGACAATCACGTGCTTGGTTTCGAGCATGGTGCCGTCTTTTGCGCCAAAGCGACTGTCTTTCGTACTGGCAATTGCCAGAAGCTGCCAGGTAGTGAGGTTGTCGGGCAGTGTGAAGGTGACGGTTGCGATGCCGGCATCGTTGGTCACGATGGCCGGATTCCAGAATGCCGTATCCTTCAGGTTCATCCGCTTGCGTTCCTCCGGATCGCCACCGCCTCCTCCTTTGGAACCCGGCTTGAAGCGTTCAACGAGATACATGAGCATGTTGGAAGTGCTTACGCCAAGTGAGTGTTCGTAGTAAAAACTGTTCATCAGGTCCGGCAGCTGGAATCCGGTTAAGGCCAGAACGCTCATATCCACAACGCCCAGAGATGTCTCGGCCTTGACGGGCTTGCCCTGCCAGTCGGTAGTGGTAATGGTGGCGGTTACTTTCTCGCCCGGGGCGTAGCGGGTTTTATCCGTTGTCACCGCTACATTCAGCTTCTTCACTTTGGTTTCGATCGGCAATTTGATGTAACCGATTTTAAATGCCGGCATCCCTGTATCCAGTCCTGCATCATTGAATGTTTCGCCCTGACGGGGCTTGATGATGACAACAGACACATATGCGTTTGGCAGCAGATCTTCGGTGATCGGCACTTCGATCGGCAGCGCATTGCTGGTGATATCGATAATTTTCTTGGTGATGACATTCTCGCGCTCCACCGTGACCATCGCTTTGACTCCTTTGCCCTGGTAGGGCGATTTCACGAGCAGCTTGGCCGTATCGCCGACTGCGTACTCCGGCTTGTCGGCGACAATGGCAATGCGGTCATTGTTGGAATGCGGCCAGTTGTAGTACGTGTTCGACCAGCTGTAGACAGATGTTTCCGCAACAGTTTCACGATTGCCTTCGTCCTTGGCACTGGCGGCAATCACGTATTCGCCTCCGTTTTCTACGACGATGTCGCCCTTTCCCTTTCCTTTGTCATCTGTTGTGATGGCAATCTGGCTGACAAACGTGTCTTTCTTCTCGTTGTCATAATAGTATTCGCCATCCACGCCCTTCTTGCGCACGGTATTCCACTGGCGTGCAAACAGCCTGGCGGTGACAGTCTGATTCTTCTTGGGTGTGCCGTCGGGGTTGAGCGTGACAACGCTCACGTGGGCCGAGCTGCCAGGAGTCACCACGTAATCATCGGTCTTTACGCCGACGTACACATTCGTCTTATGGACAACAACTGATGTGCGGTTGCTCACCACCTGATTGTTGCTGTCGGTGATATCGGCTTCAATGCTGATCACCTGGCTTACCGGACTGGTATCGATTGCCGCCGGGAAACTGATATGCAGGTTGCCGCTGGCATCGAGCGTACCTTTGCCTTCCGTCAACGTATTGTTTTCCCGCTCGCAATTCATCCAGCACCATGCATCCTGCTTGCCAAACGAGTACCAGCCGTTGCTGTAATCATATTTGTTGAAATAGTAGTCTGTAGTCGTTGCCCGCCACGCGACTGTGGCAGCGGCCATGGGTGCACCGAAATAATACTGGCCCGAAATATCGGCTTCGATAGTGTCTCCGCTTACATATTCGTCTTTTGCCTGTTTCACCTCCACGCTGTATTCCGGCTTTCGATAGGCCAGAACGGAGAAATTGCCATAGACGGAGTTCGGCAGAATTTTATCGCCGGTGCTCAAGTCGGCTTGAATGTAGTAGTAGCCGAGCTCGGCGGTATTCGCGAGCACAAAACTGCCGTCGAAACTGCCGAAACTGTTGATGTTCAACTTTTTGCTGAAGACAGTGTCGCCGCTGGGATTCGATATTTTGATGTCGGCTGTGTAATTGGCGGGAATCGCCAGCTTGCCGGCCATATCCTGTAACCGGGTCATTGCCTTGAAGTACACCGTGTCGCCGGGCCGGTAGAGAGGCCGCTCGGTATACATGTATGACTGCACGTCATATTTCTCGCTCGGATCACGCACATAGCCGGATACACCGTCAAAATCGTAGGGCTGGATTCCCTGGTTCCAGGAGTTGCTGACAAACGCAAAATCCCCGTCCTTCTCGGCAGTCACCCAGAAATCCGGTGAAGATGAATAGCCGCGCGGATCGGCATTGGTGGCCTGCTCGTACGGGAAATTCGACTCAAAAAATCCGTTGGCGTCCGTCTTGCCGCTGAGTACCGTCTTATTCTGACTGTTGATGTAGCTGACGGTCGCGCCGCTTACGGGATTGCCCGTCTGGATGTTGGTGACCCAGGCAAGTGTGCGGGTGCCCGAGTACTTCAGGGTAATGGACATGTTCGTCAGCGCGAAGAACTGGTAGTTCTTGATCTTCTCCTTTTTGGCCGTGATAACAGAGCTTTCGTCGTAGCGACCTACATTCGGCTGCGACACTTCCTGTGCGTATTCCGGTGCGCTGATCGAGAGGGCATATATGCCTGATCCAAGCGTCTGGCCGACCTGTTTCTGGATGTCAAACGCTGTCGCTTTCCATTCGTCGTGCTTCGCTCCTGCAGGGACGATGCTCCAGGTTTTGTAATCCGCTTTTCCTTCCAGGCTCACCGGCACATTCTCCCACGAATTGCGCCGTACCTGCCGGTAATTGATAAAGTCGCTCACGCTCAGTTTTGCAAATTCCAGATCCACTTTCGAGACGTTTACTGTGTTGATGTAGTACACAGGCGGACGCGTCTTTTCAAAGAAGCCGAAATCATCCTTTGCGTGGAAAAACGCGCGTGGTTCTATGGAGCGAGTGGTTTGCGTGAATGTATAACTCTTCGCCAGTTTCTGGCCGTACACATCGGTCAGGCCGGCTTTTACGGTGAGTGTGTACTTTGTGCTCGGTTTAAACTCCGGGGAAAATGTCGCGTATGTCGAACCGCTGCCGCTTTCGTCGTCCGACACCCTGACATCTTTCCAGTCCGCCGGTTCCGGTGTCACAGAGATGAACTGCTTGAGGTTTTTTGTCACGACAGGATTGGTGAAACTGAGCCACACTCCGTCGAGGGTCAGGCTGCCGGTGGACACAAGCAGATCTCCGGCTGTAGAGAAGGAGAGGCGGTAACCGTTCTGGCTTCCGAGATTGCCGCCCTTGCCGGCGATGCCTTCCTCGGCCTGGACAGTGTAGGCGGTTGCAAACTGCATCGGAGTTGCCGGCACTATCACGAGCTTGCTCATGTCGAGCTTTGTCCTGCCGTTCTCTTCAGTTGTTCCGTAGCGGATGCTGCGGATGGCTGTCTGACTGAAGCCGCTCGGGACAGAAAGGGAAGAGGTGGCGGCCTGGCTGTTTTGTGTGTCACGCGCGGAAGAGGAGAGTATGCTGAGTTTGCCGGCATACAAACGAATCTTCTGTTCGGCACTCTTTAAATCCACCGGCTGATTGAACTGCAGGGAGATTTCTGCTTTTGGACTGATGCCATTGGTGCCGTTTTCCGGTGTGGCTGCCTCCACTGCCGGCCGGACTGTTTCGAAGCTCCAGCTGACATCTTTGTCCGTGGCATCGCCCGATGCTGTTTTGATTCCTGCCGGGACAGAGACCGTGTATTTTGTTGACGGATTGAAACCGTGAGCGGGCACGAACTCGGCGGTACTGGTGCTCAGCCAATGCCACGAACCGTCGACTGCAGGACTGATGGTAACAGGCCAGTTGGTGAGTTTTTTCTTGCCGGCGTCTCCCTGTACCTGCGTGAGTGCAATCAGCGGCTGATCGAAGATCATCGTGATTTTCGCTTTTTCCTTTATTCCTGTCGCGTTCTCCGAAGGAAAATGCGCGACTACCGCCGGAGCGCCGGAAACCTGAAAAGTGAAGGTGATGTCGCGACCCAGAATGACTCCTTCTTTTGTTTTGGCATTGCGCGTGACAGAAAAGACATACTGTTTGCCCATCTGAAGTTTTTCAGACGGATGAAATACCAGTACGCCGTCCCGCCACTCGGTTGAACCAGTGATATCTGCAGGCTTGCCCAGCTCTTTTTCCGTGCTTTGTTCGTCCATCAGCTCCGGAAAATTCATGCGCAACTCGCTTGCAGGGCTCACACGAATGTTTTGATTGTAATTGAACGGTTGCATGTGCCGTTGCTGCCAGTAGACCGCTGCACCGACGGCGCCGATGAGGACGAGGATGGCCGCTGCAACGCCGCCAATTTTCAGTCCCAGCCCCGAAGAAGGAGCGGCGACCGGTTTTTCTGACTTTTTTTCTTTTTTGGGAGACATGAGAGACGGGAAGAAAGAAATGCACAGGCAGTATACGCTGTGCGATACGATTGCACAGACTACAACGCATGATTGGCACGTCGGTAAACGCGATTCTTCTGGCAAAGTTTCAAAAATGGTATGTGAATACTTTTTTCAGGTCTTTGCATTATTAAAAAATGCAGGAAGGAGCGCTTCCATTGAAGATTTTCTCCCCTTCCCTATAATCGTCTGGCGCTTCAGTTTTTTCTCACTTTTTTCGTATGTCTACCTCCTCCAGTTCATATCACGCGGATAAGAACATCTGGTTCGGTGTCTCTATGGTTCTCATCGGCATTATTGTCGGTTACATATTTGCTGTTGCAAGCGGTCACGGGTTGCAGCCGGGTGGACAGGCACCCAATGCTCCGGCGGCACCAGGCAGCGTTCCGTCGCAAGCCGGTGAAACGGCAACGGCGAAAATGACACGCATAGCCGATGAAATCGGCCTGAATACCGATACCTTTACTGCCTGTCTCAACAGTCATAAATTTACCGGAAAAGTGGCGGCCGAGGCGGCAGCCGGAAGCAAGGCGGGCGTGGACGGTACACCCGGCAATATTCTGTATAGCATGAAAACAAAAACAGCATGGCTTATTTCCGGCGCCCGTCCGCTTGAATCTTTCACGACTGCCATCGATGAAATGATCAAAAATCCAAACGGCAAGCCATCCGATGCTTCCATCAGCGTTGTTACCAACGTGCCGCCGGTCGATGTTGCAAATGACCATGTACGAGGCAATGTTCAGGCAGAGATCGCTCTTATAGAGTATGCCGACTATCAGTGTCCTTTCTGCACGCGCGTTCATCCGACCCTGCAAGCCGTCATGCAGCAGTACGGAGATAAAATCATGTGGGTTCACCGTCAGTTCCCTCTGCCGCCCAGCATGCATCCTGACGCGCAGATTTTTGCAGAAGGCTCTGAGTGTATAGCAGAAGCGGGCGGCAACGAGGCGTTCTGGAAGTTCACGGATAAGATGTATGAGTAAAGGATAATGTGGGTAAGGCGGGTATTGTGCATAGAGCAGCTGGATGAGACAAATCATAGATCTCGATAAGGCAACCGACATAGGTGTCGTTTGCCTTATTATATTTTTTTGACTCGCCTTACCCACATTGTCCGCTATACCCGTCTTACCCATTTTTCGTTACTCATACTTACATCCAACTCCGATCTTCTCTACACCGTAAACATCCCATCCTTGAAAATCACTTTCTTTGAACCGTCGGGCAGATAGGCGGTTACAGTTCTGTCTTCGGTTGAAATGATGTCAGTATGCTCGGGTGAATTGTTAAAGCCCCAGCTCTCCCAATCCTCGTTGGTTGGTGTTGCCGGATTTCCGGTGTAGCTATCGCGGTATGCACGGCCCAAGGCTATGTGCGTGTTGCCGAACTCTCCGCCGACGTTTTCGTCGAACAGCGTGTTGGCCATGAATTTCGTGATGCGCGAAAAACGTTTGTCAGTCAGGGAGAATTCGCCGATTTTGTCGGCATTCTCGCGCTTGATCATCGACTGCAAGACGTTGTCACCCTTTCCGGCGCTGGCAGACACGAGTTTGCCCTCTTTGAATTCCAGGGAAATGTCGCGCAAAATATTGCCGTAACGAAACAGTGGCTGGTTGAAGAAAATCCTGCCTTCACAACCCCGCCAGTCCGGGGAAATGAACAGTTCGTAACTTGGAATATTCCGGCAGCTTCCCCCCAGCCACCTGCGGTTTTTTCCGATTTGTACAAAGAGGTCGATGTGGGCCCCTTCCACATGCACCTTCTCTATCTGCAGCGCGTCCAAATTGGCTTTTACACGCTCCTGCTCTTTTTGGATCTTGCGCCACTGTGCAATGGGATCCTCGCTGTCTAAGTAGCACCCGTAGATAATCTGCGCCCAGTATTCTTCCAGATTCATGCCGGCCTCTTTGGCCATTCCTTCGGTGCCGTACAGCGCCAGTGTCCAGGTGAATTTGCCGTCGCTCTCTTTGTCATTGAGCCAGTCCCGATACTTTTTGCGGGCGTCCATTGCCTTGAAGATTTTTTCCGGGTTGACATCTTTCAGTTCGGAAGGATTGACATCGGCAATAATGGAAATCTGGTGGTCAATCAAATCGGCTTCCGCACGCTTGAATGCTTCGGGAAAAAACGTCAGCTGGTTTTCATTGGCCAGCTCAAAAAACATGCCGTCGGTTTCTGTTGCGATAAAGTGCAGTTTCGGATGTGCGCCGGATTCCAGAATCGCACGCTGTATTTCTTTGTACAGAGGCTTGGCGATATCGGGTATCACTGCCTGCACCACTTCCCCGGGCTGTACCCCCTCCCCGCCGTTCAGTGCGAATTTCACCAGAAGGTCTGCATATTTCGCGAGAACAGATTGCGGCGGGACGTACATGGTAAGAAGTTGCGAAAAAAATGAATATTAGGTGTGGATACGGTTGGCTCTCTGCATCGAAGACGGTATACTGATGCCTGCCTTTCCCTTTGTCTCACACTTATGCGTACTATACGAACCGCTCTGGTTTTTTCAAGTCTTCTTCTCGTCATCTCCTGCAGCGGAACCACGACAGGTTCGGGGGCATCCAGCAGTGTTACCAGCTCCGTTGCGTCGCAGGCGCCTGCTGTCACGCGCAATGTGAGTTTCATTGGTACCATCGATCAGCTTGGGGCATCCATTTACATGCAGGGAACACACAAGCTTATGCTGGATGACGGCAGATTTATTATTCTTGAGTCCGCAGGCGCCAATCTGGATCTCGATACATACATCGGCAAGAAAGCGCAGGTACGCGGCTATAGTGAGCCAACGGTGGAGGCCGGCGGCACGTTGCTGCATGTGGAGGAAATTGTCAGCCTGGAAAGCTCCTTCAGCAGCAGCGAGGCCAGCAAGCCCAAGATATGCGGCGGCTTTGCCGGTTTCCAGTGCGACAACGGACAGGTGTGTATCGATGACCCCGCTGATTCGTGCGATCCCCAAAACGGCGGTGCTGATTGCAGCGGTATCTGTGTCGTACAGCTTGCTTCATCGTCTTCGTCTGTCGTTTCCGAGCTTTTGGAAAGCTCCTCTTCTTCCTCCAAGACGGCTGTGAAAAGTTCATCGTCTTCCCGTCAGCCCGTAAGTTCGTCTTCCAGCAGCATTTCCTCCTCCGTCTCTTCTTCGGTTGCAAGTGCGAATCCCGATGCATCCAAGGAGCAGCAGATTGTGGCGATGATGAAGTTGAATTACGCAGCGGATGCCATGTGGACCCAGCGCTATTGCACAACACACATCAGCTTCTGCGTACCGGTGCATAAGCAGTGGTATTTCCAGTCGTTTGGCGCCGGCGCCGGCTCACTGTGGCGTGTTGAGTTCGGGTTTGCCGACATTACCCAGGCGAACCAGGGAGTCATCCAGCTTCATCTGGTAAGCGGATCCTCCGCCTCCAAAGGCGGTGTTGATGGACAGGTGGTGACCAATGGTTCGACGGTCACTGCTTACCGGGACTGGACCGAAGACCGCCACTTTGAGCTTTCCGGCGACGCAAGGCTCAAGACAGCCATCAGCTATATGATCGGCCATATCGATCCGTACGCCGGCAAATAAGATTTTCCTGTTTTCTATGCCAACCTACACGTATCGTGCAGTCAACGAGGATGGCAAGGAGGTGCACGGAAGCCTGGATGCCCCTGATACGATCACTGCCAAATCAGCAATTGAGCAACTGCATCTGGAACTGATCGATCTGACAGAGGCGATGCGCCTCAAACAGCCTCCTGCCCAGACGAATGCCGGTGTCTCCTATGCGTTCGAGGGTACCGACAGTAGCGGTACGCGGCACAGAGGAAGCGTCCAGGCAGCGTCAAAGCGCGAAGCGTTCGAGAATCTTCATCATGTTCAGGGTTTGCGGCTTGCCGTGCTGACACCTGTCGGCACGTCCGCTCCTGTGCAGGATGCAGAACTTGAGCAGTGGCAAGTGCAAGAAAACGGAGTTGTGCAGCAATCCGCAGGATTCTCTGCCGCTGCCCCGGTGATCGCGGCAACTGTTGCGCAGCAGCAGAACGGGGCAGGGATAGCGGAGCCAGTTTCTGTTGAAAAAAAATACACATCCCTGTTTGCAACATTGCGCTTGTATGCCGGCTGGCTGCTTGCCTGGTATGGCTTGTTTGTGGCATGCGGCTACTACACATACGTGCGCCAATTGCCTGTCGAGATTCCGGCTGCAGAGGGGTTTTTCTTTTCCCCGCTCATCCTCAGCTTTATTCTGGCGATTTTTCTGTATCTTGTTCTTCATTCCATTCATCGTGCACTGTCGGGCAAACTGATCTTAGGCGGCGCACTGAGTGTGATTGGTGTGATGCTATTCGTGTTTTTGCGAATGAATCTGGTGTAGAAGAAAAAGAAGAACCAAAGGAACCAGACGATGCAGACGATCGTCATTTTATTCGAGACCAAAGTATTCTTTCATTCGATGCTTGCAAATCCTCTGGTTCCTCTGCATCGTCTGGTTCTTTGCAATCCTCTTACAGTCCCAACTGCTTCCTGATCTCATCAGCTTGCGACTGTTCCTTCTGTTTTGCGCTCTGCTGAATATAGAGAGACTGCAGATCCTTCCAGTCTTCGGCATGCTTCTTTTCCAGTCCCATAAGATGTTTTAAGTGCTTTGGCGACAGTACGCTGAACTTCGTGCGTTCCTCCTGCAGAATTTTCTGCAGTTCATCAATCTGAAACTGGCTGAGTTTGGGAATTGCCTGAATAATGCGCCACTTTTCGTCGCGCGTGAGCGAAATGGAACCGCGCAACAGGCCCAGAAAGGACTGTTCGTCAAACTTTGTTTCCGGATGAGCGGGCACCACAATGTTCTGATTGTTCAGTGTCGCCATTATGCTGCCGAAACGATAAGCGCCTACTTCGGTCAGAATCTTGATGTCTTCATCGTCGTACCCTGCCTCTTTTGTCGCAGGAGTACCAACTGGCGGCGGCGGCGGACTGTTGTCCTGTGGCGGCGGATTGGCAGCGTTATCTGCTGCTCCCGCACCTTGTGCCGCTCCGGCTTGTGGCGGGGGCATCGGAGCACTGCCGAACACCTGTGTCGGATCCAGTCCCTCATTGGGCACCGGATCGCCGGGTCGAGGGGGGGTCGGGGGATTCGTTCCGGTTGTCTGGTCAGCCATAATATGCGGGGAAATTGTCAGTATAATACCAGCACATTTGCTTAGTACAAGCGAAGATAGTCACGGCAGATTATCTTGCGTGTCGCAATGCATACAGCGCAATGCCCGTTGCAACCGCCACGTTCAATGATTCTTTTTTTCCCTGCATGGCAATATGAACAACGGTATCTGATGCGTTTAAGAGCTCGTCATTCACGCCAAGTATTTCGTGGCCGATTATCAGGCAAATTGGCTTATCGGAGTTGAGCGTATTGATTGCAATGCTCCTATCATTCTTTTCGAGTGCGACGATCAAAAACCCTTCGCTTCGCCGTTTCTCGACCGCTTCCAGCGGATCTTTGGTGTAGCTCCAGGGAATCCATTCTTCTGCACCCAATGCCGTTTTCGATATTTCTTTGCGCGGCGGCTGAGCGGTGTAACCGGTTAAATGAATATGATCGACCCCAAATGCGTCGCCGGTACGGAATAACGTGCCGATGTTCCAGATCGAACGGATGTTGTGCGCCAGTATAACAATAGACGACA